>JANPJV010000196.1:0-17402 GCA_031425695.1 Rhodanobacteraceae bacterium | reverse complement strand
CGGACGGCGATGCGAAATTCGTCGGCGAGAACGCACCCGGCGGTGCCGTCATCACCTATTACCAGCGCACGAGCCACCTGTTCGGCGACCTCAAGCTCGAGATCCTCGATCCGTCCGGCAAGGTCATCGACAACATCCCGGCGAGCAAACGCCGAGGCATCAATCGCGTGAGCTGGTCGATGCGCGTCAAGCCGCCGCGGGTGCCGAAGGCGGCGCAACTGGCCGGCTCGGGTCTGTCGGGACCGCGCGTGATGCCAGGCACGTACACGGTTCGCCTCACCAAGAACAAGCAGGTGTACGAGACCAAGCTCGATATCGGTCTCGATCGCCGTGCCACGTACACGCTCGCCGACCGCCAGCAGCAGTTCGATGCGGCAATGCGCGTGCACAAGCTGTTCGGCGACATGACGACGCTGACCGATCGCATCCAGTACTTGCGCCAGATGGCTGGCGGGATCGCGGGTCAACTGCCGCCCGACGATGCGCTCGGCGGCCAGCTGAAGAAGTTCGTCGATGACGCTGACGTCGTACGCAAGCAGATCGTCGCGACCAAGGAGGGCGGGGCAATCACCGGTGAGGAACGCCTGCGCGAGCACACCGATCAACTCTACGGCGCCATCCTCGGCTACGAGGGCAGGCCGGGCGACTACCAGATCGCTCGCATTGCAGCGCTCGAATCGCAGCTGGCCGATATCAGTGCCGAGTTCGACACGCTCAGCAAGGATTCGCTGCCGGCGCTCAACGGAGAGCTGCAGAAGCGCAAGCTGCCTGAGCTCACCTGGCCGCCGGCGGGCGGGGCGCCGCCGGTGGCCGATGTCTCCAGCGCCGATGGCGAGGTGCGCGGGATTTCGTCGCCGAAGAAGAGGTGGTACACGCATCCACTGGCGGGATTGCGGTTGTAGGCTGGAGTACGCGCGGCTTTTGCGCGTTCTCCGGCGGTGTCGCTGGAGTGCGCGCAGCACTACGCCGCGTTACATCTGTGGGAGCGGCCATGGCCGCGATGCTGTCGCCGGATCGGCGGTGAGGCGCTTCGCGCCACACCGCCCTACGCGGCCTTGCCCCCCGCCCTCCGCCCGGCAAAGATCGACCCCCCGATCACCCACTGGAACCGTTCGTGACCCGATCCCTCTTTTTGATCGTCGCGTGCGTGCTCTCCGGCACCGCCGCAATTGCCGAACCCTGGCAATCCACCTATGTCCCGCGTGCGAGTGAGGCCACGCTGATCCGTGGCGCCACCGTGCTCGACGGCACCGGCCGCCGACTGGAGAACGCCGATGTGTTGCTGCGCGACGGCAAGGTTGCTGCCATCGGTGCGGGACTCGATGCGGGCGACGCTTTGGTCATCGACGGCAAAGGCCGCTGGGTCACGCCCGGCATCATCGATGTGCACTCGCATCTTGGCGTGTATGCCAGCCCGGGCGTCACCGCGCATCAGGACGGCAACGAGATGATCGACCCGGTCACCGCCGGCGTCTGGGCCGAGCATGCGGTGTGGCCGCAGGATCCAGGATTTGCGACCGCGCTGGCGGGCGGGGTCACCACGATGTTGGTGTTGCCCGGTTCTGGAAACCTCATCGGCGGGCGCGGCGTCGTGTTGCGCAATGTGCCCGCGACGACCTACCAGGCGATGAAATTCCCCGGCGCGCCGCACGGCTTGAAGATGGCCTGCGGCGAAAATCCAAAGCGGTTCTACGGCGGCAAGGGACAGGCGCCGATGACGCGCATGGGCAACGTCGCCGGGTATCGGCAGGCATTCGCAGACGCGCAACACTACCGTCGCCAATGGCAGGACTACGAGCGCGAGAAAGGCTCCGGCAGCAAGAAGTCGAAGGACAAGGACAAGGACGACAAATCGCCGGCACCGCCCAAGCGCGACCTGCGCCTCGAAACGCTGGTCGCGGCCATGGCCGGCGAAATCCAGGTGCACATCCATTGCTACCGCGCCGACGAGATGGCGGTGATGCTCGACCTGGCCGATGAATTCGGCTTCAAGATTGCTGCATTCCACCACGGCGTCGAAGCCTACAAGCTGGCCGACCGATTGGCACAGGAAGGCGTCTGCGGCGCGCTCTGGGCCGACTGGTGGGGCTTCAAGATGGAGGCCTTCGACGGCATCTGGGAGAACATTGCCTTCGTCGATCATCCCGAGAACGGCTGCGCCATCGTCCACTCCGATTCGTCCGAAGGCATCCAGCGCCTCAACCAGGAAGCAGCCAAGGCCATGGCACGTGGCAACCAGGCAGGCCTCAACATTTCTCCCGAAAGAGCCATGCGCTGGCTCAGCGCCAATGCCGCGAAATCGCTCGGCATCGCCGACCGCGTCGGCACGCTCGAACCCGGCAAGATGGCCGATGTGGTGATCTGGAACCAGAGCCCGTTCAGCGTTTACGCACGCGCCGACCAGGTCTTCATCGATGGCGCGCTCGTCCACGACCGGCTCCGTCCCAAGGCCATGCCCGCGTCGGATTTCATGCTCGGGCAGCCGGGCGCGGAGGTGTCGCCGTGATGCCTGGAGCCTGTAGTGGGTCTGCGCTGCGCGCGAGTGCCTGTGGTGGGTCTGCGCTGGGCGCGTGTGCTCATGGTGGGTCTGCGCTGCGCGCGGACGCTTTAAGTCGACTCTTCCGTCGTAGGAGCGGCCATGGCCGCGACGCCTCTGCTGTGCTTCTCGCCTTGCTTCTGGGAATCTGCACCCTTCCAGTGGCCGCCCAAGACCTGCTGATCCGCAACGCCCGCGTGCACACCGTCGACTCCGCCGGAACCCTGGACGGCACCGACGTGCACGTCCGCGCCGGCCGCATTGTCGCGGTCGGCAAGGGGCTCGCCGCTCCGGGCACCCAGGTGGTCGAAGCCGAAGGCCGCGCGCTCACACCGGCCCTGTTCGGCGGCGTGACCGCCCTCGGCGTCGAAGAGGTGTCGCTCGAGCCGAGCACGGTCGACAACGTCTACACGCCCGCTGTTGGCGCGAGCCCCCAGACAGCACTGCCGCGACCGGAGTTCGACGTGCGGCCGGCGTTCAATCCGGCGTCCATGGTGATCGGCGTCAACCGCGTCGAAGGCATCGGCTTCGCGCTCGTTGCACCGGGTGCAGGCGGCAGCATATTTGCCGGCATCGGTGCCGTTGCGCGTCTGGACGGGCGCAGCGAAGCCTTCGTCGACAAGAGCGAGATCCTGATCATCGATCTCGGCAGCGACGCCGCCGCGATGAGCGGGAGCAGCCGCGCGGCGCAGTACATGCTGCTGGAGCAAAGCGCCCGCGAAGCGCGTCCCGGCAATCGGGCGCTGCGCGACAGCGACTACCAGTTGCTCACCGCGGCCGGCCGCGAAGTATTGGCTGAGTATCTCGGTGGTGGACGCATCGGTTTCAAGGTCGACCGCGCAGCCGACATCCGCCAGGTCCTCGCCTTCGCCCGTCGCACCGGCAGCCGCGCGGTGATCATCGGCGGCAGCGAGGCCTGGAAAGAAGCGGCCGCGCTGAAGGCATCCAGCACTCCCGTATTGCTGGATGCGCTCACCAATCTCCCGGGCAGCTTCGACCAGCTCGGCGCCACGCTCGAGAACGCGGCGCGCCTGCACCGCGCGGGCGTGCGCTTTGCCTTTACCCAGTCCGGCGACGCCACCCACAACGCGCGCAAGGTGCGCCAGGGCGCTGGCGTCGCAGTCGCCTATGGCTTGCCCTGGGAAGCCGCCCTGGCCGCGCTCACGCACAGCCCGGCGGAGATCTTTGGGTTGGGCGGCCAGCTCGGTCGCATCGCACCTGGATACCAGGCAGACCTGGTCCTCTGGTCCGGCGATCCGCTCGAGGTCACCAGCGTCGCCACCGCCATGTGGATCGAGGGCCGCCCACAATCCATGCGCTCACGGCAAGCGGAGCTGCGGGATCGGTATCGGCCGAAGTGATGGTGGTACTGGTAATGCCCTCTCTCCCATGCTGCAGGGGAGAGGGCGCTTTTGGTGGGTCTGCGCTGCGCGCGGACGCTTTTCAGGTGGACTCAACGGCGCTCTCGATGTCGTAGGTCATGTTGTCCGCTAGGCGGACTACTTGACGCTTTGAAGGCAACCCAGAACGTAGGTCACATTGCGCCCGCGTCGCGTGCCACGACGGTTTCGGACGCACGGCGAAATCCGATCGCCTCGGCTTTCTCGAGGTCGGCGGGGTTGATCGAAAAGTAGTTGGCGGTCTGCGTTGGCGAGCCACAAAGCTGCATGACGACATCGATCCCCGGCACCATGCCGGTGCGCGAGTTCGCGATGGCGACACCGGCGCGTTGGAGTTCGGCGGCGTGTTCCTCGAGGGGCACACTGTCGTTCTCGCATTGCCGACCATTGGTCGGCTTGAAGACCTCGACGACGGCTGGGGTCGGGGCAGTGGGCGTGCCCTGGTCGGGTCCGGGCCCCGGGTCAGGCGGGTCCGGCGCTGCGCAACCGGCTGACGCGATGAGCACCAGGAGCAAGCTCGCAATATTGCGGAAATGCATGGCAAAAGCCTCCGATTCAGCGGAACGTGTGCGCGCCCGCATCCGGGCGGCAGTGGGAGTCTGGACTCCCCGGGTTCGTGGCGCGGTGAATGCCATCTGCGTGCGCAACTAGCGAGCAGGGACGATGCGGGTCTTCAAAGAGCAGCGGAGCAAGCTCTGCTCTACGATCGTGATCCCGACCAAACAGGTCGCAAGCCACTTCCCCCGCCACCGGCTGGACCGGATATCGTTCACGCTCGACGCGCGTGCCGCCCGACCAGGAAAAGTCATGTCCCGCCTTATTCATATCGCCGCAATCGCCGCGGCTTCGTCGTTGTCGCTGATGTCACTGCCGGCTATTGCTGCGGATGCGGAGCCGGCCAAAGAAGCAGATGCAAAGATCGCGGGCGCGCCCGCTCCCACGACAGCTGCAGCGCCGACATCGACGCCCGGCGCCAAGGCCACGTTTCTGCTGCCTGACGGCTGGGGCCAACGGGTCGAGGGCCAGGCGGTGGTGCTGACGCCGCCGGAAGCGGATGGGTCGCGCTTCGCCATCCTGGACTCCAGTGCGGACGATCCGGATGCCGCGGTTGCGGAAGGCTGGAAGTTGCTTAAGCTGACGCCGAAGTTCGTGGTGGCTACGGATGCGGCCCCGCGGGATGGCTGGGAGCAGCGGCGCTTCTACGAGTATGACGTGCCGCAGAACGCGAAGCGTGCGGTGAGCGCGGCGGCATATCGCAACAACAAGTCCTGGACGGTGGTCGTCGTCGACTTCGACCAGGCCCTCGCCGAGAAGCGCAGTTCGCAGTTCAGCAAGCTGTTCCAGCGCCTGCAACCCGCGGGGCACACCCGCGAGAGCTTCGCCGGCCGCACGGCGCACAAGCTCGACGACGCGCGGCTCAAGAAGGTCAGCGACTTCATCGAAAAGATGCGCGAGGACTTCGAGGTGCCGGGTGTCGCGATCGGCATCGTGCAGGATGGCAGGGTGGTGCTGTCCCGCGGGTTCGGCGTGCGCACGCTCGGCAAGTCGGGCAAGGTGGATGGCGACACGCGCTTCATGATCGCGTCCAACACCAAGGCGCTGACCACGCTGATGCTGGCCAAGCTGGTCGATGCCGACAAGCTGGACTGGAACGCGCGCGCCAAGGATGTCTATCCGACGTTCAAGCTCGGCAGCGACGCGACCACGGACCAGGTGCTGGTCAAGCACCTGATCTGCGCTTGCACCGGCTTGCCGCGGCAGGATTTCGAGTGGTTGTTCGAAGGTGAAAAGCAGTCGCCACAGACAGTGATGTCGACGTTGGCCACCATGCAACCGACGAGCGGATTCGGCGAACTGTTCCAGTATTCCAATCCGATGGCAGCTGCTGCCGGCTTCATCGGTGGACAGGTCGCGCATCCCGGCAGCGAACTGGGTGCGGGCTACGACCAGGCGATGCAGTCGCTGGTGTTCGATCCGCTCGGCATGACCAACACCACCTTCGACTACGCGAAGGCGCAGACCGGCAACTACGCCAGTCCGCACGGGTACGACATCGATCGCAAGGTCGAAATCATGGAGATGGGTCTCAACGACACCATCGTCGCTTCGCGTCCCGCCGGCGCGGCCTGGGGCACGGTGAATGACCTCCTCAAGTACGTGCAGATGGAAATCGACCGGGGCCTCAAGCCGGACGGCAGCCGCTACATCGGCGAAGACGCGTTGCTGCAGCGGCGCGAAGCGCAGATCTCGCTCGGCGTGGACCGCGACTACGCGATGGCGTTGATGGTCGACAAGGGCGACGGCGTCACCGTGATCGACCATGGCGGCGACATGGGCGGCTTCCATTCCAACATGATGTGGTGGCCGGAGCAGAAGGTGGGCGCGGTGATCCTGACCAACGCCGACGAAGGCGTCTTCATGCGCGGCCCGTTCAAGCGCCGGTTGAACGAACTGATGTTCGATGGCGACGCGATTGCGGAAGCCAGCGCCGCCGCCGCCGGGAAGGCCAATCGCACCGCTTTCGCTGCCTACCGCAAGCTGCTGCAGGTGCCGGCCGATTCTGAAGCGATTGCGGGCCTCGCCCCGCGCTATCACAGCGAGGCGTTGGGCGAGCTCGTGGTCACACGCAAGGGTGGCAAGGCACGTTTCGACGTCGGTGCATTCTCGTCCGACGTCGCCACCCAGCCGCAGCCGGACGGCAGCCTCGCCTTCGTCACGATCGACCCGGTCGCCGCCGGCTTCCCGTTCGTGCGTGCCGACAAAGACGGCGTGCGCAAGTTGATCGTGCGCGATGGCCAGCACGAGTATGTGTTTGCAGAGGTGAAGTGAGGCTCGCGTCGATATTTCTGGCTCCCCTCTCCCATGCTTTGGGGGAGAGGGGAGCATTTATCCCCGCATCGCCAGCCAGATCCCAATCCCCCGCTCGGTGCGAACGCCGAGGCGCCGGTAGAGCGCGAGGGCGCGGGTGTTTTGGGCGGAGACGTGCAGGAACGGGCGCTGGTCTTTCGCGCGGATGGCCTCTACGAGATGTGCGACCAAGCGTTGCGCATGGCCGCGCCCGAGCTGCTCCGGGTGCGTGCACACCGCGCTGATCTCGCGGTAATCCCCGATCTGCATGCGCTCTCCGGCCATCGCGGCGAGCCTGCCATCGATCTTGATGCCGAAGTAACGGCCGAGCTCACGCGTACGCGGTCGGAAGTAGCCGGGATAGACCAGCTTGGTCAGCGCCAGCATCGCCTCCGCATCCGCATCCCCGAGCACGACGATGTCGCCGCCGGGCGGAACCGGGACGGCCACGTCGATATGCATCTGCTCGATGAGCTCGCAGTCGGCCACGTCCCAGCGGTCGTCGAGCTGCGGGCGAACCGCCACGAAGTCCACCGTTTCGCCAGGCGCCACCAATTCGCGCAGATCGTCGGGATCGCTCGCGGACGGCTCAGGCACCGCAACGAAGGGCGCGATCTCGGCAGGAAAGCGGCGCACATTGCCGCGACACTGAGCAAGGTGCGACTGACTGTCGGCCAGCGCGTGCCAGATCGGATTTTCAAGCGCGTGGGTCATGTAGCCGAGACTCGGCGAGGCAGGGCTGCGCGGTCAATGCCAGCGCTCACGCGATTGGACGAAGCGTCCCGGCGCAGGCATCTTCACTGGCCTCCGGAACGGGCGCCGCAAGATGTCGTCATTGTTGAGGGTACTCCTGGTGTTCGGTGCATTGATTTTCCTCGCAATGTTTCTTGCCAAAGGCCTGCGCAGGCCGGGTCCACCGATCGACGAGAGCTTCTGCGCGGGTCCGCGGCTGGTGACGGTGGATGCGCGCGAACGCGCCATGAGCGACGGCTATGAGATCGATGGTCTCTACGACTGCATCACCCGCGCCTCCTACGACGCGGTCAACGCCCAGAAAGTGGCGCATGACCAGGCCCGCTCCGCGAGACTCGCGGACGAGCGCACAGCCATAGCGGTGGCCGGGCAACCTCACCTCACGCAAGCGCGCCATGGCTTCGAGACGCGCATCGGCCGGCGCAACCCCGCACCGCAGCCGCTCCCGCAGCCGCCCGCGCAACTGTTCGTGCGCAGTGACTACAAGAATGCGCAGAACTACACGCTGCCCGCGTTCGTAACCCCGGATCCGCAGGACGGGGAACGCCACCCCGCCATCGTCTGGCTGACCGGCGGCGATTCCAGCGCACTGGGCGATTTCTGGACGCCGGGAGCGGCCGATAATGACCAATCCGCGCGCGCGTTTCGCGACGCCGGGGTAGTCATGCTGTTCCCTACGCTGCGCGGCGGACACGATACTGAAAGCAACCAGGAATGGCTGCTCGGTGAAGTCGACGACGTGCTCGCCGCCGCGGCCCAGCTCGCGCGCCTGCGCTATGTCGATCCCGAACGCATCTACCTCGGTGGCCACAGCACCGGCGGCACGCTGGCGCTCCTGGCCGCCGCCATGCAGACGCCGTTCAAAGCGGTGTTCGCGTTCGGTCCGGTGGCCGAGGTGCAAAGCTACGCGCCTCAACTGATTCCGGTCGACTTTCGATCGGCGGATCCGCTCGAGGCCAAGTTGCGGTCGCCCATCCACTGGCTGGACGACATTCGTCAACCGACCTTCATCATCGAGGGCAACCAGATGCCCGCGAACAACGTCGACTACGATGCCCTCTGCGCACGGAGTCGAAATCCGCAGCTGCAGTGCCTGCGCATCGTGGATGCTGATCATTTCAGCGTGTTGTCCAAAGTCACGCCGGTGATTGCAGCAAAGATTGCGGTCAATCCGCCGGGCAAACCGCTGAAGCTGGAATTGGCAGAGTTCGCCCAATGACCGGCCGCGACCTGCTCATCCTGGTCGTCGCGGCAGGCGTCCTGTTCGCAGTGGTTCAATGCGCGCGAGACCCGCGCCGAACTGCCTTGCCATTCGCGACCACCGATCTCTCCAGTGTGGAGGCTGAGCTGGCGAAGCTCCCGGACGAGGAACGTGCGCTGGTCGAGGCCTACGTCAAACGCAGCAATGGCGATGTGCTGCCGGCGCAGTTTGCCGACCCCGACCAGCCGTTCACGGCGCGCAGCTTCAGCGAGGCGATTGCGCTGGAGCGCGACTGGAAGATCAAGGCCGCAGCGATGGAGAAGGGCGCCGATGAGCTGCGCGCCCGCCGCGATGCGCGCGTCGCGCCCTTGAAGGCCATCGTGCGCGCGAGCGTGGTCAAGGCCGAGATCCTCACGCGCAACGAAATACAGGCACGCAGCGACCCGGACTTCTACCAACGCCCGTACCAGGTCGACAAGAGCGAAGCCTTCGTCGCCCGCATCCGGATCGAAAACCTCGGCAACGAGCGCATTCTTTCAATGAGCGGTTCGCTCAAGGCGCGCGACACCGAAAGCTACCTGCCCATGGACTTGTGCTGGATCGATCTAGGCACTGGGCGCGAGCTCGAGCCCAGGCAGACGCTCGAGCTCGATTGCGGCCATCCGCACCGCGGCGCCGATGCCCAGCAGATCGCCTTCGTCCGCAATCCCGGCACGCGCTTCACGGTCGAGTGGGAGCCGCATCGCATCAAGCTCGCGGATGGACGCGAGTTGGACGCGGGGTTGTAAAGCAAAACGTGTCACACGATCGCCGCGCGACCTGCAGACGTAGGTCATGTTGACCGCGCCAGCGGTCTACTTGACGGCTTTTTCCAAGCAGCGCTGTCAAGTAGATCGCTGCGCGATCAACATGACCTACGATGCCCCGCGCTGATTGCAAGTGAACGTTCTGCCCTCAGCCCGGGCGCACGCGCAGGGTCAAGCCCTTGAGGAACATGCGCAGCGCCTGATCGCCGCAGAGCCGGAAATTCTTGTGATCGGGCTGCCGGAAGAAAGCCGACAGCTCGGGCTTGGAGATGCGGAAATCGACGTCGGCGAAGATCTGGTGCATGTCGACATCCTTGAGCTCGAAGGCCACGCGCAATTTCTTGAGCACGACGTTGTTGGTGATGCGCTTCTCCACCGGACGCGGCGCCTGCATGGGATCGCGGCCGCGGAAATACAGCACCAGGCCATCCAGGAAATGCGCGAGGACCGGCGTGGGACATTCCGTGTACCCGGCGTCTTCGTCGCGCTTGAGGTAGGCCGAAACGTCCTCTTTGTCGAAAACGAAGTCCGGCTCTGCCAGCGCAGTGATCTCGACCACCTTGGCATCGGAAAGATCGAGCATGAAGCGGATGCTGCGCAGAATGTCGTTGTTGATCATGGGGTCGTCCGTGACAGGGCAGATGCGAGCTGGAAGCATGGTCGCGCGCGGCGGCGCTGGCAATCGATTGGCGCCTTTGGTGGGCCTGCGCTATGCAAGCACGCTTTGTGTCGACCCGGGCTGAAAAGCGTCCGCGCGCAGCGCAGACCCAGCACCATCCAAAGCGATGCACCGCCTCTGGTGGGTCTGCGCTATGCGCGGACGCTTTCTGTTGAGCTGGGCTGAAAAGCGTCCGCGCGCAGCGCAGACCCACCACCAGCCAAAGCGATGCACCGCCTTTGCCGGGTCTGCGCTATGCAAGCTCGCTTTGTGTCGACCCGGGCTGAAAAGCGTCTGCGCTATGCGCGGACGCTTTGTGTCGAGCTGGGCTGAAAAGCGTCCGCGCGCAGCGCAGACCCACCACGGTCGAAGGCAAGGGCGCCGCTTCAAAGACATTTCATTCACCAACCATTCCGTCGCCGACCGCTATCCCATTGTCCACAGCAATGCGCCACCCACTCCATCAGGAATCGGGGCCGCATGCCTCAACCGGAGTCTCCTAGATGCGTCTCATGCTGGCCTTGTCGTTGTTGCTTACCGCCACCGTTGCATCCGCCGCAGCTGCGCCCGAAGCCATCCGGATCAATGATCTGGTGGCGCGAAATCAGTTGGAGAAGGCGCACGAGGTCGCCCTCGAATGGCAGGAAACCAAGCCGGACGATTCCCAGGCGGCGTTCTGGGTCGGTGGCACTGCCGGCCAGCTGGCCATGAGCTCGGGAATGTTCGGCGCCATGGGCTACGCGAAGACTTCGCGCAAGGCGCTCGAATCGGCAGTGGCGCTCGACCCGGAAAATGTACGCGCGCAATTCATGCTGATGCAGTTCTACCTGATGGCACCCGGCATGATGGGTGGCGACAAGGAGGAGGCGAAGAAGATCGCCGAGCGCATCGGGCAAAAATCTCCGGTGGAGGGCCTGCGCGCCAAGGCGCAGTTGCTCGCTACGGACAAGGACATGGATGGCTGGCTGCGCGAGAACCGCGCTGCGCTCGCGCTGCAGCCGGCGCATCCGGACGCGCTGGCGGGTGTCGTCGGCTATCTGATCAGCAAATCCGACTACACGGCCGCCAAGGAACTGATCGACGCTGCCAAGGCGGCCGACGGCACGCATCCGGCGGTGCGCTACCAGTTCGTCAAATGGGCGGCAATCACCGGGATGGAGCTTGAGCCGGCGCTCGCGGAAGTCGACGCGCTGGTCGCATTGCCGGTCTATCCCGATCGTTTCTCGCTGGCCGGCGCGCAGTTCCGTCGCGGACAACTACTCGCGAAGCTCGGGCGCAAGGACGAGGCGATCAAGGCGTTCGAGATCGTTCGCGGTATCGACGAGGACATGCGCGGCCTCGACGAGGAGATCGAGAAGCTGGAAGAGGCGTGATCCGCTTGAAGCAGGTTGTTGGTTGCTGGTTGATGGTTGTTGGTTCAGAGCAGAGCCTGAAGCGAACAGGCAAAAACCAAGAACCAACAACCAGCAACCTGCTTCAATCCGGAATCAAGTACCCGACCACATCAAAGGCCTGGGCCACGCGCCGGGCTTCGGCGAGGGGCACGCGCGCGATGCTGGCGGCGTCGGTGAGGGTGCTGCCTTTCTCGAGCTCCCTGGCCACTCGGGAAGCGCGCGGATAGTCGCGCTGCAGCTCGAAATTCTGCAGCAGGCGAAAGCGCGTATCGGGACTGGGCTCATCCGACCCGGCGCTGGCGTCCTCGATATACGCGCATAGCCAGAGCAGCTCGGCGAACGGGCGCGGGTGGTTCTGTTTCTTGACCTCGTTGAACTCGGCAAAGTCCAGCGCCTTCCAGTCGCCCCGCCGCAGTGCCAGCTTGCAGCACTCCTCGAAGACGCACAGCGCGCCCTTCGAATAGTACTGCTGGTTGCGCGGGTCGAGGGTGATCACGATCTGGTTGGCATCGATGCGCGATGGCCCCGGCAGCAGGTTTCCGGCGAGGTAAGTGGCGAGCGGGTAGCGCATGTTCGCCTCGGCCACCGTCAACGTATGCGCGGTGCCCGACAGCAGGCCGCTGCCGATACGCTTGTCCTTGCGCAGGCCACTGCCGGCGGTGCGCCCGTCGGTCGCCTCGACGCCGATGTCGTCGTGCAGCTGGAAGCTTTGCAGCACGTCCTTCTGGCGCGCGCGGGGATCGTTGCGGAACAGTTGTTCTGCGTGCAGGGTGTCCGCCGACTCGGGCGCGCGAGGTGGCGGCGACCACTCCTGGAGGAAATCGCCAGCGGCCGCATGCGACACGAAATGGTCGCCCGGATGCCAGCTGTCGCCGGCGTCCGCTTCAAACAGCTCGTCATAGATATTGTGCTGGATCACCGGGCCTGGCTCGATCTTGGCCGGCTCGACCGCAGCGCTCAGCATGTTGAAAAATTGGGTCAGGCGCTCCTGGCTGAGTGGCCACGCGACCGTTTCCATGCCGGCGATGCCGAAGGCCTTGTTGACCAGGCGCACGCGTCGTTGCAGGGATTCGCCCGATCCCGGAATGGACGCGCCGGCATCGGTCATCTCATCGATGATCAACAGATCGACCCCGCCATCCTCCTCGCGGCGCAGGCGCCAGCTATCGGACAGGTAGCCGGCGGCCTTGCGCATCATCAGCCGCAAATAGGCGACCTCGTCCTCGCTGCCCCCGACAAACTCGACAATTCGTTCGCGCTTCATGCTGTCTGCCCGCTACTCCGCCACAGAGCTGATCGGGGTGATCCCAATCCTTGCGTATCCTTTGCAGGGCTCCCCCACGGCATACCCTGAAAAGTGTCGTGATGCCCCGATGACGACCGTCATCGGAATGTCACACCGCTTTAGAATAGCGCGCAGCCTGTCGGCAGCGCGCATGCGCGTGCGACCGGTACGCTCGCCATTTGGCGCCGGATGCGTGACTGACAAGGCCTGGGGCATGAACCTGCTGCGAACCATGCTGGTCGTTGCGCTGCTTACGATGCTGGCGGCGTGCCTGCCCGTGCGCCGCGACGCGCGTATCGCTGCGCCCGCCTCGGTGCGCCTGCTCGCGATCAATGACCTGCACGGCTATCTCGAGCCGAGCCGCTCATTGACGGTGCAGCAGGCCCGCGGGTCGGCCGAGCTGGTTCCCGCCGGTGGCATGGTCGCGCTGGCCGCCCGCGTGGAGCAGTTGCGGGCGGAGCATCCGCGCACGCTGCTGGTCGGCGGTGGCGACCTGATCGGAGCCAGCCCGCTGATGTCGTCCCTGCTGCGCGACGAGCCCGTCGTGCAGGCACTCAACCGCCTGGGGCTGCGGCTTAGCTCGCTCGGCAATCACGAATTCGATCGCGGCGTGCCAGAGCTCATGCGCATCCAGCACGGAGATGCGGCTTTCGAGGGCGCGCGCTTTTCCTATCTCGCCGCCAATGTTTTTCGCGAGGCCACCGGCGAGCGCCTGGTGCCGGCCTATGCGATCGAAGAGATCGGTGGGGCGCGCATCGCCTTCATCGGCGCCGTGCTGAGCGGTGCGCCGAAGATCATCGTATCCGCGCGCATTGCCGGGCTGCGGTTCGACGACGAGGTGACCCACATCAATGCGGTGGTGCCGGAGATCCTCGGACAAGGCGTGCGCGCGATCGTGCTCCTTATCCACGAGGGCGCAGTCCCCTACGGACCCGTTGACCCCGCCACCTGCGCCGGCCTGCGCGGACCGCTGCTCGGACTTGTCGACCAGCTGCACCCCGAAATCGACCTGGTCGTCTCGGGCCACACCCACACGGCCTACGCCTGCCGCTACCAGGGGCGCGTGCTCACGCAGGCGGGCTCCTATGGCCACTGGGTGTCGGCCATCGATCTCAAACTCGACCCGGGCGACGGCAACATCGTCGAGGTGCATCCATCCAATCACGTCATCGAACCGGCATTGGTTGGAACGGATCCGCACTTTGCCACGCTGGTCGAAGCGACTCGCGCGCGCGCTTCCGATGTCGCCCGACGGCCGATCGCCCGCCTGGCGGTGCCGCAGATCGCCATGAACATCGAAGTCAACGGCGAGTCGATCCTCGGCCGCACCATTGCCGATGCGCAGCTGCATGCCGGTCGCGCGCACGCCGCCGAGCTCGCCTGCAATAATCCCGGGAGCGTACGCCAGCACCTGCCGGCCAGTCCGAACTCGGAGCCGGTCAGCTATGCCGATGCTTACGCTGCCCAGCCCTTCGGCAATGAGCTGATCGTGGTCGAGATCAGTGGTGCCGATCTCCTCTCATTGCTCGAGCAGCAATGGGGCACGCGACCAGCCCGTTCGCTGTTCAGCTGCTCCGCGGGCTTCAGTTACCGCTTCGACGCCTCCCGCCCGCCGGGACAGCGCATCGATCGCGATTCCTTGCGCTTGGGCGAAAACCGGGTCGATCCCGCACGGCGGTACCGATTGGTCGTCAATGCCTTCATGGCCGAGGGCGGCGACGGCCTCACGATCCTGCGCGAGCAGCCACGCATCGCCACGCTTCAGACCGAGCTGCAGGCCCTGATCGATTACCTGCGCGAGCACGAACCGCTGAGCCCGCCACTGCAGCCGCGCGCGATCGGCGTGCTGGCCGTTCCGCCATGAAGGTCCACTACACGAGCAAGATGCTGGGCCCGCCGCAATCCTTCAGCCCGAGCGCGCACAAGCCGCGCGAGGTGGTCGCATCCTGGCTCACGATCGAACCGGGGCTCGAGATCGTGGAGCCAACGCCGGTCAGCGCTGCGCAATTGGCGCTGGCGCACGCGCCGGCCTACGTCGACGACATCCTGGCCGGGCGGCTTCCCAATGGCTTCGGCCATTTTTCGCTGGAGGTCGCGGCCAGCCTGCCGTACACCAGCGGCGCCATGCTCGCGGCCGCGCGCGCGGCCATCGCGGAGCGCAGCGTCGCGATCGCGCCGTGCTCGGGCTTCCATCACGCCGGCTACAAAAATGCCGCCGGTTACTGCACCTTCAATGGCCTGATGGTGACCGCGCGCGTGCTGCTGGAGGAGGGCGTCGTGCGCCGCGTCGGCATCCTCGACGCCGACATGCATTACGGCGATGGCACCGACGACATCCTCGAAGCCTGATGGAAAACCGCGTCGAACATTGCACGCTCGGCATGACCTATGTGCGCCCGCAACATGCGCAAGCCTTCTTTCGCGACCTGCCCGGCATCCTGCGGCGCTTTGCCGGCTGCGACGTGCTGCTCTACCAGGCCGGCGCCGACCCCCACATCGACGATCCGCTCGGCGGCTGGCTCGAGAGCGCCGAGCTCGCACAGCGCGACCGTCTGGTATTCGAACACTGCGCGGCGACGCGCCTGCCGATCGCCTGGAATCTCGCCGGTGGCTACCAATCACCGCTGCGCAAGGTGCTCGACATCCACGACAACACCCTGCGCGAGTGCATCCGGGCGTATGGTGCTACCGCGCTCCAGCCAATCAAAGGATCCGAATGAACCGATTCCTCTGCGCGATCTGGGCGTGATCGATTGCCCCCCGGCACGCCGAGGATGCATACCAGGTGCCCAGCGCACCGCCCCAATCTCGAGGATCCCGAATGAACCGATATTTGAGCGCTCTCCTACTGGCCGCTGCAAGCATTCCGGCTTCGGCCGAGCAGCGCTGGGTGGGCTCCATGACCGCTGAGGTCGCGATCGACGCCACCGGCAAAGTAACGTCGGCAGAGCTCAATGATCCGACCATCAGCAAAGCGATGCAGAAAAACATGGTCCAGCGCCTGCAGGCCATCGAATTCGAGCCCGCGCATCTCAACGGCCAGCCCGCGCCAGCAGAGGCGACCCTGCACATCCGTGTCGCAGTCGGGAAAACCCCGCAAGGACTGATTGCGACGATCGATGACATCTCGATCATCATCGGCTACCGCAAGACCACGCCGCCTCGCTATCCGGCACGCGAACTGCGCCGCGGGATCACCGGCATGGCCGAGGTCAAGATCGCCTACGGTGCCGATGGCAAGGTGACTTCGGTCGCGCCCGCTGGCACCGCAGCGCCAGACGATCCGTTCATGCTCGCTGCCCTGAAGGCAGCGCGTGCATGGGAATTCGAGCCCGAGCGCGTGGCCGGGCACGGCATTGCCGGTACCGCCACCATCCCGGTGCGCTTCACCCTCACCGGTGGGGGCTCGCTCGAGGAAGACGGCGCGGGCGTCGTCAAATTCCGCGATGGCGGGAAACTCAATGTCTACCTCGAGAAGGGGCAGTCAGCGCACCCATTGGCTGACTCCGCAGTACGCATCCGCAGTTTCACCGCCGCGCAGGAAGCGATCAGCGACGGCTGAGGGAATTTCGCCTTATTCAAAATGCGGCGCGGTGCACCTGGATGTGCGATTGGTGCGATCGGCAGGGTGCCGCAAGCAGCTCCGCGCTCACTCGCCGCCCAGCACCTTCGGCTTCTGCACGCGATGGAAGCCTTCGAAGGCAATGCTGCGCTCGTGTCGCGGCAGCGGGAAATCCTTCGGGTTCAGACTGCGATCTCACCCGATTGAACCGTATCTCCCTGTGGGAGCACTGGTCGTCGATGCGTCCGTATCGTCAACCGTTTCGAGCGTTGACAAAGCGTCTCCGGAACCCGCTTCCGGCCCGAACGGCAGTCGAGCGTTTGACCGCGTCGCCTGTCCAAATGGTCCAAGGTCCAGCCACGACCCCAGAAACAACAACGCCCCAGTCAAGGGGCGTATGAAAAACACTCAGTAATCAACATCTTCATGGTGGTGGAGTTGTCCTCGAATCGAAACTTACGCTCGTTCACGACTTCAGAGTCGGTCGGATGACTAGTCGGATGGTCGCGATTGCGCGGAAAGATTCCGTATACCCGCTCGACCGCTCGACCGCTCGACCGCTCGACCGCTCGACCGCTCGACCGCTCGACCGCTCGACCGCTCGACCGCTCGACCGCTCGACCGCTCGACCGCTCGACCGCTCGGCGCGAGAAAATCTGGAACCTTACGGTGCCGCTCGCTGTGCGCCTCAGCCGCCAGCCAGTTCGTAAGCGGTACTGCGCCCACCGCCCGGCGCCTTGGTCAACACGCCCAGATCCAGCAATTGAGTGATGTCACGCAGCGCGGTATCCGGTGAACACTTCGCCAGGGATGCCCACTTGCTGCTGGTGAGCTTGCTTTCGAGCCCATCGAGCGCGCGATTGAGCACCTTCACCTGGCGTTCGTTCAGCGGGGTACCCGCCCAGCGTTGCCAGAACCGGGCCTTGACCAGCACCGAATCCATCGTGAAGTGCGCGCTGC
>JANPJV010000195.1:0-49994 GCA_031425695.1 Rhodanobacteraceae bacterium | reverse complement strand
TTTGGGGGGTGTGGCGTGGGGGGCGCAGTTTTTTATTTGGGGGGGGCTCCAAAACACAAAAAACGGCGGCCGCCGCCCCCCCACCCCCCACCGCCAAGCCCCTTGTAATCTCGCGGCGAAGCCACCACTCCAAGGGCAACTCACCAAGGCGACGCGACCCAATGCAGATTCGCATGCTCAGCATCCCCTTCGCGCTCGCAATCTCGCTTGCCGGCAACGCCGCCCTGGCTGCGTGCAGCGAGTTGCTAGATCGCAGCTATCGACCGCTCGCTGACAAGACCCCGGTCAAATTGTGTGACCGCTTCGACGGCCAAGTCCTGCTGGTGGTGAACACCGCGAGCAAGTGCGGTTACACGCCGCAGTACGAGGCCCTCGAAAAGCTGCACGCCGAGCTGTCGCCCAAGGGATTTTCAGTCGTGGGCTTCCCGTCGAACGACTTCAACGGCCAGGAACCTGGCACTGAAGCCGAGATCCGCGAGTTCTGCACGCTGACCTACGGCGTCAAGTTTCCAATGTACGAAAAGCTCGTCGTGAGCGGCCCCAAAGCCGACCCGCTCTATCTTCAGCTGTCTGAGCAAGGCGGCGGCGAACCCGGCTGGAACTTCCACAAATACCTGATCTCCCGCGACGGCAAGGTCCTCCAGGGCTTCCCCTCCAAGATCGCCCCGGACGACCCCGAGCTACGCGCGGCCATCGACAAGGCGCTGGGTGGAGGCTGAGGCGCTTTGCAAAGAGCTTTTTTTATCCACAGATTTCGCAGATTTGCGCAGATTAGAAGCGGACCAGATACGAATTGCCCTTGCTCTTAATCTGCGGAAATCTGTGAAATCTGTGGATGGATGCTCTGGCCTTGAAACCGCTCTCAGACGCGGCGCTTGATCGCGCGAATAGCGGCGCCGAGGATCGGGATGTGTTCGAAGATGCCGGCGGTGGAGTCCCAGTAATCCTGGTGCAGGACGACCAAGCCGGCGCTGTCGAAGCGCAGGTGGCTCATGCCGATGGTCTGGGTTTCCTCTTTGGGCTTAAAGCGCTTGAAGCGGATGACCATGGTCCAGCGGACGAAGTAGTCTCCCTCCGCGTTGCTCACAGTGTCGAGGATCTCGACCCGGCAGCTCTGCACGGCTTCGGCGGAGTGCTTCAGGTAGGTGCGCAGGGCGTCGCGGCCCTGGATGGTCTTCAGCGTGTCGTTGAACCAGACCTGCGGGGCGTAGGTGAGGTCAGCCAGCTTGTCGACCTTGGCGGGCGAAAAATCGGAGAAGAAACGGCCGAAATTGGCCAGTGCTGCCGCTTCTTCCTTTGAACCGCGCGCGAACGCGACCGGTGAATCGCGTTTCAATCGCGCGAGCACGGTGAGATATTCCATGGACAGTGCCTCTGTTTGTTGAAGCGAAGCTTGAGTTTAGGAGATTGCGAGCAGTGGGCGCACCAGGGGCATTCATGTCGCGGCAGATCCCGACGTCGGCCGCCTGGCTGGGCGCGCTCGGGGTGGTGCCGTTTGCCGTGCTGGCGTTGTTCGCGATGTTGAGCGAGCGCGCGTCGGTGCGCGAGTTGATGTTGACCGCGTTCGTCGCCTATTCGGCGGCTACGATGGCTTTTCTCGGGGGCATACGCTGGGGCGCGGCACTCACCGTGCCCGGGTGGCGGCCATTCATCCTTGCGGTCATGCCGATGCTGTGGGCGGTCGGCTGCCTGCTCGTCCTGCCGCAGGACGCAGTCAGGGTCCTTGCGCTGCTGTATGCGGTCATGGGCATTTTCGACGTCATGCGCCGCCCCGCGCCGGAATGGCCCGCCTGGTTCATGCAATTGCGCGCGCGGTTATCCGGTGCGGTGGTGGTCATCCACGGGGCCTTGATCGCGGCCATGGCCGGGCAGGCGTGATCGGGGCTGCCGGGTCGGTCCGGACCTTGTCCGGACGCTGTTGGCATCGGCGGGAAAAGGCGTTCGGACCCACAAATGCTCCGGTTTGTCCCGCGCCGCTACAACTGTTAGTCTCCACGACCCGTTTTGCGTCGGCAAACCGCTGGCGTTTTTCAATTCTCTGGAGATTTTTTCATGGGTCGTGGTGACAAGCGCAGTCGCAAAGGCAAGATTTTCAAGGGCAGCTATGGCAACAGCCGCCTGCAGAAGGCCAAGAAGGTTGCCGTCGCGGTAGCCGCCCCGGCCGTGAAGAGCTTCAAGAAAGCGTAAAGGCTGGTTCCTGGCATCAAGCGATCACGCTTGCAGTCGCTCAGTTCCTGGTTCCTGGTTCCTGGTTGTTGGTAAGTGCAAGCCGCCTATTGGCGCTGCACGGGTTTAGCCAGCAACCAAGAACCAGGAACCAACAACTACTAGTCTTTGCGGCTGTACACCGTGCTGCCGCCGGCGATGACTTCGCGTGCCAGCGCGCCGCCGATCCAGTAGACGAGCTCTGCTGGCGTCTCGGCATCCCACCAGACGAAGTCTGCGCGCTTGCCCACGGCGAGCGTGCCGTGGGTGTCAGTCAAGCCCAGCGCCGCCGCTGCGTGGCGCATGCCGCCAGCGAGCACCTCGTCGACCCGCAGACCGAACAGGCTGATGCCGAGATGCATGGCAGTACGCAGGGACAGCAGCGGTGAAGTCCCAGGATTGAGATCGGTTGCGATGGCCATGGCCACGCCGCCGGCGCGCAACGCATCGATCGGTGGCTTGCGATTCTCTTTGAGCACCAGGTAGGCACCCGGCAGCAATACCGCGACCGTGCCGGCCGCTGCCATTGCCGCAATACCCGACGCATCCAGGTATTCCAGGTGATCGGCGCACAAGGCGCGATGACGCGCGGCCAGCGCCGCACCCTGGTTGTTGCCGAGCTGATCGGCATGCAGGCGCACGCGCAGCCCGAGCTTGGCTGCCTGGGCAAAGAGCTGATCAACCTCTGTCTCGGTGAAGGCAAGGCTCTCGTGATACGCGTCGACTGCGTCGATCAGGCCCTCAGCATGCAGCTTCGGCAGCCAGTCATTGATCGCAGCGTCTATATAGCCAGCACGATCCTCGCCCGGCGGCACCGCATGCAGTGCCAGATAGGTGGTGCGAACAGTGATGCCGAGGGCGCGGCCGAGACGGCGCGCGACTTTCAACATGCGCCGCTCGCTCTCCAAATCGAGCCCATAACCGCTCTTGATCTCGATCGTGGTCACGCCGTCGGCGAGCAGGTTGCGCGCGCGCGGCAGCGCCAGCGCATACAGCTCGTCCACGCTCGCGGCCCGCGTCGCCCGCACCGTGCGCGCGATGCCGCCGCCAGCAGCCGCAATCTCCTGGTAACTCTTGCCGGCGATGCGCTGCTCGAACTCGTCGGCGCGATTGCCGGCAAACACCAGGTGCGTGTGGCAGTCGATCAGCCCAGGCGTCACCAGCCCCTGCGGACAGCGACGCACCTCGCGCGCCAGTTGTGACGGCGCATCCGGCAACTGCTTGGCCGGGCCCACATAGGTGATGTGATCCGCCTGCGTCGCGATGGCCGCGTCTTCGATCAGGGCCTCGCCCGCGATGCCGGTGCAAAGCCGCGGTGCCAGCCAGAGGCGATCCCACATGAGTGTGCCTGCGGTAAGTTGTGGGTCTGGGCTCAGACTAGCGCAGCAGACTGCCCGGGCGCGACCGCGCGGGGCCGCGCTAGCATCTGCAATCCGTTCGTCCCCCGGTTGGCCCAAGATGCGCGAATTCCATTGTGAGCATGCCCTGCTGCCGGACGGCTGGCGGTCAAATGTCCGCTTGCGCGTCGGCCCTGACGGTCGCTGGGACGACATCCGCAGCGATCAATCGGCTGATGGTGCGACCCGGATCCCGGGCCTCGTGTTGCCCGGCATGCCGAACCTGCATTCGCATGCCTTTCAGCGCGCCATGGCCGGCAGTGCGGAACGTTTCGGACGCCCCGATGACAGTTTCTGGAGCTGGCGGGAGAGCATGTATCGCTTCGCGGGCGCGATCGATCCTGATTCGCTGTATGCGATTGCCGCCTGGCTCTACGTCGAAATGCTCGAGCGCGGATACACGCGAGTCTGCGAATTCCACTACGTGCATCACGCCAGCGACGGCAGCCGACACGCCAATTCGGCAGCGATGTCGAATGCGCTGATCGCGGCTGCCACGGACACGGGCATCGGCCTGACCCTGTTGCCGACCTTGTATCAACGCGGTGGCTTCCGCGACGAGGCGCTGGCACCGCGCCAACTGCGCTTCCAGCACCGCGATGAGGAGTTCGCCGGGTTGCTCGATAGCCTCGCCGCCCGCAGCGTCAACGAGAATTTCCGCCTTGGCGTGGCGATCCATTCGCTGCGCGCTGTCGGCGCCGGACCGATATGCGAGCTGCTCGATTCCGAACTGCTGCGCACGCGGCCAATCCATATCCACGTGGCCGAACAGCAGCGCGAAGTCGAGGACTGCGTGGCAGTACATGGGCGGAGACCGGTCGATTATCTCCTCGACCTGGTCGATGTCGATGCGCGCTATTGCCTGGTGCACGCAACGCACACCACCGCCAGCGAGCGTGTGCGCATGGTCGCCAGTGGCGCGATTGCCGGCCTGTGTCCGACCACCGAAGCCAATCTCGGCGACGGGCTGTTTCCGATCGAGGACTGGCGCCTGCGCGGCGGCGCCTGGGGCATCGGCTCGGATAGCCAGATCGGCCTCGATCCGCGCGAAGAGCTGCGTTGGCTCGAGTACCAGGCGCGGCTCACGAGCGGGCGGCGCACGGTGCTCGCCGATGCCGCGCACCCGGCGGTGGCCGCGAACTTGTGGTCCGCGGCAGTGGCCGGCGGCGCGCGCGCCAGTGGGGCGGATGGGGCGGGTTTCGCCGTCGGTGCGGATGCTGACTGGATCGCCATCGACGTTGATGACGCGGCGCACTCTGCGAACGAGCCGGAATCGATCCTCCCCGCCTGGCTGTTCGGGCCCTCGCGGGCAGGCATCGGCGTTGGCGTTCAGGGTTGCGAGCGCGTCGCCGCCGGTAATCACCCGTCCCGCGAGCACTTTGCAAACGGCTATAAAGCAGCGTTGGCGCGGCTCCGGGAGCGTCTCGGCTGACCGTCCCACTTTTTTTCCGATACCAACAAGCGACACCGACATCCGGCTTCGTCTCAGACAGCATTCATCGCCTGCCTGATGTAATCGTTGCCCACAGAGCGGTCATCGAGACTGCCATGGAGAACCCGATGCGAAACGCCCTCTCGCTTTTGACCGCTGTGCTGTTGTCGCTGCCGAGCCTGCTGCTCGCGCAGGGCGGCCATCGAATGGGCCCGCCGACCGGCGACAACGAGCGCGTGGTGTATGCGGACGTGCTTCGCGTCGATCCGGTCTATGACCGCATCCAGGTCCGCGAGCCGCGCGAGGAGTGTTACGACACCGAAGTGTCGCGCCGCACCGGCCGCTACGACAACACCAACACCGGCACCATTGTCGGCGCGCTCGTCGGTGGTGCCCTCGGCAATACCGTCGGTCGCGGCGATGGCCGTCGCGCCGCCACCGTTGCCGGCGCGGTCATCGGTGGCTCGGTAGGCCGAAACATCGACGCGTCCGACAATTCCTCCCGTGTTGAGCGTGGGCTAGAAACCCGCTGCCATGTCGTCGAAGACGCCCGCGAGGAACGCCGCATCGTCGGCTACGACGTCGAGTACCGCTACCGGGGCGAAGTCTTCTTCTCCCGCCTCGGCCACGACCCCGGCGAAAAGCTGCGCGTGCGCGTGTCGGTGGAGCCGATCGAACCGTGAGGTGAAGCGGTTTCGGTTCTCGGTTTCGGTTTCGGTAAAGAATTCGGGCTCGCTCAGGCGGGCCTGAATTCGTTTTGGACCGCCCAATGGACGCAGCCGCGCTCGTATCCGAAACCGACAACCGAAACCGAAACCGCTTTTCCCACGAGTGTGCAACCCTTCCACGGCTGAACGCCGCTGGCATATGCTGCGACGCATCAAGCCCCATCAGGAAGGTTTCCGCGTGAGCCGAGCCCATAATTTCAGCGCCGGTCCCGGCGCGCTGCCAGAGCCCGTGTTGCGCCAGGCGCAGGAAGAGATGCTGGAATGGCGCGGCGCGCGCGCCTCGGTGATGGAGATCAGCCATCGCGACAAGGCTTTCATCGAACTCGCCGAGCGCGCGGAAGCGGACTTGCGCGAAATCCTGAGTATCCCCGCGGGCTACAAGGTGCTGTTCGTACAGGGCGGTGCCACCGGCCAGTTCGCGCTGCTGCCGATGAACTTCGCGGCGCCCGACCAGCCGGCCGACTACGTGGTCACCGGCGCGTGGGGCGAGAAGGCGGCCAAGGAAGCCAAGAGCCTGTGTGCCGCGCGTGTCATCGCGAACAGCGAAGCGCAGAAGTTCACCACGGTGCCGGATGTCGCCAGCTGGCAGCAAAGCGAGAACGCGGCCTATCTGCATGTCACGCCGAACGAGACCATCCACGGCGTCGAGTTCTATGACCTGCCGGAAGCTTCAGCTCCGGTGTTTGCTGATCTGTCGTCGACGATCCTGTCGCGCCCGCTGGATGTATCCAAGTACGGCGTGCTCTACGCTGGCGCGCAGAAAAACATCGGCCCGTCCGGTATTACCGTCGTGATCGTTCGCGACGACCTTCTCGAGCGCAAGCCGCGTCCGCTGCCGCAGATCCTCACCTACAAGGCGCAGGCCGAGAACGGCTCGATGCTGAACACGCCGCCGACCTTCGGCTGGTACGTCTCGGCGCTGGTCTTCGAATGGATCAAGCGCGAAGGCGGCCTCGCCGCGATCGGCGCCCGCAACCAACGCAAGGCTGCGGCACTGTACGCCGCGATCGACGGCTCGGGCGGCTTCTATCGCAACCCGGTCGACGTGCGTTATCGCTCATGGATGAATGTTCCCTTCACCCTGGCCGACGACAAGCACGACGGCGCCTTCTTGAAGGGGGCCGAGGCAGCCGGCCTGCTCGGCCTCAAGGGCCACCGCGCTGTCGGCGGCATGCGCGCCAGCCTCTACAACGCCGTGTCCGAAAACTCCGTCGCCGTCCTCATCGACTACATGCGCGAGTTCCAGCGGGCGCAGGGGTGACCCGATGTGCCGAAAATCCTCGCAAGCCTGAAATTCGTTTTTCCGACGCAAAGGAACGCAAAGGGGTAAAGAAAGGGACGCAAAAGTAGCCTGATGCCGGTTGGCTTGGCTGCGCGTCTGGCCCGGGTTGACAGCTCTTTTCGCGTCCGTTTGCTCCCTTTGCGTTCATTTGCGTCAAAAAAACTAAACCATCAGACCGCGCACATCGCGGCGACCACAGAGAGCCCCATGTTCAAGATCCGTACCCATAACAAGATCTCCGCGAGTGGCCTCTCGCGCCTGCCGCAGGGCGAGTATCAAGTTGGAGACAACGTCGAGAATCCGGATGCGATCCTGGTGCGGTCGGCGGATCTGCATTCGATCAAGATCAATCCCGAGCTGAAGGCGGTCGCACGCGCGGGCGCGGGAACCAACAATGTGCCGGTGACCGAGATGTCCAAGCACGGCGTGGTGGTCTTCAACGCGCCTGGCGCGAACGCGAATGCGGTCAAGGAACTGGTGCTCGCGGGCATGCTGATCGCGGTGCGCAATCTGCGCGAGGCGGTCGAGTTCGTGCGCGATCTCGATGAAACCGATGCGGACCTCGAGCACAAGGTCGAGGACGGCAAGAAGCGTTTCGTGGGCACCGAAGTCGTCGGCCGCACGCTTGGCGTGATCGGGCTCGGCGCCATCGGCGTGCGTGTTGCCAATGCGGCCAAGGGCATCGGCATGCGCGTGATCGGCTTCGATCCGCACATGACCGTCGAAGGCGCCTGGCAGCTCTCCAGCGATGTCGACAAGGCTGGCAGCCTGGCCGAAGTGCTGGCCGAGTCCGACTTCATCACCCTGCACGTACCGCTGAATTCGGCGACCAAGGGTACGATCAGCGCGGCCACGCTCGCCAATGCGAAAGACGGATTGGTGGTGCTCAACTTCGCACGCGAAGGCGTGGTCGACGAGGAGGCCGTCATCGCGGCGCTCGAGAGCGGCAAGCTCAGCCACTACATCACCGACTTCCCGACCGCGCGCACGCTCAAGCACCCGAAGGTGGTGTCTTTCCCGCACCTCGGCGCGTCCACGCTGGAAGCCGAAGAGAACTGCGCCATCATGGTCGCCGACCAGCTGCGCGATTACCTGGAGAACGGCAACGTCCAGAACGCCGTCAACTTCCCCAGCGTGCGTCTCGCCCGCGCCGGCGTGCAGCGACTGTGCGTCGCCAACCGCAACGTCCCGAACATGATCGGCCAGCTCTCCCACGTCCTCGGCGAAGCCGGCGCCAACATCGCCCAGATGCTCAACGCCTCTCGCGGCGAGCTCGCCTACAACCTTCTGGATCTCGACGTCCCCGTCAGCCCCGAGGTCGTCGCCAAGCTGGCGAACATCGAGGGGATGCTGGCTGTTCGCGTGATCTGAGTAAGCTTTTGTAGGTCATGTTGCCCGCGACAGCGGGCTACTTGACGGCTTTCTAGGGTGACGACAAGAGGCGTCAAGTAGCCCGCTATCGCGGGCAACATGACCTACAACGGCACAGGCTATCCTCCACCGCGTTCTTACGGAGCTGAGCAAAGCTGATGCCACGCCGCGCCGACGATGACTTGCCGAAAATGGCGCTGCCGGAGCTGAGGACCCGCATCGATGCGGTGGATCGGCAGATCCAGGACCTGATTGCGGAGCGGGCGCAGTATGCGCGGCAGGTGGGTGTGGCGAAGGGACCGCTCAAGGCGGCGATTGACTACTACAAGCCGGAGCGCGAAGCGCAGGTGTTGCGCATGGTGGTCGATCGCAATCAAGGGCCGCTCTCCAACGAAGAGTTGCTGCGGGTGTTCCGCGAGATCATGTCGGCCTGCCTGGCGCAGCAGAATCCGCTCAAGATTGCGTATCTCGGCCCCGAGGGCACCTTCAGCCAGACGGCGGTGCAGAAGCATTTCGGACATTCGGTGATCACCATCCCGATGGCGAGCATCGAAGAGGTCTTCGGCGAGGTCGAGAACGGCAATGCCGATTTCGGCGTGGTGCCGGTCGAGAATTCGACCGAAGGCGCGGTCAGCCACACCTTCGACATGTTCATGACCACGCCGCTCAAGATCTGTGGCGAGATCGAGTTGCGCGTGCACCAGAACCTGCTGGCCAAGCAGGCGGATCTCAAGCAGATCGAGCGCGTCTACTCACATGCGCAATCACTCGCGCAGTGCCGCGGCTGGCTGCGCGACCACCTGCCGAAGGTCGAGCGCATCGCGGTCAGCAGCAATGCCGAAGCCGCGCGACGAGCGCGCAGCGCGGATGACGCGGCGGCGATCGCCGGCATCTCCGCGGCCCAGGTCTACGGGCTGAAGGTCCTGGCGTCCAACATCGAAGACCGTCCGGACAACACCACGCGTTTCCTGGTGCTCGGGCGCGAGCTGTTCACGCCGAGTGGGCACGACAAGACGTCCCTGCTGCTGGCGGTCAACAACCAGCCCGGCGCGCTGTACCAGTTGCTGACCCCACTCGCAAAGCACGGCGTCAGCATGACCCGCATCGAATCGCGCCCCGCGCGCGGGGCGAAGTGGGAATACGTGTTCTTCGTGGATGTCGAAGGGCATATCCACGACGAAAAGCTGACCGCTGCTCTCGCTGATCTGGGTCCCATTGCGGCACAGCTGAAAGTGCTTGGTGCGTATCCGGCAGCGATCGTTTGAGTTATCAGAGAAGAGCATGAACGCGAAGGACGCTTCTGTAGGTCATGTTGCCCCGCGCAAGCGGGGCTACTTGACGAGCGCCCTTTGCGCGGAGCAAGAGCTGTCAAGTAGCCCGCTGGCGCGGGCAACATGACCTACAAGAGCAACGTTCCCGCCACTTTTGACTCTGCCATGACTCCCGACCAACTCGCCGCGCCCGGTGTCCAAAAGCTGCGGGCCTACGATCCTGGGTACAATCCCGACACGATCAAGCAGATGCTCGGCGTGTCGAAGCTGGTCGAGCTCGGGTCGAACGAGAATGGGCATGGGCCCAGCCCGGCCGTGCGCACGGCGCTGGCCGAGCGCGGCCTTGATTGCCTGATCCGTTATCCGGACGCCGGTGCGCGCGTGCTCAAGGCGGCGATCTCGAAGCGCTGGGAACTCGATGTCGCGGGGATCACGCTGGGGAATGGCTCGCACGAGTTGTTGGTGCTGATTGCCGAGACCTTCGTCGCGCCTGGGGACGAGGTGGTATTTCCGCAGCGCGGCTTTGCAGTCTTCAAGCTCGCGGCCCTCGGCAGTGGTGGGACGCCGATCGAGGTGCCAGCCCTTCCGCGCTCGGGCGAGATGCCCCTGGGAGCCGATCCGGTCGCGATGGCGGCGGCCTTGAGCCCGCGCACGAAGCTCGTCTACTTGGCCAACCCGAACAACCCGACCGGCACCTGGTGGGACCGGACGACCCTGTCCGACTTCCTGCGCACGGTCCCCGAGCACGCCATCGTCGTCATCGACGAGGCTTATCGCGAATACGTGGATGGCGACCAGGTTCCCGATGCGTGGTCGCTGGCCGCGTTGCATCCCAACCTGATCGTCACCCGTACCTTTTCCAAGGCGCATGGCTTGGCCGCGCTTCGCATCGGCTATGCGCTCTCGAGCCCCGCGATCGCCTCGGTGCTGGAGCGCACCCGCCTGACCTTCAACGTAAATTTGTTGGCCCAGACCGCGGCCGCCGCCGCAATCGCCGACACCGAACACGTCGAGCGCGTGCGCGCCGCGAATGCGATCGAACGCGAGCGCCTGGGCGCGGGCTTGCGTGCCCTCGGGCTGTTCGTGTTTCCAAGCCAGGGCAATTTCGTGCTGGCCGATTTCGACCGGCCGGCCAAGCCGATCGAGGACGCGCTGCTTCAACGTGGCGTGCTGGTGCGGCCGATGGGCGGCTATGGCCTCCCCACCTGTCTGCGCATTACGGTCGGTCTCGCGGAAGAGAACGCCGCTTTGCTGCGCGCGCTCGCCGCGGTGCTGGCGGAGGTCGCGGCATGAGCGGTGAAATGCGGGTTTATCGCGTGGCGCCGGCCAACGCAATCAGCGGCCGGATCGCGGTTCCCGGCGACAAATCCATCTCGCACCGCGCGGTGATTTTCGGCGCGATCGCCGAAGGCCTCACGCGTGTTTCCGGGTTCCTGCCCGGCGAGGACACGCTCGCCACTGCCGCGATCCTGTCGTCGCTCGGTGTCGCCATCGACCGCGTCGGGCATACCGAGCTCACGATCGCGGGCGTTGGCCTGCATGGCCTGCATGGCGCCAACAACGCGCTCGATTGCGGCAACGCCGGCACTGCCATGCGCCTGCTCGCGGGCCTGCTCGCCGGCCAGAAATTCGAATCGATCCTGGTCGGTGACGAGTCGCTGACACGCCGGCCGATGCGGCGCGTGATTGATCCGCTTGCGCGGATGGGCGCGATGATCGAGTCGTCGACCGCCGGCACCGCGCCGCTGCGCATCAGCCCGGTGGCGAGCCTCACGGCCATCGACTACCTGTGTCCGGTGGCGAGCGCGCAGATCAAGTCGTGCGTGCTGCTGGCGGGTCTCTATGCCGAAGGCACTACGCGCGTGACCGAGCCGGCGGCAACGCGCGACTACACCGAGCGCATGCTCGCCGGGCTGGGCGCGGATGTACGCGTCGACCGCCTGAGCGTCGAGCTCAAGCCTGGCCGGGAGCTGCACGCCGGGCCCATCGCAGTCCCGGGTGATTTTTCCTCGGCCGCGTTTTTCCTGGTGGCCGGCGCCATCGCTCCACAGGGCGAGCTCATCGTCGAGAACGTGGGCCTGAATCCGCGCCGCACCGGGCTGCTGGACTGCCTGCTGGAGATGGGCGCCGATATCGAGGTGCTGGATCGGCGGACGGTCGCCGGCGAGCTCGTCGGTGATTTGCGTGTCCGCGCGAGCCAATTGCGTGGCATCGAGGTGCCGCCGGCGCGCGTGCCGGATATGATTGACGAGTTCCCCGCGTTCTCGATCGCGGCCGCCTGTGCAAGCGGCGTATCGCGGATCACGGGTGCGCACGAGTTGCGCGTCAAGGAAAGCGACCGGCTTGGCGCCATGGCCGCTGGCCTGAAGATCCTGGGCGTCACGATCGACGAATACGCCGACGGCATGGCGATCGAAGGTCGCGAGCTCTTAAGCGGCGGCAGCATCGACAGCCGCGGCGACCATCGGATCGCCATGAGCTTCGCGATTGCCGCGCTGCGGGCGAGCGCAGCGATCGAAGTGCGAGACTGCGCCAACGTGGACACGAGCTTTCCGGGCTTTGCCGCCCTGGCTACAAATTGCGGAATCACCATTGAAGTGCATGCGAACTGAGCAGCCATGAACCCGAACGCGCCCGTCATTACCATCGATGGTCCGAGCGGATCGGGGAAAGGCACGATCAGCCGCGCCGTCGCGCGCTCGCTGGGCTGGCATTTCTTGGATTCGGGCGCGTTGTACCGCGCGGTCGGCCTGGCAGCGATGCGTTCGGGGCTGGATCTCGACGATGCCGATGCGATCGCCCGTCTTGCCCTCGCGGCTGATATCGCGTTCGAAGATCGCATCGATGTCGAGCCGCACATCTGGCTCAATGGCGACGACATTACCGACGCCATCCGGACCGAGGAAGCCGGGCAGGGCGCGTCCAAGGTCGCCGCGCTGCCGCTGGTACGCGCCGCTCTGCTCGACAAGCAGCGCCAGTTCCGGGCGTTGCCAGGCCTCGTCGCCGATGGTCGCGACATGGGCACGGTCGTATTCCCCGATGCCGATTTGAAGGTTTTCTTAACGGCGAGTGCCGAAGAACGTGCACGCCGGCGTCATAAGCAGTTGAAAGAAAAGGGCGTAAAAGGTAGTCTACCCGGCCTTCTGCGTGAGATCGAAGAGCGCGATTTGCGCGATCGAACACGCTCCGTTGCACCGCTGGTACCCGCAGCTGATTCGCGAGTACTCGATTCGACCGTCCAATCGATCGAATCCGTGGTGGCGACTGTCCTCCAATGGGCGGCGCCGCTGGCGCGCTAGTTCCAAGAAAAACAACAACAAGAAATCACTCGACGGCGCAGTTGCCGGCGGCGTGGTTCGCTTCGCGGATGTATTGCAAAAAGAATACGGAAAGTGCTGAAGGTTCAGCGCTTTCTTCCCCGGACCTCGCGCATTCGCTCGAGGATTCATCAACCACAGCGGAGCAATCCGCACACTCGAAAGAGGGTGGACGAGCGCCTCAAAGCACCGTTTGACACCGGGGCCTGACGCTTTTCCGATTTCTGGACACAACCATGACTGAAAGTTTTGCCGAACTGTTTGAACAGAGCGAGCGCGTCAGCAAGCTCAAGCCGGGCGCGATCCTGACCGGCACCGTAGTCGAGATCCGCAGCGATGTCGTCATCATCAATGCTGGATTGAAGTCCGAAGGCGTCGTGCCGATCGAGCAGTTCCGCAATGAAGCGGGCGAGCTCGAAGTCAAGGTCGGCGACGAAGTGAAGGTCGCTCTCGAAGCGCTCGAAGATGGTTTCGGCGAAACCCGTTTGTCGCGCGAGAAAGCCAAGCGCGCCATGGTGTGGGACGAGCTGGAAGACGCTCAGTCCAAGGATCAGACCGTTGTTGGCCGCATCAGCGGCAAGGTCAAGGGCGGTTTCACCGTCGACATCAAGGATATCCGCGCGTTCCTGCCGGGCTCCCTGGTCGATGTGCGCCCGGTTCGTGATCCGGTCTACCTCGAAGGCAAGGACCTCGAGTTCAAGATCATCAAGCTCGATCGCAAGCGCAACAACGTGGTGGTTTCGCGTCGCGCGGTGGTCGAGAGCGAGTTCTCCGTCGAGCGCGAACAGCTGATGGAGAAGCTGAAGGAAGGCGCAGTGCTGAAGGGTGTGGTCAAGAACCTGACCGATTACGGCGCGTTCGTGGACCTCGGCGGTATCGACGGCCTGCTGCACATCACCGACATGGCGTGGAAGCGCGTCCGTCACCCGTCCGAAGTGGTCAACGTGGGCGACGAGATCGACGTGCGCGTGCTGCGTTTCGATCGCGAGCGCAACCGTGTCTCGCTGGGTCTCAAGCAGCTGGGCGACGATCCGTGGGTCAACATCTCGCGTCGTTATCCGCAGCACACGCGCCTGTTCGGCAAGGTCTCGAACGTCACCGAATACGGTGCATTCGTCGAGCTCGAGCCGGGCGTCGAAGGCCTGGTGCACGTCTCGGAAATGGATTGGACCAACAAGAACGTCAATCCGGCCAAGATCGTCGCGATCGGTGACGAGACCGAAGTCATGGTCCTCGACATCGACGAAGAGCGTCGCCGTATCTCGCTCGGCATGAAGCAGTGCTCGTCGAACCCGTGGGAAGCCTTTGCGATCACCTTCAAGAAGGGTGACAAGGTTTCCGGCACGATCAAGTCGATCACCGACTTTGGCATCTTTGTCGGCCTCGATGGCGGCATCGATGGCCTGGTCCACCTGTCGGATATCTCCTGGCAGGCGACCGGCGAAGAAGTCGTGCGCAACTACAAGAAGGGCGAAGAGCTGGAAGCTGTCGTGCTGGCCGTCGATCCGGAGCGCGAGCGCATCTCGCTCGGCATCAAGCAGCTCGAGCAGGATCCGTTCGGCAGCTACATGGCCGCGCATCCGAAGGGCAGCATGGTCCAGGGCATCGTGCGCGAAGTCGACGCACGCGGCGTGACCGTCGACCTTTCAGAAGGCGTGGAAGGCTACCTGCGCGCTTCGGACATCCAGAAGGAACGCGTCGACGACGCTTCGCAGTTTTACTCGGTGGGCGACAAGGTCGAAGCCAAGTACGTCGGCCTTGATCGTCGTGGCCGCACGCTGCAGCTGTCGATCCGTGCCAAGGAAGACGAAGAACTGCAGGACGCGCTCGAGGAGTACCACAGCACGTCAGTGGTGCCGACCAAGCTCGGCGCCCTGCTCAAAGAGCAGCTGAACCGCTGATAAGCCACTGAAAAACAACCGGGACGGCTTCGCCGTCCCGGTTCAGTTGCGCTCGCATCGGCTTGCCTCTGCTAGTCTTCACATGCAAGACACGCCAAAATCACTTTCCCTGCCGTGGGAGCGCTGCTCGTGACCAAGTCCGAACTCATTCAGGCGCTGAGCGGTCGACAGACCCATCTGGCCAATCCGGACGTCGAGCTCGCAGTCAAATCGGTAATCGACCAGATGGCTGACTCACTGGCGACCGGAGAGCGCATCGAGGTGCGTGGCTTCGGCAGTTTCTCCCTGCATTTCCGTCCGCCCCGCATGGGCCGCAATCCGAAGACCGGAGACGTGGTCGCGCTGGCCGGCAAGTACGTACCGCATTTCAAGCCGGGCAAGGAATTGCGTGAGCGCGTGAACGCTACCGAGAACGGACGCAAGCCGGTTGCACTCGGTGCCCGCAAAGTCCGATGAATGCCGTGCGCTTTGCCCTGCGTTTGCTGTGGGGCCTGCTATTGATCCTGGTCCTGGTGTTTGCGGCTTTCAATTCTGCCCTGGTCACCATCGACGCCGTGTTCGCGGCCGTTTCGGTGCCCCTCGGCGTCGCGCTGGTCGCCTTTTTCGCGCTCGGCAGCCTGGTGGGCGCGCTCGGCCTCTACCTCTTCGTCGTACTGCGCCTCAAGCGTGACCTAAAGCGCGCGCGTGGCGCGGTGCCGGCAGCCGCCTCTGCAGCCGTCTGACCTGCCCTTGAGCCCCTGATCCGATGAATGAAATGATCTGGGAGCTGCTCTGGCTGCTGTTGCCGGTCGCGGCTTATTCGGGCTACTTGCTGGGTCGACGTGGCAGCGAGCGCAGCAGTGGTGAGCGCTTCTCGCAGCTCAGCAAGACCTATTTCAGCGGCCTCAACTACCTGCTCAACGAGCAACCGGACAAGGCGCTCGAAGTCTTCCTCAAGATCGCCGAGCTCGACAGCGACACCTTCGAAACCCAGCTCGCACTCGGCAACCTGTTCCGTCGTCGCGGCGAAACCGACCGCGCGATCCGCCTGCACCAGGATCTCTACAGCCGTCCCAAGCTCTCCGACGACCAGCGCACGGTGGCGCTGCTGGAGCTCGGCGAGGACTACATGCGCGCCGGCCTGCTCGACCGCGCCGAAGCGCTTTACACCGACCTGCTCGGCATCCAGCTGTATGCGCCTGCGGCCCTGCGCCACCTCATCTCGATCTACCAGCAGGAGCGCGACTGGAACCGTGCCATCGAGATGGCGCGCCGCCTGCGCAGGCTGACCGGCGATGCCGCCACGCCGCTGATGGCGCAGTTCTTCTGCGAGCTGGCCGAGCCTGCGCGCGCGCGCGGCGAACTCGACGAGGCACGCCGGCTCGCCCGCGAGGCGCTCGACGTCGACGCCAATTGCGTACGCGCGCACATCCTGCTCGGCCGGCTGGAGCGAAATGCGGGCCACCCGCGCGTTGCGGCCGAGCACTTCGAAAAAGCTGCGGAGATCGACCCCGATTTCCTCTCCGAGATCGTCACCGAGTTGCAGGGTGCGTACTCCGAGCTCGGCGCGGAAGGGCGTTCCGAAGAGTTTCTCGACGCGATGATGAAGCGCGATCGTGGCGTCTCCGCCCTGCTCGCGCGCACCGCAATGATCGAGAAAGACGACGGTGTCGGCAAAGCCGTCGGCTTTCTCGCCGATCGCTTGCACCAGCGCCCGTCCGTGCGCGGGGTGCTCAAGGTCATGGACATGTCCTTCCCCGCGCAGTCCAGCGACCGCGTCGAGGCGATCGGCCTCGTGCGCGAGCTGCTCAACCGCCTGCTGGAACGCAAGCCCGGCTACCGCTGCAGCCGCTGCGGCTTCTCCCCCCGCGCCCTCCACTGGCAATGCCCCAGCTGCAAGAGCTGGGCGAGCATCAAGCCGGTGCATGGGGTGGTTGGAGAGTGATCGTCTCGTGCAAAAGTCTGCGACTTTTGCCCGGCAATTCGTCTCGTGCAAAAGTCTGCGACTTTTGCTCGGGTATGAGTGAGCGGCGGGCGGGGCGAAGACGCGGTCTTCGCCGCGCCATTGCCGTCCTGCTTTCGTAGGTCATGTTGCCCGCGTCAGCGGGCTACTTGACGCTTCTGCCAATTGCCGGAAAGCCGTCAAGTAGCTGGCTGCGCCAGCAACATGACCTACAACACTCGATGACGAGGGGAACTCCCACCCACCGCGCCGACTCTTTTTCAACCCGCCCTCGCTTTGCGGGATGATTTCCCGATTCCCCCGAACCCAAGGACGTCGATGCTCCTGGTCATCCTGTGCGCACTGGTGGCGGCTGCTGCTTCCGTGGCATTGACGGCCCTTGTCATCGTGCTCGCGCGGCGGGCGCAGATGCTCGACGGGCCGGGGGCGCGGCGCATGCACGAGCAACCGACCGTGCGTGGGGCGGGGCTGGGTTTCGTGCTCACGATCTTCGCGGCGTGGGCGGCACTGGGTTTTGCGCTGGGCCCGGCGCATGCGCTCGGACGCTGGGCGCTGTTCGCCGCGGGGGCATTGGCGGCGGTGGCAACCGTGAGCTGGCTCGATGACCGCCGCCCGTTGCCCGTGCTGCCGCGCTTGGCGACGCATTTTTTCGGCGCCGTACTGGTGGCCGTCGGCACGCTGGGCGGCGCGAACCCGTGGCTGGTGCTCGTGTGGGTGCTCGCTCTGACCGCGCTGATCAACCTGTGGAATTTCATGGATGGCATCAACGGCATGGCCGCAGGTGTGGCGCTCCTGGCGGCGCTGGGTATCAGCGGCGTGGCGCTCGCTGGCGACGATGTTCCCGCGGCGGTGTTCCCGGCCGTTGCCGCCGGTGCGCTGCTGGCTTTCCTGCCCTTCAATTTTCCACGCGCACGCGCGTTCATGGGCGATGTCGGCAGCGCCTCGCTCGGATTGAGCGTCGGCGCGCTCGCGTTGCTGCCGATCAACGACCGCCCGGCGCCGTACTGGGAGCTCGCGGCGCTGAGCTCGGCCGTACTGCTGGATGCCGGCCTGACCCTGGCCTGGCGCATGCTCCGGCGCCCGCGGCACCGGTGGTACAATGCGCATCGCGAGCATCTGTACCAATGGCTCGCGCGTGCCGGCTGGGGTCATACGCGAACTACGCTCGCCTACCTCGCCTGGACCGCCGGGCCCGCTCTCGGCGTCGTGATCCTCGGCCAGACTCGACCGGACCTCATGCCACAAGCCACCATCTGTCTGTACATCGCCGGCGCCCTGGTGTGGCGCCTGGGTCGCGATTACGCGCTGCGCGCCAAGCGGAGCCAGGCGTGAGCCGCGCGCTGCGGGCCTTCGTCGGGTTGATCCATCCGCGCAGCGCAGTGGTGCTGCATGACCTGGCGATGATCTTGCTGGCCTGGTACCTGGCCAAGACCATCCGCCTGAGCCTCGAGCCCGAGACCGCGCTGACGGTGCTGGCGCCGACCGAGGTGTTCCTGGTGCTGGCCATCCAGGGCGCGATCTTCTTTGGTTCCGGCCTGTACAAAGGCCTGTGGCGCTTCGCCAGCCTGCCGGACCTGTGGAACCTCCTGCGTGGATCAATCCTCGGCGCGCTCTGCATCGGCCTCGCGCTGTTCCTGTATGACCGCCTGGGCAACGTTCCACGCAGCGTCCTGGTGTCCTATCCCATTCTGCTGTCGGTGCTGCTCGGCGTGCCGCGCCTGGCTTATCGCTTCTGGAAGGACAGCCGCATCGATTTCTACGAGCGCAGCTCCAGGAAGCGTGTGATCGTGCTGGGTGCCGAGCGCGCCGGCGAAATGCTGGTGCGCGACCTGCGTGCCGAAGGCCAGTACCTGCCAGTCGGCTTCCTCGACGACAACCGCCTGCTGCGCGGCGCACGCGTGCATGGGATCCCGGTGCTCGGGCGAATCGACGAGCTCCGCGAGATCGGCCGCGCGGTCGCGGCAGACATGCTGCTGATCGCCATGCCGAGCGCGAGCACCGCCGAGATGCGCCGCGTGGTCGAGCTCTGCGAAGAAACCGGACTGCCGTTCCGCACCGTGCCGCGACTGCAGGACGTGGTTGCCGGGCGCTCGGCCTTCAACGAATTGAAAGAGGTCGCGATCGAGGATTTGCTCGGGCGTGAGCCGGTGCAGCTCGACTGGACCGCAATCCGCCAGGGCTTGTCCGGCAAGCGCGTGCTGGTCACCGGCGGCGGCGGCTCGATTGGCGCCGAGTTGTGTCGCCAGGTCGCGCGCCTCGGCGCCTCCGCGCTCGGAATTCTCGAGCAGAGCGAACACAACCTCTACCAGATCGAGCGCCAGATCCGCCGCGAATTCCCCGACCTCGAGCTGACGGCCGCGCTCGGCGACGTCTGCGACCCGGCCAGCTGCCGGCACATCATGGAATCGTTAGCGCCGCAGGTGGTATTCCACGCCGCCGCCTACAAACACGTGCCGCTGCTGCAGAGCCAAATCCGCGAGGCCTTTCGCAACAACGTGCTGGGGACCCGCGCGATCGCGCTGGCCGCGGACGAATTCGGTGTCGAGACCTTCGTGCTGATCTCGACCGACAAGGCGGTCAACCCCGCGAATGTCATGGGCGCGACCAAGCGCATCGCCGAGATCTTCTGCCAGAACCTCGCGCGCCGCTCGCGCACGCACTACCTCACTGTGCGCTTCGGGAACGTGCTGGATTCGGCTGGCAGCGTGGTCCCGCTGTTCCGCGAACAGATCCGCCAGGGCGGGCCGGTCACGGTCACGCACCCGGAAATCTCGCGCTACTTCATGACCATCCCCGAGGCCTGTCAGCTGATCCTGCAGGCGGCCACGCTGGGCGTCGGCGGCGAAATCTTTGCGCTCGACATGGGCGAACCGATCCAGATCCGCTACCTCGCCGAACAGATGATCCGCCTCGCCGGCAAGCTCCCCGGCCAGGATATCCAGATCGTCTACACGGGCTTGCGCGAAGGCGAGAAACTCTTCGAAGAGCTCTTCCACGAACACGAGAGCTACCAGCAGACGCGCCACAACAAGATCTTCCTCGCCCAGCACCGCAGCGTGAACTTGGACGAGCTGAGCCAGGCCCTGCACCAGGGCGAAGCCGCCGTCCGCCGCTACGACGCCGTTGAGCTCCGCGAAATCTTGAGCCGCTTCGTCCCCGAATTCTCCGGCCGCGGCTCCAAGGAAGACGAAAACGTGATCCCGCTCAAGCGCGCTTGACCCTGTCACCTTCCGATGCGTCGCAGCCTGCGAAGAAGCGGGATGGGAAGGAAGCGAAGGAAAAGCAGAAAGGTAGCGAAGGAAAGCGGAAATTCTTCGGCTTGGATCCATCGCTACGGAGGCGGTTTTCCTTTTTGGCAAACGAAACAAGCGCGATCCTGAACATCAGCTTCCTCCGCTCGCTTCCCTTCCCTTCGCTTCCTTTCTGCTTTTCCTTCGATTCCTTCCCCTGCCGCTCCTTTTTAGCCGACCGCGCCTGAGCGCCGAGTGTGCTCAGACCACCATCTCCCGTGCCAGGCGGCGGATGTCGGCGCCGATTTCGGGGTCCTCGAGGGCGAGGGCCAGGGTGGCGTGGACGTAGCCGAGTTTGTTGCCGCAGTCGTAACGGACGCCTTCGAAGCGGTAGGCATGGACGTCCTGTTCGCCCAGCAGGGAGGCGATGGCGTCGGTGAGCTGGATTTCGCCGCCGGCGCCGGCACCGGTGTTTTCCAGAAGATCGAAAATGCGGGCATCGAGCACGTAGCGGCCGACCACGGCCAGGTTCGAGGGAGCGTCCTTGGGGTCGGGTTTTTCGACGATGCTGTCGATGTGCATCAAGCGTTCGTCGACCTGCGTGCCGGCGACGATGCCGTAGCGACCGGTCAGTTGCGGGTCGACCGGTTCGACCGCGATCACGCTGCCCCCGCGCTCCGCCTGGACCGCGGCCATCTGCGCCAGTGCACCGATTTCCCGGTTGACGATGAAATCGTCAGGGAGGATCACGCCAAAACGTTCGCCCGGCGCCACCGCGGGGCGGGCACACAACACCGCGTGTCCGAGGCCCAGCGCATCCGGCTGCAACACGAAGACCGGGCGCACATGCTTCGGCAACACATCCCGCACCAGCTCCAGCAACTCGTGCTTGCCGCTCCGATGCAAGCGTTGCTCGAGCTCGAAGGCGGTGTCGAAGTGATCGCAGATCGCCCGCTTGTTGCGGTTGACCACGAACACCAGGGTATCGGCACCCGCCGCGATCGCCTCGTCGGCTGCCCACTGGATCAAGGGCCGGTCCATCACCGGCAGCATCTCCTTCGGCACCACTTTTGTCGCCGGCAGAAAGCGCGTGCCGAGACCAGCCACGGGAAACACCACGGTACGCAATCGGGACATCGACAGGCTCGGCAGGCAACGGGACTGTCGAGCATAGCGAGGTCAGACGTGAAGGCGCGGGCAGCGCGCGGCACGCGGACACGCCGAACAAGAGCACCAAAGCAAAAGGCAGAAGCGTCTATCCGCAGATTACGCAGATTTCCGCAGATTAGAAGCGAGGCTCTGCGTGGGTCCGGACCTTGTCCGGACGGTTTTCCCGACCCTTGGAGAAGAGCGTCCGGACAAGGTCCGGACCCACAAACTCCGATCCCACCAGCAATCGCTCTCAATCTGCGGAAATCTGCGTAATCTGTGGATAAAGTCTTCCGCTTCCGCCCTTTGGCCCATCGACCCACACGATGACCGACGAAACCCTGAGCTACATCCTCAACCACCTCGGCGAGGACCGCGAGCGGCACTTCGGGGCGGTGACGCCGCCGATCTACCAGACCAGCAATTTCGCCTTCCCGAGCGTGGCAGCGATGCGCGAGGCGGGCAAGGACGAGCTGGCGAATGTGTTCTATACGCGCGGCAACAATCCGACGGTGGAGATCCTGCGGCGCAAGCTGGCAGCGCTCGAGCGGACCGAGGACGCGCTGGTGTTCGGCTCTGGTGCGGCCGCGGTCAGTGCCGGCGTGCTCGGAATCGTGCAGGCGGGCGAGCATGTGGTGTGCGTGCAGAAGCCCTATGCGTGGACGCGTGTCCTGGTGCGCGACTGGCTGCCACGTTTCGGCGTCGACTACAGCTTCGTCGATGGCACCGGCATCGATGCAATCGCCGCCGCGATCAACGAGCGCACGCGTCTGATCGTGCTCGAAAGCCCGAACTCGCTGACCATGGAGCTGCAGGATCTCGGAGGCGTCGCCGCGCTCGCCCGCGCCCGCAATATCCGCACGCTGTGCGACAACAGCTATTCGAGCCCCCTGCTGCAGCGTCCGGCAGATCTCGGCATCGACCTGATCGCGCACTCAGCGACCAAGTATTTGAACGGCCACAGCGATGTCGTCGCCGGCGTGCTGTGCGGCCCGGCGGATCTGATCCGCAAGATCTTCCGCGGACCGTTCATGACTTTCGGTGCCATCCCGGGCCCATTCGAAGCCTGGCTCATGCTGCGCGGCATGCGCACGCTCGGTATCCGCATGGAGCGCGTTGCCGCCAGCGCGCGCAAGCTCATCGAGTTCCTGAGCGCGCACCCCAAGATCGAGCGCATCTACTATCCCGGCAGCGTGCACGACCCGCAGGCGGCACTGGCCGCGGCACAATCCGGCGGCGGCAGCGGCCTCTTTTCGATCACCATTCGCGCCGCCGACCCGGCCGCCATCGAGCGCTTCTGCGACAGCCTGAAACTGTTCCTGATGGCCGTCTCCTGGGGCGGCCACGAATCCCTCCAATGGCCCCTCGCCGCGCTCCTGCGCGATGGCCGCATCGACAGCAATCCCACCTCGCTGCCGTGGAATCTGGTGCGGCTATCGATCGGCCTGGAGGACCCGGCCGATTTGATCTTCGATCTCGGTCAGGCGCTTGATCGAGTCTGACAAAAGCGAAAGCGAAAAGCGTCTTACACAAAATGCACAAAGTGGAGCGAAGCGAGTAGCGCACATAAAAAGCGGTTGTCTTTCATGGACGCGTCCTCAACCTACTGCCCGAGGTGGGTGAGCCAGGCGCCATGCTGCTTGTCCCGTCTCTCGCCGGCTAGTTACAGCCCCGGCACATCAAAGAAAAAATGCGCTCTTTATGTGCGCTCCTCGCTTCGCTCCACTTTGTGCATTTTGTGTAAGAAGGCTTTGCTTCTGCGTCAATCAAGCGCTCCGATACGGCGACTTGGCATCCAGGTCGAGGCGGTAGTCGCGGAGGGACTCGGCTTCGTCGTCGAGCGATCGGCGGATGGCTTTGCGGAAGTCGGGGTGGGCGATGAAGTGGACGGAGCGGGTGCGGGTGGGCAGGAAGCCGCGGGCGATCTTGTGCTCGCCCTGGGCGCCAGGTTCAAAGCGGGTCTTGCCGCTGGCAATGGCCCATTCCAGGCCCTGGTAATAGCAGAGCTCGAAATGCAGGCCCGCGAGATCGGCGAGCGCGCCCCAGTAGCGGCCGTAGAGCGTCGTCGATGAGCTGAAGAACACGGCGGCGGCGACGATCAGCGGCCCCTGGCGTGCGCAGCAGACATGGAATTGGTGCGGGAAGCGCGTGCGCAGCAGCGAGAAGCAGGCGCGCGTGAGGGCGGGCGTGTTGTGCTTGCGTTCGAAAGTCGACTGATACAGCGCGTGGATCTGGTCGAGCTCGGCCTCGTCGAGGAGAAGCGCATCCTGCCAGCTGATCTCGAGCCCATGGCCCAGTGCCTGGCGGCGTTCCTGGCGGATGTTCTTGCGCTTCTTCGCCAGCAGGCAGTCGAGAAAGTCCTCGAAATCACGGTAACCGGGATTGCGCCAGTGGTACTGCCAGTCGAAACGCGCAAGCCAGGGATCGCAGGCACACGCGGCTGCGTCGGCGTCGCCCATGAAGTTGAGATGGACGCTCGACAACCGCGTCTGCTGCGCCAGCTCGAGCAGCGCGGCCTGCAGCAAATGCCGGCGGCGATGGGCATCCGCGCCACTGCCAACCAGCAGGCGCGCGCCCGGGATTGGCGAATATGGAACTGCCAGCAGCAGCTTCGGATAGTAGGCGAGCCCGTTGCGCCGATAGGCGTCTGCCCAAGCCCAGTCGAAGACAAACTCGCCGTGCGAATTGCTCTTCAAATAGCCCGGTGCAGCGGCGATCGGCACGCCGCGTTCGCGCAGGAGCAAGGGCATCGGCGCCCAACCGAGCTCGTGGCGCACGCTGCCACTCTCTTCGAGCGCGCTCAAGAAGGCATGGCGCAGGAAGGGTTGATCATCGTCGCCGACCAGGGCGTCCCACACGTGCGCATCGATATCACGCACGCTGGAGCGCACCTCCAGCTCCGTGTCGTCTTTCGGGCCGCGGTCTACCATTCGGCTGGATTCGGTGTGAAAGCCCGCGGCTCGAATCCGAGCGCAAGGCGTGCCCGTTCGCGATCGAACAACTGGTCGCGCGCGATCCGAGCCGAGCCTGCGGACGCCAGCGCAGCGTGCGCCGGGATCAGCTGCAGGCGCTCCAGTGCACGCAGGGCGAGGCCGAGCGGGAGCGGCAGCGGGAGGGCTACGCGTCCGCACACCGCGGCGATGCGACGCACGAAGTGACGGAGGCTCAGCGTTTCGCCACCGGGCAAGTCGAAGCTGCGATCTTCAGCTTCGGCGCAATCGACACAGGCATGCACGGCCTGCGCGAGATCCGCTGCGTGCACGGGTTGACGCAATGCCCGCGCGGCATTTCCGAACAACAGGGGATAGACGCGCCGGCGGCGAATGAATCGCCCCAGCCGTGCGACCGAATCGTGCGCACCGCCGTAGATCAGCGTCGGCCGCAACAGCGTCCAATGGGCGCCAAGCCGGCGCGCCTCGCTGATCAGTGCCGACTCGACCGCGCGTAGCCGCAGCGCCAGTTCGCGCTCCGGCGGTGACGCCGAGTCGACCTTGGTATCGGCACTGGTCGAGCCGAGCGCGATGACCTGGCGCAGCGTCGAGCTCTGCGGTTGGCGTGCGAGCCAAATCATGAACGCGTCGCCCGGCCCAAGGCTGATGATGTGGGTGTAGTCGGCAGCCGGCGCGGTGAAACCGGGCAGGGCACCGTGGTGCCAGCGCTGGATGGGGGAATCCCTTTCGAGCGATGTTGACCGCGTCACCGCGTCGACCGCGATCCCGGCTTCGGCCAATCGCTGCAGCAGCGCGTGCCCGATGGCACTGCTTGCGCCGAAGAGGAGGATGCGCACGCTCATGCGAATGCGCTGTCGTGGGTTCGGACCTTGTCCGAACGCTTTTGCTTGGCGTGGGTTCGGACCTTGTCCGAACACTTTGGCAGTGCAGAAAAGCGTCCGGACAAGGTCCGGACCCACGTTGAAGCGAGAGCGCGGTCTGGCACGCCCTCAGCCGTGTGCCGGCCCGTGCTGTTCGAGAAAGCGATCGGCGTCCAACGCGGCCATGCAGCCGGATCCAGCCGAGGTGATCGCCTGGCGATAGATCGAGTCGGCAACATCGCCGGCGGCGAAAACGCCCGGGACGCTGGTCATGGTGGCCAATCCGGTCGCCCCGCCCTTGACCTGGATGTAGCCACCGGTCATCGCCAGTTGCCCATCAAAAATCGCGGTATTCGGCGTGTGGCCAATCGCAATGAACAAGCCAGTCAGCTCAATGTCGCGGGTGGCGCCACCCTCGCGCGGGACGATGCGCACGCCGGTCACCCCACTGTCGTCACCGAGCACTTCGTCGACGGCGTGATCCCAGACCACTTCGATATTCGGCTTTGCGAAGAGCTTGTCCTGCAGGATCTTTTCCGCGCGGAACTTGTCACGCCGATGGACCACGGTGACGTGGCTGGCGATGTTGGAGAGATAGAGCGCTTCCTCGACCGCGGTATTGCCGCCACCGATGACCGCTACCTTCTGCTGCTTGTAGAAGAAGCCGTCGCAGGTCGCGCAAGCCGACACGCCACGGCCGCGAAATGCGGTTTCGCTGTCGATGCCGAGATACTTGGCCGACGCCCCGGTCGCGATGATCAGCGCGTCGCAGGTGTAGACACCTGAGTCGCCGATCAGCTTGAACGGCCGGCTGCCGAATTCCACCGTGTGGATGTGGTCGAACACGATCTCGGTCTCGAAGCGCTCGGCATGCTTCTGCATGCGCTCCATCAGCACTGGACCCGTGAGGCCGTGCACGTCACCAGGCCAGTTGTCGACTTCGGTCGTGGTCATCAACTGGCCGCCGGCGTCGATGCCGGTCACCAGCACCGGCTTCAGATTGGCACGCGCTGCATACACCGCAGCCGCGTAACCCGCCGGGCCAGAGCCCAGGATCAACACGCGGCAATGCTTGGGATCACTCATGGAGACTCCGCGCCGAAGCGGCGCACTGAAAAGATATTGAACTCAGCACAGTAGGGGGCGGGCGGTGCGTATTCAAGTGACTGAGGGGAGGTTGGCTCGTTCCTGTTGCTCTACGTGGGTTCGGACCTTGTCCGAACGCTCTTCGTGCCAGACGACCGAAGAAGCGTCCGGACAAGGTCCGGACCCACGCGAGCAAAAGTAAGCGATACACAAGCAACCAGCAATCAGGAACTGTCCACCGACGCGCCGCCATCTGCGATCATTCGCGGTCATTCATCCACCCGACCGCATTCATTGGGAGAGCGTCATGCGCATTGGTGTACCCCGCGAAACGAAGACTTTGGAGGGGCGTGTTGCCCTGGTGCCCGCGGCCTGCGGCGATCTGGTCAAGGCTGGGCACGAGGTCTGGATCGAGTCGGGCGCCGGCATCAAGAGCGGCTTTCGCGACGAGGAGTTCGTCAAGGTCGGGGTCAAGATTGCGGCGGACGCGGCCGCGCTCTACGAAGCGGGCGAGCTGATCGTCAAGGTCAAGGAGCCGATCGAGGGCGATCTCAACCTGCTCAAGAAGCACCACTTGCTGTTCTGCTACCTGCACCTGGCGCCGTTGCCCGAGCTGACCAAGCGCCTGCTCGACATCGGCCTGACCGGCGTGGCTTTCGAGAGCGTCGAGGATGAGAATGGCGGTTTGCCGCTGCTGGCGCCGATGAGCGTCATCGCCGGCCGCATCGCGGTACAGGTCGGCACGCACCTTCTGCATCAGCCGGAAGGCGGCAAGGGCAAGCTGCTGGGCGGACTGCCGGCGGCCGAGCGCGGCAAGGTGGTCGTGCTCGGCGCAGGCGCGGCCGGCGGCAACTCCGCATCACTGGCCGCGGCCATGGGCGCCCAGGTCGTCGTCTTCGACAAGCGCCCCGACCGCCTGGAGCAGATGATGGCGCTCGGTGCCAACGTCACGGCGCTGTACCCGTACGAGAGCTACGTCGCCCGTGAAGTCGCCAATGCCGACATCGTCGTCGGTGCCGTGCTGGTCCCGAGTGCACGCGCGCCGCGCGTGGTCACCACCGAAATGATCAAGTCGATGGAGCCCGGCAGCGTGATCGTCGACATCTCGATCGACCAGGGCGGCTGCGTCGAGAACATCCGGCCGACGACCTACGCCGACCCGACCTACGTCGAGCACGGTGTCACCCATTTCGCCGTGACCAACATGCCGGGCGCGGTCCCGCAGACCTCGAGCCAGGCCATCTCTGCGGCGATCCTGCCCTTCGTCATGCGCCTCACCCGCGACGACTGGCGCAGTTACGAGCCGCTGCGCAAGGGCATCAACATCGCCGGTGGCGAGATCGTGCATCCGGCGCTGAAGGTCTGAGATCGGCTTTTGTGGGTCCGGACCTTGTCCGGACGCTCTTTCTTGCTATTGATGGAAGAGCGTCCGGACTAGGTCCGGACCCACGTAAAGCTGCCATCTCGTCACTCATTTCCTACTGCACCAAAGCCCAAACCCGAATAGACTGAACATCTTGCGCGCGCTTCTTCGCGTGGATGATGAACATGGGTGGTCCTTGGCAGCGACGGCGATGAGTGGATGGGGCGACAGGTTCCAGCGGGCCTTGCGCGAGAGTGCATTCGTGCTGCTGGTGCCCGTGGCGGCGTACCTGCTGGTTTCGCTCGCGACCTTCCACAGCGCTGACCCGGCGTGGTCGCACGCGGGCTCGGCGGAGATCGTGCACAACTGGGGTGGCAAGGCCGGCGCGTGGTTCGCCGACGTGCTGCTGTACCTGATCGGGCGAATGTCCTACCTGCTGCCGATCGCGCTGCTCTGGTATGCGTGGCGCTTCCTGCACGATCCCATCGATGGTCCGCTCGCGTCGCCGCTGATCCCGCTCACCCGCGCCGGCGGCTTCATCCTCGCGTTGCTCGGTGGTGCCGTGCTCGGTCACGTGCAGATGAGCCCGGATGGCTTCCCGGCAGGCGCGGGCGGCGTATTCGGCAGTTTCCTCGGTGGCTCGCTGGTGGCCAATTTCGGTCGCGGCAGCGCCACCATGTTCGCGCTGGTGATGTTCTTGATCGGCGTGACTTTCGCGACGGGTGTGTCGTGGTTCCAGCTCATGGACAAGGTCGGCGCCTGGACGCTGCGGATGATCGAGCGCAGCGGCAAGTGGCGCCAGCGCTTCTTCGACTGGCGCGTCGGCGAGCAGGCTCGCGCGCAGCGCGAAGTCGTGCGCAAGGAAGAGACGGTCAAGCGCAAGAAGCGCGAGCCGGTCAGGATCGAGACCATCGCTCCGATCATGGAAAAGAGTGAGCGTGCCGAGCGCGAGCTGCAGATGCCGCTGTTCGAGAACATCCCGTCGGGCGAGTTGCCGCCCTTGAACCTGCTCGACGAAGCCAAGCACACCGGCAAGGGCTATTCGCCCGAGGCGCTGGAAGTGCTCTCGCGCCAAGTCGAGCTCAAGCTGAAGGATTTCCGGATCGAAGCACGCGTGGTCGGCGTCTACCCTGGGCCGGTGATCACCCGCTTCGAGCTCGAGCCGGCACCTGGCATCCGCGGCAGCCAGATTTCGTCGCTCGACAAGGACATTGCGCGTGGCCTGTCGGTCGTCAGTGTCCGCGTGGTCGACGTGATTCCGGGCAAGTCCGTCGTCGGTCTCGAAATCCCGAACCAGCATCGCGAGATGGTCTTCCTCTCCGAGATCCTGCGCTCCAAGGAATACGACAAGGCCAGCTCGCCGCTCACGCTCGCGCTGGGCAAGGACATTGGCGGGCGCCCGACCGTGGTCGACATCGGCAAGATGCCGCACCTGCTGGTCGCTGGAACCACCGGCTCGGGCAAGTCGGTCGCGCTCAATGCGATGATCCTGAGCCTGCTGTACAAGGCGACCGCGCACGATGTGCGCATGATCATGATCGACCCGAAGATGCTCGAGCTCTCGGTCTACGAGGGCATCCCGCACCTGTTGACGCCGGTCGTCACCGACATGAAAGAGGCGTCCAACGCGCTGCGCTGGTGCGTCGCCGAGATGGAGCGCCGCTACAAGCTGATGGCGGCCGTCGGCGTGCGCAATCTGGCCGGCTACAACCGCAAGGTGCGCGACGCGACCGAGGCCGGCCAGCCGATTCCAGATCCGCTGTTCAACATCGCCAAGGCGCCACCCGGCGAGCATCCGAAGAACCTCGAAACGATGCCCTTCATCGTCGTCATCATCGATGAATTCGCTGACATGATGATGGTGGCGCGCAAGAGTGTCGAAGAGCTGATCGCGCGCCTTGCGCAAAAAGCCCGCGCGGCCGGCATCCACCTGATCCTGGCGACGCAGCGTCCCTCGGTCGATGTCATCACCGGCCTCATCAAGGCGAACATCCCGACGCGCGTGGCCTTCCAGGTCTCGAGCAAGATCGACTCGCGCACGATCCTTGATCAGTCCGGCGCCGAGACCCTGCTCGGTCACGGCGACATGCTCTACCTGCCGCCCGGCACCGCCAACACCGAACGCGTGCACGGCGCCTTCGTGTCCGATGACGAAGTCCATCGTGTCGTCAAATACCTGCGCGAGCACCACGGCAAGCCGAAGTACCTCGATGGCATCCTTGACGATACCCAGGAGCTCGCCGACGGCCGCATCGTCGGTGAATCCGGCCTGCCCGAAGAAGCCAGCGGCGACGCCGACGAGCTCTACGACATGGCCGTGCGCATCGTCACCGAAACCCGCCGCGCATCCATTTCCGGCGTCCAGCGACGCCTGAAGATCGGCTACAACCGCGCTGCCCGCCTGATCGAAGAAATGGAAGCCGCCGGCATCGTCAGCTCGCCCGAGCACAACGGCAACCGCACCGTACTGGCCCCGCCGCCGCCGAAGGATTGAGGCTTGGCTTATGGTGGGCTGCGCTATGCGCGGACGCTTTGGCACTTGCCTTTGGTGGGTCTGCGCTATGCGCGGACGCTTTGGCACTTGCTTGTGGTGGGTCTGCGCTATGCGCGGACGCTTTTTCCAGTATCAACAAGAGCGTCCGCGCGCAGCGCAGACCCACCATAAACAAAGGCGCAAATCGCGCTACAGCTCCCATTCCATCTTTTCGCGCTAGTGTCGCGGCATCCAACCTGGAATCTGCCCATGCGCGCTCTTGTGGGAGCGGCTATAGCCGCGATGTTTCTGCTCGCCAACCCGGCATCCGCCGCCAACGCCCGTTCCCAGCTCAATGACTTTGCCCAAGGCGTGCAGAACTTGAGCGCCGGGTTCGAGCAGAGTGTGTTCAATGCCGAGGACGAGCCGCTGGACAAGACCTCGGGCACGCTGGTACTGGCGCGTCCGAACCGCTTTCGCTGGGATTACCTCGAGCCTGAGGAGCAGCGGATCATTGCCGACGGCGACAACATCTGGATCTACGACGTCGAACTCGAACAGGTCAGCGTGCGTCCGCAATCGCCGGACGAACAACAGAGCCCGCTCGCGGTTCTGCTCGATCTCAACTCGCTGGACGAGCAATTTTCCTCCGACGAAACCGGCGAGAAAGACGGCGCCGAGTGGATGCGCCTCAAGCCACGCGCAAAGGAGCCGCAGTTCGCCCACGTCGACTTGGGCTTCCGCGACAGCCGCCTGGTGCGCATGGTGATGGTCGACATCGTCGGTCAGCGCACCGAGATCGTGTTTGCCGACTGGAAGCGCAACGGCACCCTCCCACCCGCCACCTTCCAGTTCGAACCCCCCGCCGGTGTCGACGTTGTCGGCGAAGTTCACCAGGGCCCGAAGACCCAGGCGCTGCCGGAGTAGCGCTTCGGATCGATGCTGTCGTAGCCCGACTTCGCCGATTCGACCTCATTTCGAGCGATTTTCGCACGAGCGCCGCTCGTAACCGGTTGATTTGTATAGCTGGTGGTTGTGGTTTTTCGAGATTTTCGACTGTAGTGAAGACTTTGCTTGTGGTCTTTTACGGAATGCTGCGGATAATGGGTTTCCATGTTTCTGCGCGCGACCACTCGCAAGAAGGATGGCAAGACTCACCGGTACTGGAGCATCGTCGAGAACCGACGGCTCGCCGGTGGTCGAGTGCTGCAGCGGCATGTGCTTTACCTCGGCGAGATCAACGATCAGCAGGAACGCGCTTGGCGGCGTTCGATCGAGGTGCTCGACGATGCCGGCGAGCGGCAGACGCTTTCGCTGTTTGCTGAGGGATCTACCGCAGCCGATCTCGATGACGCGCAAGTGGTGCGCTTGCAGCTGTCGCGGTTGCGGCTGTGCAAGCCGCGGCAATGGGGCGCGGTCTGGTTGGCTTGGCAACTGTGGGAACAACTCGGGCTGGAGGGTTTCTGGGCCTCGCGCTTGCCACAGAGCCGAAAGGGGACGCGCTGGCTGCAGGTGCTGTTTGTGCTGGTGTCCTATCGGCTGATTGCACCGGGCAGCGAGTGGCGCTTGCATCGGCACTGGTACGAGCACACGGCCTTGGGCGACCTGCTGGGGACCGACCCGAGCGTGGCAGACCCGCACAAGCTGTACGCCTGTCACGATCGATTGGTGGACCACAAGCAGGCCTTGTTCTCACATCTGACGGCCCGTTGGCGCGATCTGTTCGGCGTCAGTTTCGAGGTGCTGTTGTACGACCTGACCAGCACTTATTTCGAGAGCGATCCGCCGGACGACGACCGCGACAAGCGCCGCTACGGCTATTCGCGCGATCACCGCAGCGACTGCGTGCAAGTGGTGATCGCGCTGATCGTGACGCCGGAAGGACTGCCGTTGGCGTACGAGGTGCTGCCCGGCAATACGCGCGACAGCAGCACGCTGCGCGGCTTCCTCGATCGCATCGAGCATCAGTACGGCAAGGCCAAACGCACCTGGGTGATGGACCGCGGCATCCCCACCGAGGCGGTGTTGGCGGATATGCGTGCCAGCGACCCACCGGTCAGCTACCTCGTCGGCACGCCCAAGGGTCGCTTGAGCAAGCTCGAGCGCGACCTGGTCGTGCAACCCTGGCAGAGCCGCCCGCGAAGGGGTGAAGGTCAAGCTGCTGCCACGCGAAGGCGAGGCCTATGTGTACGCCCAGAGCGCGGATCGCATCGGCAAGGAACGCAGCATGCGGATCCGCCAGATGAAGCGCTTTCTGGCCCGACTGAAGCAGTTGATGGGGATGACGCTCAGCAACAAAGAGCTGCTGATGAAGCTCGGCGCGGCACGCGGAAAATATCCGGCAGCATGGCGCGTGTTCGAGGTGAATATCGAGCCCCAAGCCACCACCTTCAGCTATCGATTGCGGCGCGACAAGCTGCGCCAGGTGCACCGGCGCGAAGGTCGCTATCTGCTGCGCACCAACCTCACCGACACCGATCCGGCGCAGCTGTGGAACCACTATCTGCAACTGGTGCAGGTCGAAGAAGCGTTCAAAAATCTAAAGGGCGACCTGGCCATACGCCCGATCTACCACCAGCGGCAGGACCGCGTCGAAGCCCACATCTTCATCGCCTTCCTTGCCTATTGCCTGCAAGTCACTCTGTCCAACCAACTGCGTTCCACCGCCCCCGGACTCACCGCCCGCAGCGCCCTGGAAAAGTTCGCCGCGGTGCAGATGATCGACGTCCACATCCCGACCACCGACGGCCGCGAAGTGACCCTCACCCGCTACACCCAGCCAGAGCGCGATCTGCAGCTACTCTTGCACCAGCTCAAGCTGCAACTGCCCGAGCAGCCGCCTCCTCGAATCAGCGCCCCGCAAGCCCAGCTCGCCACCCCTGTGTAGTGCAGACCTGCGCGGTCGAGATGCCATCGATCAAGCACTTGCGCGTGGCCAACACGGCGAATCGGCGAAGTCGGGGTAGGTCATGTTGCCCGCGAAGCGGGCTACTTGACGGCTTTGCCTTCGCTCGGCGGCGTCACCGCGTCGAGTAGCCCGCTTCGCGGGCAACATGACCTACGTAAAAGCCACCCGCGGCACCGCCTTCCTCGCCAGATAAAACAGCGCCAGTCCGCTGAGTGACAGCGCTGCCGAGCCAATCGCGAGCAGCCTCGCGTCGTGCTGGACGACCGGCGCGAGCAGGCCGGCGACGGCGGCGTTGACGACCAGGCTCAGGAACATCTGCAGTGAGCTCGCGGTACCGAGGCGGGTGGGATAAAGATCCATCATCGCCAGGCTCAACAGCGGGAAGGCAATGGCGACGGCAAAGGCAATCACCCCGACGGGCAGCACCGCCCAGGGCCAGGTCACGCTTTCCACGGACTGCGTGTAGGCGATATTGACCATCCCGGCGAACAGCATCACGCCGTACGCCCACCAGATCGCCGTGCGGCTTTGGACGCGCCCGGCCATGCGGCCGCTGACGAAGGCGCCGAGCACCATGCCGCCGATGGTCGGCACGAAAAAGGCGGCGAACTGGCGCTCGTTGAACTGCAGGATCTCGAACACGAAGCTTGGTGCGGAGCTGATGTAGATGAAGATCGCGGCGAAGTTGAAGCCACCCGCCAGGCAGATCACCACGCAGCGCGGGTCGGCGAGCATCGAAGCGTAGCCGCGCGCGAGCGTCCCGAGGTGGAGCGGCGTACGTTGCTCGGGCGCATGGGTTTCCGGCAGCGCGCGCCAGCAGGCGAACAACAATCCGGCGGAGAGCAGCACCAGGAACACGAACGACGAGCGCCAGCCAAAAACCAGCAGGTAGCCGCCGATGATCGGTGCAATCGCGGGCGCAATCCCGAACAGCATGCTGATGCCGCTCATCGCGCGCTGCGCCATCGCGCCCTGGAAACGGTCTCGCACGATCGCGCGGCCGACGATCACGCCGGCTCCCGCGCTCAATCCCTGGATTGCGCGAAAGAACAGCAAGTGATCCATGCTCTTTGCGAACACGCAGCCCATCGACGCCAGGGTAAAGACGCCGAGCGAGACCAGGATCACCGGCCGCCGCCCGACGGCATCCGACAGGCCACCGTGCAGCATCGCCATCACCCCATACGCGATGAGGTACACCGACAGCGTCTGCTGCATCTGGAATGGCGTCGCCGACAGCTCCTTTGCGATCGCCGGAAAGGCGGGGAAGAAGGTATCGATCGCAAACGGCCCGAGCATGCTCAAGCCTGCGAGCAATGCGATCAGGCTACGTTCGGGGCGCAGGGACATTCGGGAACTTAGACGTGGCGGGGTCGTGAGCTTTCGTAGGTCATGTTGCCCGCGTCAGCGGGCTACTTGACGGTTTCCCGCAAGATACCGTCAAGTAGTCCGCTTGCGCGGGCAACATGACCTACGTCACGCCATCACGCAAAATTCGGCTGCACCAGCTGGTACCCCTTGATGCGCTTCGCGAAATCTTCGAGCGCCGCGATCCCCGAACGTTCGGCGTCTTCGCACCAGGCCTGCAGCGCTTCAACCATTGCCGTGCCGTTGCGACCGGAGCGTTCGAGGGTCTCTGCGAGGCGGCGCTGGTAATCGACCAGCACTGCCATCGACGGCCGTTCGCGGACCCAGGCGGAAAAACGCTCGCGTGCTTCCGGCTCCAACCAGCGGCCATCGCTCGCGAGCGCCCGCTTGAGACGCACACCGGCCAGCGCCATCCGCCCGCCCGCGTGCTTGGCTTCCTCGCGCAGCACCGGCATCAGCACGCCACTGAAGTATTCACGCATGACCACGAAGCGATGCGCGAGCAACGCGCGCACGGTTTCCATGTCCGGCATGGAGACATTCGGCCGCACGGCGAGCTCCGGCGCCACCCGCGTGACCTTCGCCAGGCCAAGACGGCTTAATACCCGCAACGCGAACCAGCCGATATCAAACTCGTACTTGCGCAAGGCGAACTTCGCCGAGCTCGGGTAGGCGTGGTGATTGTTGTGCAGCTCTTCGCCGCCGATGACGAGGCCCCAGGGCGTGAGATTGGTCGACGTATCGTCGGTCTCGAAGTTGCGATAGCCCCACCAGTGACCGAGTCCATTGACGACGCCCGCCGCCATCACCGGAATCCAGAGCATCTGCGCGGCCCACAGCGCGAGACCTACGAAGCCGAACAGCGTCACGTCGATCACCGCCATCAGCGTCGGACCCATCCAGGGCACGGCTGCATAGAGGCTGCGCTCGATCCAGTCGTTCGGCGTATTGGAACCGTATTGCTCGACCATCGCGCGGTCCTTCCGCGCTTCCTGGTACAGCACGACGCCATGGAAAAAGACCTTGCCGATGCCATGCACCTGCGGGCTGTGCGGATCCTCTTCGGTCTCGCATTTGGCGTGGTGCTTGCGATGGATTGCGACCCATTCGCGGGTCACCATGGCCGTCGTCAGCCAGGCCCAGAACCGGAAGAAATGCGCGAGCACCGGATGAAACTCCACGCCGCGGTGCGACTGGCTGCGATGCAGGTAGAGCGTCACCGAAAAGATCGTCAGCTGCGTCACCGCCAGGAAAAACACCAGCACCGTGAGCCACGGAGACCCGGTCACGCCATGCGCCGCCAGGCTCAGCAAATCATTCGACATCGAAGTTCTCGCTTACAAGACCCGACAATTATGGTGTCGGTGAATGACAAAGTCTTCGATGCGTCGGCGTATGGAGTGTTGAGATGCAGAACGTAGGTCACGTTGAGCCCGCGTTGTGCTGGCACGGGCGGTTATCGCTTTCGGGCGCTACGTGACAGGGGCCCGCGATCCGTGTGTCACGTAGCACCCGAACCGGTTCCCGGCCCAGATGAAGCTTTCGCGGGCGCAACGTGACCTACGCGCCCCCGTACCGCCACCTGCGTCTCGGTCAGGATGCCGCGCAGGATCTGTACTTCGCGGGTATCTGGCATCGCGCGTTGGTAGAGGCGGCGGAGGCGGCGCATGATTTTTTCGGTGGGGCGGGTGCCGAAGAAGCCAATTAGCTCGAGCACCTGTTCGAGGTGGCCGAAAAAGCCTTCGAGCTCGGCATTGGCGGCGGGCACATGCGGCTCGGCGCGAGGTGCAGGCTGCACGGCGGCGCGCGCCAGGGCTTCGTTGCGCAACTCGTAGCTCAGCACCTGCACGGCGCTTGCGAGGTTGAGCGAGCTGTACTCGGGATTGGCCGGGATGGTGACCAGGTACTGGCACAGGCCGAGCTCGTCGTTGGTGAGGCCCGTGCGCTCGGTGCCGTAGACCACCGCGACCGTGCCCAGCGCAGCGGCGTCGAGCGCCAGGCGCGCAAACTCGCGCGGGCCGATTTCCAGCATGCGCAGCTCGCGGCGGCGATCGCTCGAGCCAAAGACCACGCTCGCGTCCGCCAGCGCATCGGCCAGCGTCGGCAGCACGCACGCGCTCTCCAGCACATCAAGAGCCCCGGACGCGAGCTGGTTGGCTGCACACGCCGGAAACTCGCCCGGCGCCACCAGCCGCAGCTGCGACAAGCCCATCGTCTTCAGCGCCCGTGCCGCCGAGCCGATATTGCCCGGATGCGAGGTGGCGACGAGAACGGTGGCGATGTTGGCGAGGTGGTCGAGCAAGGGGGCTGGGTCGTTGGCACGGGCTGGCGATTATGGCGCCGTCGGGAGGGCTGTTGCTCCTGGTGGGTCTGCACTGCGCGCGGACTCTTTTGACTTTTGAAATCAAAAGCGTCCGGGCACAGCAGACCCACCACCCGCAAAAGGCGATCCCCGGAAAAGCGTCAAGTAGCCCGCACGCGCTTCGCGCTGCGGGCAACATGACCTACACTGCGCGACCCTTTTTGTATCGAGTGCTGCATGCGCAAGCCAGCCGTCAATATTGCAGTCCAGGCCGCGCGCAAGGCGGGTACGCTGATCACGCGCATGCTGCATCGCGCCGATTCGATCGCGGTGTCCGAGAAGAGCCAGTTCGATTTCGTGACTGAGACGGACAAGCTTGCCGAGCTCGAGATCATCAAGGAAATCAAGAAGAACTATCCCGATCACGGCATCTGGGGCGAAGAGAGCGGGCGTTCGGGAAATTCCAAGTACACCTGGTGCATCGACCCGATCGACGGCACCAGCAACTTCATGCGCGGCCTGCCGCATTGCTCGATCTCGATCGCGCTGCTGGAAGACGGCGTCGCCCAGCACGGGGTCGTCTACGATCCGGTCCGCGACGAGATGTTCACCGCATCGCGCGGCAGCGGTGCCTACATGAACGAGCGGCGCATGCGCGTCAGCTCCCGCAACGGCATGCCGGGAGCCTTGATCGCGACGGGGTTCCCGTTCCGCCAGCGCTCACGCCTGTCGATGCAACTGCGCATGGTGAAGGCGCTGCTGGAAGACGCCGAGGACCTGCGCCGCACCGGCTCCGCCGCGCTCGACCTGGCGTACGTCGCCTGCGGACGCCTGGACGGCTATTTCGAATTCGGTTTGCAGCCATGGGACATGGCCGCCGGCGCCCTGCTCGTGCGCGAGTCCGGCGGCGTGTGTGTTGATTTCGAGGGCGAAGAAGGCTGGTTCCAGAGCGGCAACGTCATCGCCGGCAACCTCAAAGTCGCCGCGGCGCTGATCGCCCGCATCAAGCCACTGCACGGCAAGCGCAAGGCGGTCGTCGGACCGGAAGCACCCACGGGCGAGTGATGGGCGCGAGGATCAAGAACAGATCAAACGCAAAGCCATCCACAGATTACACAGATGAAAAGCGGACAAGAGCTGATGAAGACATGTTTGGCTGGAGCGAAGAGTCTCCTGCTGTGTGGGTCCGGACCTTGTCCGGACGCTTCTTAGAGTAATCGTGAAAAGCGTTCGGACAAGGTCCGAACCCACGCAAAGCTTTCCGAGAGCGCCCCCGGCTCGTAGTACCGACTCTGATCAACAACGCTCTTAATCTGCTCTTTTCCGCTTTTCATCTGTGTAATCTGCGGATGGCTGTTGCTCTTCACCGACGCCCCGCCTACTCCAACGCCCCGCCCAGCACCGTCTCCACCCGCGCCACCACGGCGCCGCTCTGCACCAGCGTAATGGCCTTTTCGATGTCCGGCCCCAGGTTGCGGTCCCTGGCGAGGAAGGCGATGCCGGATTCGCGGACTAGCTCGACGACGGCGCGGCTCGGGGCTGCGGGGCTGATGCCCTTGAGGTGCTTGAGGTCGGCCTGGAGACGTTTGACGTCTTCGGCGAGCACCATGGTTTCGTCGCCGGGGCTGACGGGCGAGAGGTTGCGCAGTTTGGAGCGCAGGGCTTGTACGCCAAGACTGGTCGCCAGTGTGTAGCTGGCGGCGAGGATCTGCAGCCGGAATTCCAGCGCCTGGGTGTTGACCAGCAGCTCCAGCGCCAGCGTGCGCTCGAGGTCGTCGAGCATCTCCAGCACGTGGCGACCTTCGGTCGCGCCCATCGAAACGTGGTCTTCGGCGTTGGCACTGGTCGGGATTGAATAGACAGTCGCCGGATGCGCCTTGGTGGCGAGTTCGTTGACCAGCGCCGCGGCGGTGTACTGCACGATCATGTGGCCCGAGTCGGTGCCGTCCTCGTTGCCGATGAGGAACGGCGGCAGGCCGTCGTTGGTGGCTGGATCGAGCAGCTTGTTGAGGCGCCGTTCGCTGATCGCCGCGAGGACCGGGATGCAGCACTTGAGCTGGGTCAGTGCGAGCGCGATCGGCATCCCGTGGAAGTTGCCGGCGGAAACGACGCGATCCTGGCCGGGCTCGGCATCGGCGAATACCAGCGGATTGTCGGTCACCGAATTGAGCTCGATGCGCACGATCTCGCGCACGCGCTCCAGTGAATCCCTGACCGCGCCATGCACCTGCGGCATGCAGCGCAGCGAATAGGCGTCCTGGGGCTGGATCTTCTTGCCGCCGCGGAAGGGCAGGTTGCGCTGGTAGAAGCGCGAGCGCGCGCCGCGCTCGGATTTGGGCACATAGTCCCAGCGCAGGTCGAACGTGCGTGCCGAGGTGTCGTCGTCGGGCCACGCGCTCGGGCTCCAGGCGTGGAAGCGCGGTACGCGGTGGTAGGCAATATCGATCAGCCCGGAACCTGTCACCAGCCGGCGGATGTTCGTCGCGGCGGCGATCTGTCCGGGATGCGGACGCAGCGCATGCACGCGCTCATCAAAAGCCGCGGAACGGCCACAGAAGGCTTCGAGTGCAACCGCGGCATTGATGTCGGCCAGCTTCACCGCCGCTTCCATGCGCCCGATCGCGAGGATCGCCGAGGCCAGCATCTGCCCGGTACCATTGTTGAGCGCGAGGCCTTCCTTGAACGAGAGCACCAGCGGTTCCAGGCCGGCGCGTGCCAGTGCTTCGGAAGCCGGCACACGTTCTCCATTCTCGAAGACTTCGCCTTCGCCAATCAGCGCCAACGCCAGGTGCGAGAGTGGGGCCAGGTCGCCGCTGGCGCCGACCGAGCCTTTGCCGGGAACCACGGGAATGAGGTCGCGCACCAGCAATTCGCGCAACAGCTCGAGGGTGACCACGCGCACACCCGAATGCCCTTGCAGCAGGGTGTTGATGCGGATCGCGAGCATGGCGCGCACCATTTCGAGCGACAGCGCCTCGCCGACGCAGACCGCGTGGCTGACGATCAGGTTGCGCTGCAGCTCGGCAACGATCGGCAGTTCATCGGTGTCGCCACTGTTGCGCCGGCGCGAGGTTTCGAGCACGCGATCGGCGTTGCTGCCGAAGCCGGTGGTGACGCCGTAGATCGGCTCGCCGCGCTTGAGCTCGCTCTTCAGGAAGTCAGCGCATGCCTGCACGCGCTTGAGCGCCGCCTTTGAAAGCCGCACGGGCCGCCGCTGATGCGCGATCTCGAGCACCGCCTCGATGCTGAGACGGCGTCCGTCGAGCTCGATCGGGCGCGCTTTCGGCGCGGCTGCCGACTTGGGCTTGCGGGGGGTCCCCATCAGGCCGCGCCCTTCACAAGTCCACGGCGCTTGAGCTCGCCGAGCGCTTCGGCTTGTTCGATCTCGACACGGAGTGCCTTGACAAGCTCGCCGCGCTCGACCTCGAACTGTTCCTGCTTGGAGAGGTCCTTGACCATTACTTTCCCGGCAGCGCGCTCGTTCTCGCCGACGATCACCGCGAAGCGGATGCCGGCCTTGTCGGCGTACTTGAGCTGCTTGCCGAGCTTGCCCGAATCCAGCACGAGCTCGGTGTTGATGCCGGCCGCACGCAGTTGGTTGGCGATCTCCAGGTACTGCGGCATCAGCGCCGCATCCATCTGCGTGACCAAGACCTGCACGCTGCTCTGGGCCGTTCCGATCAGGCCCGCCTCGCGAAGCTGATAGAACAGCCGCGTGGCGCCGATCGAAATGCCCACGCCCGGCAGGCGCGAGCGGGTGTAGTGGCTGGCGAGATCCTCGTAGCGGCCACCCGAGCAGACGCTGCCAATTTCGAGGTGGTCGGTCAGTACAGTCTCGTAGACGGTACCGGTGTAGTAATCGAGCCCACGTGCGATCGAGAAATTGAGTGCGTAGTTGGCCTCCGGAACGCCGAATCCCTTCACCAGGTTCAGTACCTCGGTGACTTCCGCGATGCCCGCATCGAGCTGGGGATTTCCGCCTCCGAGCTGACCCAACATCGCCAGTGCCTGGGCGTGATTGCTCGAACGCAGCTGCACAAAAGCGAGAATGTCCTCGACCCGCTCGGCGGAAATTCCGAAAGCCTCGCCAGTCAGCGTGCGCCGCACATGGTCGGCTCCGCGCTTGTCGAGCTTGTCCACCTCGCGCAGCACCAGCATCTGCTGCTCCGGATCGGCAACACCGGCGCGCTCGAAGAACCCGCGCATGAGCTTGCGATTATTGAGCTGGATCACGAACGGCCCGACGGCCAACTCGCGGAACACGCTGGCAATCACCGCAACCACTTCGGCGTCATAGCGGATGGACAGCTCATCCTTGCCGATGACATCGATATCGCATTGATAGAACTCGCGAAAACGCCCGCGCTGCGCGCTCTCGCCGCGATACACACGCTGCATCTGGTACCGCCGGAACGGAAAGCTCAACGCGTGCTCGTGCTCGGCCACATAGCGCGCCAGCGGCACGGTCAGGTCGAAGCGCAGGGCCAGCTCCGGCTGGTCACCCTGTTTGAGGCTGCCGGTCGACTGTACGAAGTACACCTGCCGCTCGGTCTCGCCGCCGCTCTTGGTCAGCAGCATCTCGGTCAGCTCGAACACGGGCGTTTCGATCGGCAAGAAGCCGAAGCGCTCGTAGTTGCGGCGGATCGTGTCGAGCAGATCGGCAAACGCGATCTGGTCCAGCGGCAACAACTCCATCGTTCCCGCAGGCGTACGCGGCTTGTTCGTGCTCATCGGCGGCGGCCAGGGGGCAACAGGGGGCGCGTAGGCTAACAGCTTGGAGTTTTCGGTATTCGGTTTTCAGAGCATGAAGAGCGTTCGGACAAGGTCCGCACCCACGAGTGCAGGCGCCGCTTTGCGTGGGTCCGGACCTTGTCCGGACGCTTCTGATTGAATCTGGGGGAAAAGCGTTCGGACAAGGTCCGAACCCACATGGGCTGTTACACAACCGACGCTTTCAAGCCTCCACATCCGGCTCGACCGCTAATTTCTGCACCAGGATGCGGTCGACACGGGCGCCGTCGAGGTCTACCACTTCGAAGCGGTAGCCGCCCCAGTCGTAGGTCTCGGCGACGCGGGGGATGCGGCCGAGCACCGAAATAAGCATGCCCGCCAGCGTCTGGTATTCGTTTTCGTCCTCGCCGGGCAGAGTCGGCAGCTCGAGCAACTCGCGCAGATCCTCGATCTTGAGGGCGCCATCAAGCAGGTAGCTGCCGTCGGCGCGGCGCACGATCATGGCGTCGTCGCTGTCGGTCACGCTGTGGTGCATGGCCGCGCCGAGCATGGCCGCAAGCACGTCGTTCTGGGTGACTAGGCCCTGCACGTCGCCGTATTCGTCGACTACCAGCGCGAGCCGGTCGTCGGGACTGAACTCATTCAAAAGGTGCAGCGCACGCGTCGATTCCGGTACGTAGATCGCCTTCGACAAGCGCTTGAAGAGGTCGAACTGGCCGCTGGTGCCAATCTTGTCGATCAAGGTCTTGACGTTGAGGATGCCGGCAATTTCCTTGTCGTTGCCGCGCATGACCGGGTAGCTCGTGTAAGGCGTCGAGCGCATCACGGCAAGGTTCTCGGCCATCGGTGCGGTGGTGTCGAGCCAGGCGATGCGGTTGCGCGGCGTCATCAGGCTCTCGGCGCTGCGGTCGGACAGTCGCAGCGCGCGGTTGATCATGCTGCGCTCGATATCCTCGATCTCGCCCTGTGCGGCACTCTCCGCCACGACCAGCCGGATTTCCTCTTCCGTGACCTTCGACTCGTCTCCCGACTTGGCGCCGAGCAGGCGCAGGCTGAGCCGTGTCGTGACCGCGAGAATCACCACGATTGGATGGGTGACGCGGGCAAACACGATCATCGGCAAGCCCACGATCGCGGCAATGCGCTCGGGTGCGAGCAGCGCGATGCGCTTGGGGATCAGCTCACCAAGAATGATGCTGACGAAGGTGATGCCGACCACGGCGATGCCGAGTCCGAGGCCGTTCGCGTACTCGGCAACCATCGGAAAACCCTTGAGCCAGGTCGCGATGTGCCCGCCGATGGCCGCACCACTGAACACGCCCATCAGGATCGCGACCGAGTTGATGCCGATCTGCACCGCCGACAGGAAAGTTTCGGGATGTTCGGCAAGCTTCAGCGCGGCCGCCGCCGACTTGCTTTTTTCGGCCTGCTGCTTGAGCCGCGACTTGCGCGAGGCGACCACCGCCATTTCCGACAGGGCGAAGAAGCCATTGAGCAGGATCAGGCCCAGCAGCAACAGTAATTCTAAGTGCATGAATTGGGATGAGCAGCGCGGGACGCGAGCGAGCGGGAGAAGATTAGCAGGTTAGGGTGCAAGCGGTCGTTGCGCGAGAAAAGCCTTCAACGTCGGTCATGTTCACCGCGAAGCGGTGTACTTGACGTCTTCGAAGACACCGTCAAGTAGCTCGCTGACGCGAGCGACATGACCTACAACAGCTGCCTTTGGTGGGTCTGCGCTGCCCGCGGACGCTGTGCAAGTCAGAGCAAAGAGTCCGCGCACGGCGCAGACCCACCACAAGCCAGCTTCACACCCGATCCGCGCCCCGCGTGACCAGCGACTCCAGCCCATCGGCCAGCTGACCGAGCTCGCCGAGGACGCGATCGAGCTCCCGCTCGCTGAGGGCGCCGTAAGCGCGGTTCTCGCACAGGTGTACGAACGGTTCGCCGTCGAGGTCGTCGACGGCGAGGAAGCCGACGCGCTGTGCCCAGTTGAAGCGCAGGCATTTCTCTGCGGGTAGCTTGGAGATCGCGGCCACCGGGGTCGACATGCGCAAGATGCGGCGGCCGTCTTCGGTCTCGATATCGGCGAGGAACAGGCTCTGGACGCGATCGCCCGGGAGCTCCAGGTCGAAACCGATCACGAATGGCTGGTTCTGGATGAGCCGGTGTTGCGTCGCCAGATGCGCGCGGATGTCTTCGAAATTTTGCACAGCCGCTGCCTTCTCCAAGATTGATGTTGTCATGCTAGCCCTAAACGCAGGAGCTGCTGGTAATCATCGGATGAAAATCGATCAGGCCAGGGACTTGATTCTGGCGGCGGTGACCGCCATCCCTCGTGGAGCCGTCGCGGGCTACGGCGTGGTCGGCGAGCGCGCGGGCCTCAAGCAACAAGCGCGCATGGTGGCGAAGGTGCTGTCGCAGTTGCCGGCGGGAAGCGCGGTCCCCTGGTTCCGCGTGCTGCGCTCGGACGGGCGCATCGCCTTCGCGCCGGGCAGTGAATCGTTCAAGCGCCAGCGCAAGCTGCTGGTGGCCGAGGGCTGCACGGTGAGCGCAGACGGCCGGGTCCGGGCAGCGCATGCGGAAGCCAGCCTGGATGCGCTGATGTGGGGCCCGATGATGGGCGATGGCTAGTCCGCAACGCCGGCTCCAATCAATGAAAGGAATGAGATAGATGGGTCCGATGCCCCCGGTTACGCGCACGCTGCTCATGATCTGCACGATCGTCTTCGTCCTGCAGAACCTGCAAGGCTTCGACGAGTGGCTGCTGATCAACTTTGCGCTGTGGCCGGCGCTCTTCAACGATGCGAATCCGGGCGTGGCGCTCGGTGGCTACCCGGATTTCGCGCCGTGGCAGCTGCTGACCTATGGCTTCATGCACGGCAGCCTGACGCACCTGCTGTTCAATGCTCTCGCGCTGTGGATGTTCGGCGGCGAGCTCGAACGTTTCTGGGGCGGGCGGGCCTACCTCATCTACGTGCTGGTCGCGATCGTCGGCGCCGGCGTGGTGCAGCTGGTCATCGGCAGCGTGGGCGGAGTGCCGTATCCCACCATCGGCATCTCCGGTGGCGTCTATGGGGTGCTGCTGGGTTTCGCGATGATGTTTCCCAACCGCAAGGTCTTGTTGCTGATTCCGCCGATTCCCATGAAGGCGCGCACCCTGGTGATCGTCTACGCTGCGATTGAACTGTTCATGGGCGTGTTCACCAGCGGCGGCGGCGTCGCCCATTTCGCGCATCTCGGCGGCCTGGCAACCGGCTGGTTGATGATTGCCTACTGGCGTGGGCAGCTGCCATTCAAGCCGGCACGGCTGCTGCGGTACTAACTTGGGCGTGCGGCTCCGCGCCGCTTTGGATGCGGTTGGCTACCCCGCCGAGGGCAAGCTGACGCCCACCCAACCGCCACTCGTCGCCCTCTGACAACCTGCAGCGGGCTTTGCGCTAAGCTTGGCCAGCTGTACACGCACCTGGCGCGCGACCTTCGATGATCGATCTGCACTGTCACATCCTGCCGGGAATCGATGACGGCGCGCCAGATCTGGCGACTTCGCTGGCGATGGCGCGTATCGCCGTCGCCGACGGCATCAAGGTCATTGCCTGCACGCCCCACATCTATCCCGGCCTCTACGAAAACGATGCGGCCGGCATCCGTTTGGCGATCGTCGCGCTGCAGGCGGCACTGGATGCAGAAGGCATCGAGCTCAAGCTGGTCGAGGGGGCGGACGTGCACCTCACCCCGGAATTGCTCGTCGATTTGGCGGCGGGCCGTATTCCGACGCTGAACGGGACTCGCTACCTGCTGCTCGAGCCGCCGCACCACGTCGCGCCGCCACGTTTCGAAGAACAGGTCTTCAACCTGCTCGCCAACGGCTACGTGCCCCTGATCACGCATCCGGAGCGGCTGACCTGGATCGAGATGAACTACCCGATGTTCCTGCGGATCGCCAAGGGTGGTGCGTGGCTGCAGGTCACCGCTGGCGCGCTGACCGGGCGCTTCGGCACGCGTCCTCGCTATTGGGCCGAACGCTTGCTCGACGAAGGTCCCGTACAAGTCATCGCCACGGATGCCCACAGCGTACATCGGCGCCCGCCCTTGCTCGCCGAAGCCCGTGTGGCCGCCGAGAAACGGGTCGGCACCGCGGAATCATGGGCGCTGGTGCGTGATCGCCCTGCGGCTATCCTCCAGAATCTGCGCGCAGATCAGGCTGGACCGGCGGTACTGCGGGAGGTGCCGCAGGCTCAGCCGGGATTCTGGCGACGCCTGCTGGCGCGTTGATTGATAATGCACTCTAAAGTCTTTGCGAGGGTTCCCAAGATGTTGTCGATGTTTCGAAGCCTGCTGATCTTGCTGTTGTTGCTGATGTTCGCCGGCTGCTCCAGTGATGGCACCAAGGACGTGCGCGAAGGCAATGCGAAGCTGGTGACCACCACCGACTCGCTCGCCCCGCCCGACACCACGTCTCCAACCGGCGCCTATGTCGGGGTCTCCGACTACCGCCTGGGTCCGATGGATGTGCTCGAAGTTGCCGTGTACCAGCTCGAAGAGCTCAACCGCTCGGTGCGGGTCAACTCGAAGGGCATGATCTCGTTGCCGTTGCTAGGGCCCATCCGTGCGGCCGGCAAGACGGTGCCCGAGCTCGAAGCTGAGATCGCCCAGTTGCTCGAAAAGGACTATCTCCAGAATCCGCAAGTCACGCTGTATGTGCGCGAGTTCACCAGCCAGCGAATCACCGTCGAAGGCGCCGTGAAGTCGCCCGGAATCTATCCGTTGAGCGGGCGCACCAGCCTGCTGCAGGCCATCGTCATGTCTGGCGGTGTTAACGAGTTCGCCAATCCCCGTGGCATCATCATCTTTCGTGTCATCGAAGGTAAACGCATGGCGGCGGTCTTCGATCTCCGCCAGATCCGCGGTGGCAATGCCGAGGATCCGCAGGTGTATGGCGACGACCTCATCGTCATCGATGAATCAGGCACCAAGTCGGCGTATCGCGATTTCCTGAAGACCATGCCACTGCTCGGGCTTTTCACCTTTCTTTAGAATCGGGCAGCGATTCTGGTATCTGGTTTTCTGGAGTAAGCAATGCGGGATGCGGCAGCAAGCAATAACGAACCAGATGTGAACCTGCCGATGCCGGTTGGCCCGCGCGGCCAACTGCCGGTCGGGTATGACCCGCGCATGCAGGCGCTTTCAACCCTGGTGCGGAATAACGAGGCCGAACTCGGCGAGAAAGAAGTCGACCTGCTCGAATACTGGCGGGTCATTCTCAAACGTAAGTGGACCGTGCTCGGTGCCTTTGTGATCGTGCTGCTGACGGGGCTCATGGCGACCCTGCTGACCACGCCGATCTTTCGCGCGACGGCGGTCGTCCAGATCGAGCGGCAGGCAATGCGCATGGTCAATGTTCCCGGCGTCGATGCGGCCGAAGCGCCCTACGACCGCGAGTATTACGAGACCCAGTTCCAATTGCTGCGCAGCCGTTCGATGGCAGAGAAAGTGGTCGCCGACCTCGATCCCAACCATCCGGTGTTCGCGGTGATGAGCTCGCCGACACCGTGGGGCAAGCTGACCAACATGCTGATGGGCAGCAAAGAGGCCGAGTCTGCGAGCTCCGATTCGGCCGCCAAGCGCCAACAGTTGGTCGGGCTGGTCCAGGGTGGGCTTACCGTCGAGCCGGTGCTTAACTCGCGCCTGGCGCGCATCCATTTCGATAGTCCGGATGCTGGACTCTCAGCCAGTGTCGCCAATGCGGTTGCCGAGGGCTTCATCGACTCGAACATGGAACGGAAGATTGATAACAGTTCCTATGCGAAGAAGTTTCTCGAGGAGCGCCTGGAGCAGGTGAAGCTCAAGTTGCAGGACTCCGAAAAAGCGTTGGCGGAGTTCGCGACCAAGGAGCGTTTCGTCAACATCGGCTCGCGCACGAACTTGCTGTCATCGGATTTGGGCGCGCTCAATGCGGCGCTGATGGCGGCGCGCCAGGACCGCATCGACGCCGAGTCGCGCCTGCGCCAGGGGCAAGGCAGCAACGCCATGTCGCACCCCTTTCTCATGAACAACGAAGGGGTGCAGTCGCTGCGCGCCATGCGTGGCAAGCTCTCCGCCGAGTACCAGCAGAAATTGCTCACGTTCAAGCCTGCATATCCGCTGATGCAGCAGCTCAAGAGCCAGATCGAAGAGATTGACAAGCAGCTCGCCGGAGAGGTCCAGATGGTCCGCGCCGGGCTCGGCGGCGCCTTCGAGGCGGCGCGTGCCAAGGAAACGCTGCTCCAGGAACAGGTCGACAAGCTCACCGACCAGGTGCTCGCCCTGCAGAGCCGCAGCACCGATTTCACCGTGCTCGAGCGCGAGGTCGAGACCAGTCGCCAGCTGTATGACGCGCTGCTCCAGCGCTACAAGGAAATCGGCATCACCTCGAACGTGGATGCCAACAACATCAGCGTGGTCGACTCGGCGCTGGTTCCGGGTGGCCCGTTCAAGCCGGATATGCGCCGCAACCTGTTGATGGCCGCGGTTGCCGGCCTGATGCTCGGCGTGTTGCTGGCCTTCCTGTTCGAGTTCCTGGACGACACCTTCAAGCGGCCGGACGAGATCGAAAAGCACCTGGGCATCGCAGTCCTCGGCATCATCCCGCGGTTGCAGTCGGGCACGCCCGAGGAGGCATTTTCCGACCCCAGGTCAGGATTCTCGGAGGCCTACCGATCGGTGCGTACTTCCTTGCAGTTCGCGACCGAAGATGGCGTACCCAAGTGCCTGCTGGTCACCAGCCCGTCTGCTTCCGAGGGCAAGTCGACGACGGCAATCAGCCTGGCGCGCAACTTCGCGCAGCTTGGTCGTCGTGTCCTGTTGATCGACGGCGATCTGCGCAATCCCTCACTGCACAAGATCCTCGGCAGCGACAATTCGGTCGGGTTGAGCAACTATCTCGCCGGCGGCATCAAGCCGTCAGCCGCGATCAAGCCGACCAAGACATTGCGCCTGACACTGATCCCATCCGGACCATTGCCGCCGAATCCGGCGGAGCTGCTCGCCGGTCCGAAGATGGTTTCGCTGCTGACGCTGGCGATGGAGAAGTTCGACCAGGTCATCATCGACGGTCCGCCGATCATGGGCCTGGCTGATTCGCCGATCCTGTCCAATCTTTCGAGCGGTACGCTGCTTGTGATCGAAGCCGGGACCAGTCGCGTGGCGACGGCCAAGGCGGCGCTCAAGCGGTTGATCGGCGCGCGTGCGCACGTCGTCGGTGCGCTGCTGACCAAGTACGATGCGCGCGTCGCCGGTTACGGCTACGGCAGCGACTACGGGTATCAGTATTACGCGTACGGTGGCACCGATCAGAAAGCTCCGAAAGCACTGACGCGCAGCTGATGCAAACCCTCGCCATCCAGTCCGCGCTTGCCCTCTTCAGGGAGCCCGGGCGGATTGCCGATTTTCGCGAGCGCCCGCTGCCGGGTGACGTCGGCCACGTGATCCGCGTAGCGGCGAGCGAAAGCGCTGCGATCGCGAGTGCGCAGGAGGCGACTGACGAGAGTGCAGAAACGCTCAACGAGGCGAGCATCTTCTATCTGCAACAGATGCTGTTCGTCCCGAACGCAGATTCTTATCGGGTGCTCGGGTGCGCGGCTGACGCCACCCAGGAACAGCTGCGCGAGCACTATCGCTGGCTGATGCGCTGGCTGCATCCGGACCGCAATCCCGATGGCTGGGAAGTGGTCTACGCCGACCGCGTGAACGGGGCTTGGCAAGACCTGAAAACCCCTGATAGGCGTGCTGAGTACGACCTGCGCAGCCACCACGACGGTGCCCAACATGGTTTGGCGGCGGTCCCGACGCCCGGCCTGCGCGTTCGCGCCGGCGCGCCCGAGATCGCTCGTCCGATGTTGTCCGGCGTGATGGTCAGGCGCCTGCCGGCGATCATCTTCGGCGCGCTCGGCATCAGCGCACTCGCGGTGCTCGCGTTGATGTATTGGGCGCAGACTGAATCGCAACGGGAGGCTGCTCGCCTGGCGGCGATGGCAGCCGATGCAGGTGATCGCGCCGCGCTCCCTGCTGATCCCGAGCGGTCGTCTGACACACCGTCGCCCGGCCCGCTGGTCGCGGACAGTGGCGTGAGCCCGTCGCAACAGCGCGAGGTCGCAGCGCGCGTCGACGGCAACCGAGAGCGGCGCGAAGTCGAGCGGCAGGCCGCTGAAGCGCTGGTTGCCGAGCAACTCGAGATCAATCGGCTGGTCGCGGCGGAAGCCCGCAAGGCGGCGCGATCGCCAGGCAACCAGGAAGTCGCGGACGCAGCAAGCCTGCCGGCAGCTGTGGCCATGAGTGATGAGTCCCCGGCGATGGAGGCGTCCAGTGAAATTCCGCAGCCGGCCGTAATCAAAGATTACCCGGCGCCACAGCGCGCGCCCGATCAGGTCGCCGCGGATGTGCTCGCAGCGGAAAAAGCCGCGGCGGACGCTCCCGCAGCGCAAGCGCTGCTCGCTGCGCAGGCAATGGCAGAAACGCGCGCAGCGGAGAAAATCGCTGTGGAGAAGTTCATCGCAGAGAAAACTGCAGCCGAGAGGATGCCAGCGGAGAAGCTCGCAGCGGAGAAGCTCGCAGCGGAGAAGCTCGCAGCGGAGAAGCTCGCAGCGGAGAAGCTCGCAGCGGAGAAGCTCGCAGCGGAGAAGCTCGCAGCGGACAAGCTCGCAGCGGACAAGCTTGCAGCGGACAACCTCGCAGAGGAGAAGCTCGCAGTAG
>JANPJV010000194.1:0-1958 GCA_031425695.1 Rhodanobacteraceae bacterium | reverse complement strand
CGCCGCTCCTGATTCCGTCGTTGGACCCGCCGCTCATCCGCGAAGCCTTGCTGGCGCATCTGGACGGGATCCTGCTGACGGGCTCGGTGAGCAACATCGAGCCGCACCATTACAGCGACGAGCCAAGCTTCGAGGGCAACGTCCACGATCCAGCGCGCGACGCCACCACACTGTCGCTGGTCGAGGTCGCGGTGCGGATGCGCATCCCGCTGCTCGCCGTTTGTCGCGGCTTCCAGGAGGTGAATGTCGCATTCGGCGGCACCCTGCTGCAGAAAGTGCACGAGACCGCCGGCTTGTCCGATCATCGAGAAGACCTGACGGCACCGCTCGATATCCAATATGGACCTGCGCATGCGTTGACGCTGGCTCCGGGCGGCCTGCTTGCCGGAATCGCCGGGACCAGCACCGTGACCGTCAATTCGCTGCACGGACAAGGCCTGCGCACCCTCGGTCGCGACCTCGCCATCGAAGCCACCGCGCCCGATGGCCTGATCGAATCGGTGCGCCTCGATTCTCCCGACACCTGGCTGCTGGCCGTGCAATGGCACCCCGAGTGGCGCGTCACCGAAAACCCCTTCTATCTCGGCATCTTCCAAGCCTTTGCCGCAGCAGCGCGTCGCCGCGCTCAATCGAGAACTTAAGACATGGCCCGCAAAAAGGCTGAGAAAGCTCGTAACGAGGCCGCCGAACAGGAAAGCGTATTGAAGCGCTGGCTCAAGGAGCGGCGCATCACCGAAGTCGAATGCCTGGTACCTGATCTCACCGGCAATGCGCGCGGCAAGATCATCCCTGCACCTAAGTTTTCGCACGACTACGGCACGCGCCTGCCGGAAGGCATCTTCGCCACCACGGTCACCGGGGACCACCCGGACGAGTACGATGAACTGGTGTCGCCGTCCGATTCGGACATGTACCTGCGCCCCGATCCGGACACCGTGCGCATGGTGCCCTGGGCCAGCGATCCGACCGCGCAGATCATCCACGACTGTTTTACCCGCGACGGCCGCCCGCACGACCTGGCGCCGCGCAACGTACTGCGGCGCGTGCTCGCGCTCTACGACTCACTGGGCCTGACGCCGGTGGTCGCGCCCGAGCTCGAGTTCTATCTGGTGCAGAAGAACACCGACCCCGACTTTCCGCTGCAGCCGCCCGCCGGCCGCTCCGGCCGCCCGGAGACGGCGCGGCAGTCGTATTCGATCGATGCGGTCAACGAATTCGATCCGATCCTGGATCTCATGTACGACTACGCCGAGACCATGGAGCTCGACGTCGACACGCTGATCCACGAATCCGGCGCTGGCCAGCTGGAGGTCAATTTCGAGCACAAGGATCCTTTGTCGCGCGCCGACCAGGTGTTCCTGTTCAAGCGCAGCATGCGCGAGGCGGCGCTGCGCCATGGCATCTATGCCACCTTCATGGCCAAGCCGCATGCGAACGAGCCCGGCAGCGCCATGCACATCCACCAGAGCTTGCTGGACAGCGACGGCAACAACGTTTTCGCCGGCGGCAAAGCCGGCCAGCACAGCCCGATTTTTGGCCACTATCTCGCCGGACTGCAAAAGTACGTGCCGATGGCAATGCCCTTCTTCGCGCCGAATGTGAACTCCTATCGGCGCCTGGCCATCGGTCATGTGGCGCCGATCAATGTCCAATGGGGCTACGACAATCGCACCTGCGGGCTGCGCGTACCGTGGGACACGCGCGAGAACACGCGCGTCGAGAGCCGTTTCGCCGGCTCCGACGCCAATCCCTATCTGGCCATGGCGGCAACGCTCGCCTGTGGCTATCTCGGCATCATGGAAAAGCTCGAGCCGACCGAGCCGTTGACCGGCAGTGCGCAGGACAAGGGCTACGAGCTGCCACGCTCGCTGGAAAGTGCGCTGCTGGAGCTGAAAGACTGCGAAGCCTTGCGCAACCTGCTCGGCGAACGTTTCGTCGATTGCTACGCGGCGGTCAAG
>JANPJV010000193.1:0-13261 GCA_031425695.1 Rhodanobacteraceae bacterium | reverse complement strand
CAGCGCCAGGAAGAGGTTGCCTGGTTGCAGCGCGCGCGTGTCGAGCGCCACGCCGGTGAGCATCAGCGCACCCGGCGCGTCGATGCCGACGCTGGCGAGCAAATCCTGCAGGGGATACGGCCGGCTCATGGCAGGGTCGGCTCCCCGACCGCTTCGGCGGCAGCGTCGGCTTCTTCTTCGGCGCTGAGTGCAGCTGCCTGGAGCAATACCGGGCTGTCGGGCGGGATGTCGAGCAAGCGCAGTGCCCCGCCGATCACCTGGCCGAACACCGGTGCCGCCACCAGGCCGCCGTAATAGTCGCCGGCAGTCGGGTCGTTGATCACGACCACGCACGCGAGGCGCGGCGCCGAGGTCGGCGCCATCCCGGCGAACAGCGAGATGTAGCGCGCATGCTGGTAGCCACCGACGCCGGCCTTGCGCGAAGTGCCGCTCTTGCCGCCGACACGGTAGTAAGGGATGGCCGCCTTGCGCGCCGTGCCGGCCGGGCCGGTGACGGTCTCGAGCATGGCCAGCACGCTCTGCGCGAGCGCCGGGTCGATGACCGCGGTGTCGGGATTGCTGCCACCCTTGGCGAAGGTCGGCGCGCGCATGCGTCCGCCGTTGGCCAGCGCCGCATAGGCCGAGGCCAGTTGCAGCGCGGTCACCGACAACCCATAGCCGTAAGACAGCGTGACCTTTTCGATCGGGCGCCAGCGCCGGTAGTCGGGCAGCACGCCGGGCGATTCGCCGGGGAATCCGGAGCCGCTGATGACGCCGAAACCGAAGCGATGGAACATGTCGTAGAGGTATTCGTCCGGCACCGCGAGCGCGAGCTTGGTGGCGCCCACATTGCTCGACTTGGTAATGATCCCGGTGACGTCGAGATTGCCGAAGTTCTTGACGTCCTTGACGATATGGCCACCGGATACGAGCATCGTGCCGGGTGATGTTTCGACCCGCGATGCGGCGGTAAACTTGCCGCTCTCGAGCGCCGCCGCGACGGTGAACGCCTTGATGACCGAGCCGGGCTCGAAGACATCGGTCGCCGCGCGATTGCGCACCGACGAACCGCGTTGGCGCTCGCGCTGGTTCGGGTTGTAGCTTGGCAAGTTGACCATCGCCAGCACTTCGCCGGTCGGCACGTCGAGCACCACGACCGAGCCGGCCGTCGCCTTGTTGGCGGCGAGCGCGGCTTTCAGCTCGCGATAGGCCAGGTACTGGATGCGGCGGTCGATGCTGAGCACCAGGTCTTCGCCGGGCTCGGCCGCGGCAACCAGGTTGACGTCCTCGACGCGATGCCCGCGCCGGTCCTGGATCACCCGCTTGGAGCCGGGTTTGCCCGCGAGCCAGTCTTCGTACGCGAGCTCCAGGCCTTCCTGCCCGTGGTCATCGATATCCGTGTAGCCGATCACGTGCGCCAGCGCCTCGCCGGCCGGGTAGTAGCGACGAAATTCGCGCTGCACGTGCACGCCCGGGATGCCGAGCGCCGCGACTTCCGCCGCCTCGTCCGGGCTGATGTGGCGCTTTAAGTAGACGAATTCCTTGTCAGCCCGCTGCACCAGCCGCTGCATCAGCGGCTCCTCGGCGGTGCCGAGCGCCTGCGCCAGTTGTGGCACGCGGTCGGGGGCGCGCAGCACTTCTCCAGGCACCGCCCAGAGCGAGGCCACCGGCGTCGACACCGCCAGGGGCTCGCCATTGCGGTCTGAGATCATGCCGCGGTAGGCCGGGATCGAGACCTCGCGCAGATGGCGCGCCGCGCCCTCGCGCTGATAGAAATCCTTGCCGAGGATCTGCACCGCGACCGCCTTGCCGATCAGCCCCGTCGTCGCGAGCACGAGCACCATCAGCACGGTGTAAAGGCGCAGCCGATAATTGGGGGCGCGCAGGCGTTGCTTCATGGCGCCACCACGATGATGTCCTGCGGCGGCGGGAAGCGCATCGACAGATCGCGGGTCGCCACCTGCTCGATCCGGTTGGCATCGGCCCAGGTCGATTGCTCGAGCTGCAACTGGCCCCACTCGATGTTGAGCTCGTCGCGCGCCGAGTGCAGGCGCTCAATGGCAAAGAACAGGCTGCGGCTCTGGTGACGCGCGTACACCAGCGCAATTGCGCTGCCGATGACGGCGGCCAGCAAGAGCCCGAAGACGATCTTCTGCGGCTTCATGCGGCGCGCTCCGCGACGCGCAGCACGGCGCTTCGCGAGCGCGGATTGCGTGCAATCTCATCGTCGCCGGCGCGGCGCTTGCCGAGATCCTTGAGGCTCGACGGGATCGGCGCCACGGGTGGCAGCCGGCGCGAGGCCTGGGGCTGGCGTGAGCGCGCCTGGATGAACTGCTTCACGCGCCGGTCTTCGAGCGAGTGGAAGCTGATCGTGACCAGCCGCCCGCCGGGCGCCAGCGCCGCGTGGGCCGCTTCGAGACCGCGGTCGATCGCACCGAGCTCATCGTTCACCGCAATCCGGATCGCCTGGAAACTGCGGGTGGCCGAATGGATGCCGACATAGACCTTGGGCAGTTGCGCGGCGATGAAGTCAGCAAGGTCGAGCGTGCGCTCGAAGGCTTGCTCGTCGCGGCGGCTGATGATGGCGCGCGCAATGCGGCGTGACTGCCGCTCCTCGCCAAACTCGTGAAGGACGGTGGCGAGCTCGGTCTCGCTCACATTCGCGAGCCACTCGGCAGCGCTCGGTCCGCCTTCGGGGTCCATGCGCATGTCCAGTGGCCCGTCGCGCAGGAAGCTGAAGCCGCGTTCGGCCTGATCGAGCTGCGGCGAGGAGACCCCGAAATCGAACATCACCCCATCCCATGCGCCAGTTGCCACTACCTGTCCGAGATCAGCGAAGTTCGCACGCCGGATTTCGAAGCGCGCGTCGCGATCCTGTAATTCCCTGCCCGCTGCGACCGCATCCGGATCCCGGTCCAGCGCCAGCAAGCGTCCCGCTTCCCCGAGCTGCGCCAGAATCGCGCGGCTGTGACCGCCACGGCCGAAAGTCGCATCGAGGTATCGACCCGCCGGCTGAACGCCCAAGCCTTCCAGCACCTCCTGCAACATCACCGGCTCATGCTCCCTGCCGGTGTGTTCCTTCCCGCGCTCGATCACGCCACTGCCCCTAGAAGCGCAACTGGCGCATGTCGTCGCTGATGTCCTGCTCGCCGATCGGCGCTTCCAGCCGAGCGCGCTGTGCCGCCTCGCTCCACAGCTCGAACTTCTCGCCCATGCCCAGCAGCACGGCCTGCTTCTGCAGGCCTGCGGTCTGCCGCGCCGTCGGCGGGATCACAATGCGCGAACTCGAGTCGAGCTCGATGCGCGCCGCGGCACCTACCAGCTTGCGCTGCAGGTCGCGATGCGCCGTGTTGAAGCTGCTGAGCTGCATGACCTGGTCGCGCATGCGCTCCCATTCCGGCAGCGGAAACAGCCACAGGCACTCACGTTCGAACGGGTTGTAGGTGACCACGAGGCGGTTCGCACAGATCTGCGACAGCTGCTCACGGTACGACGTCGGGATCGCCAGGCGCCCCTTGTCGTCGATCGCAATTGTCGATTCCCCGTAAAACATCCCCACAGACCCCCACAAAAACCCACAAATTGCCAACAATTGCCAACAATTGCCACTCTACGGCCGATGGGGATGGGGGTCAAGGAAAAATCCTTGCAGGACAAGGACTTAACGAAGCTCCAGGAACTTCGAGGAAGGTTCGCTAAGCTGTTGAATTGACGGCGAATCGATGCCCTTTTGCGGGCGTTTTTGCAGCTGAACGCGCGGGCGCGATTCGGGCAGCCGAGGAACGGTATGGCGAACCGGGTTTCGGTTTTCGGATGTCGGTTTCGGAAAAGCCTGTTCCGCGCTTGGCTCTCGGCGGCCAGATGCGACTCAAGCGCCGAAGGGCGCGCTCCATTCCAGCCTGGGGCGAAGCCCCAGGACTAGCAGAATACAAGTGAGGGCTGAAGGCCCGACCCATCGATGGCTCGGGCTTACAGCCCTCTCACTAAAAACGACGGCAAACCGAGGCTGCGCCCCAGGCTTGGGATGGTGTCTGGCCTTCAGCCCTCAACGGGCCCGACCGCATTAGCACAGTCGCGTGGCGCGATTCGAACCCGAGTTGTGGAGCGACCCACTCTACGAGAGCACACGCAACCGAATGGCGGAAACCCACCGCTCTTCCGACACCGAAACCGACAACCGGCACCGCTCTCAGGCCTTCGGCTTCCAACTGTCCACGTACCCCGTCCATTCGACGGTGTCGGCATCCGGGGTGACGTGCAGGGCGTCGCGGCTGTCGATCATGACCGCGTACTCGTCGGTAGCAGCCTTGGTCTGCTCGAGCATGCGGCCGAGGGCTTTAGGGTGCGGGCCGTGGGTGAAGCCGCAGGGGTGCAGGGTGACCATGCCCGGATGGATGTTGTCGCGGCTGAAGAAGTCGCCACGGTGATAGAAGATCACTTCGTCGTAATCGTCATTGTTGTGGAAGAACGGGATTTTGATAGCCCCCGGGTCGGTCTCGAAAGGCCGCGGCACGAAGGTGCAGACGACGAAGCGATGGGCGACAAAAGTGGTGTGGGCGCTGGGTGGCAGGTGGTAGCGGTGGCTCATGAGCGGGCGGATGTCGCGCACGTTGATGCGCACCGGAAACAGGTCGCCGTGCCAGCCGACCGCGTCGAGCGGGTTGAATGGATAGACGATGTTGGTCAGCGCGTTGCAGCGCTTGACCGCTACCCGCCAATCGCCCTGCTGCTGTCCCTTGAATGCCGCATCGATGGCCGGCGCGTCGAGCATGGCCGGGTCGAAGATTGCGTGCGGGCCGACCAGGCCCTTGTCCGGCAGCATGTAGCTCGAATTGCTGGCCTCGATGAGCAGCAGGTCCAGCGTCTCGCGCACTTCCAGGCGCCACATGGTCGAGCGCGGCAGCACGATGTAGTCGCCGGCCTCGATGGCGAGGTGTCCATAGTCGCAGAAGAGATCGCCCGCGCCGTTGTGCACGAACAGCAACTCATCGCCGTCGGCATTGCGCACCAGGTGATCCATCGATTGCTCGCAGCGCCAGGAACGCATGCGCACGTGCGCGTTGTGCATGAGCTCGTGCGCGTCCCATGGCGATGCACCCTGCACGGCGAAGCGCATGGTGTCGAACGCGCGTGGCTTGAGCGGGCCGTCGAACGTGGTCCAGCCAGTCGGCGCATTCGGGTGGTACATGTGCGTCGCCGGCCCGAAGAAACCCTCCTTGCCGAGCTCACGCTCGAAGGTTCCGGGCGGCAGGTCACAGTGCGCCTGGCGCGACGCAACGCCCTCGACCTTGGAGACACTGATCCATTTCTTGGACATTTTCAGCCCTTCAATTGAAAGTCGGATTGAATTTGGATGCTCATGCGGTGCCGCACTGCGCCTGGCACATCGGTGTCGGCCAGCCGCACGAGCAAAAGCTTACCGCCTGCCAATCCGGCGTCAGCGATTGCAGAGCAGTACTCTCGATCCTTTTCCCTGCCAGCTGCATATTTGGCAATCAGCAGGTCATGAATCTCGAGGCAGAGGCCGCGGACCCCATTTGTATTTGCTCTCTCGATTGCGATCAGACGGTCGCGCCATCCACTCGGCAGGATTGCGGTCTCATCGCTCACACCTTCGGCGTAGTACCCGAATGTGTCATGGAAGGCCGACAGTTCGCCAATCGCACCAGTGATCAAGTCAGCGCGACCCGGCTGGTCCACCGGCAGGAGGTCGGCCTCCATTGAGAGCAGCGCACGAGCCGGGGCGCCATCCGGAAATTGTCCAAGAATTGCTTGGCTCCCGATCACGATGACATGGCGGCTGTCGCTGATCGCACCCGCAGCGCGGATCAAGTGCTCGAGCTGATCACGCCGCACTGCGCATGATCTCCGCACGCTCACGCGTCGTTAGCAAGCCGGTGAAGGGAGAGCTGCTTCTCATGCGTTGCGCGCGCTCGTCCTGGCCTTCCAGCACGGCGATGAGAGCCTCGACGGTGCCAGCCAACAGCGGTTGCCATTCTTCATAGCAGCGCGGCAATTCACCGCCAAACTGTGCTTGCCAGCGCGCCAGGTTCGCAAGAGCGCGCGCTACGACAGTTGCGGGATCCGAGCGCAATCGCCGCGCAACCTCACGATGCATGGCGTCGCTCATCAGCCTGGCGCGCTGGTGCGGATCACTCATGGCTGCACGAACCTCAGAGCACTCCGCGCCGCATCTGGTCCGCTTCGATCGATTCGAACAGCGCCTTGAAGTTGCCCTCGCCGAAGCCTTCGTTGCCCTTGCGCTGGATGATCTCGAAGAAGATCGGCCCGACGTGGGTTTCGGTGAAGATCTGCAGCAGCTTCTGCTTCTTGGTTTCGGGGTCGGCGTCGATCAGGATCTTGTTTTTCTTCATGCGTTCCACGTCTTCGCCGTGGTCGGGAATGCGCTGGTCGATCACTTCGAAATAGGTTTCTGGCGTGTTCAAGAAAGTCACGCCGGCCGCGCGCATGGCCTCGACGGTCGCGTAGATATCGTCGGTGAAGCAGGCGATGTGCTGGATGCCTTCGCCCTTGTATTGATCCAGGTACTCGTTGATCTGGCTCTTCGGATCGGCAGACTCGTTGAGCGGGATGCGGACCACGCCATCGGGCGCAGTCATGGCCTTCGAAACAAGGCCGGTTTTCGCGCCCTTGATGTCGAAATAGCGGATCTCGCGAAAGCCGAACAGGCGCTCGTAGTACTCCGCCCAGCGCGCCATGTTGCCGTGGTAGAGGTTGTGCGTGAGGTGGTCGATGAAGGTCAGGCCGAAGCCGACCGGCTCCCGATCGACGTCGGCCATGAACTCGAAATCTTCGGCGTAAGGGTCGAGCCCGTCGGTGATGAGGTACAGCATGCAGTCGCCGATGCCCTTGATGACCGGCTGGTCGACCGCCCGCGTTTCGGGTTTTTGGGTGACCGCTTCGGCACCCCGCGAGAGCACCTCGCCGTAGCACTCGTCGCCATCATTCACGCGGATCGCGAAGCCGCACGCGCACGGTCCGTGGGCGGCCGCGAAATCGGCTGCGAAGGAGCCCTGGGTCTCGTTGACCAGGAAGTTGACCTCACCCTGGCGGTACAGTGTGATCGGCCGATTACGATGGCGCGCGACGGCGGTGAAGCCCATGCGCTGGAACAACGCGTGCAGGCCGCTGGCATCGGGCGCCGCGAATTCGACGAACTCGAAGCCATTGATGCCGAGCGGGTTCGGATGGCCGGGACGCGACGGCGGACGTGCGTGTGCGCTCATTGCTTGGGCTCCGGTAGCACTGCATGGGTATGAACGGGTGGTGGGAGTATAGTTTCAACTGCAACGATCGCCATCAACGCGAGCATGCAATGCCCGACAAACGCACCAAGAATGCACCCGAACCGCCGACGCGCCTCGACCTGGAGCATTTTCTGCCCTATCGGCTGTCGGTGCTAGCCAACACCGTGAGCCAGGCGATTGCGCAGGGATACCAGGCGCGCTACGGGCTCAGTGTCACCGAGTGGCGGGTGCTGGCCGTGCTCGGCCGCTATCCCGGGCTGTCGGCGCTCGAGGTCGGTGAGCGCATTGCCATGGACAAAGTCGCGGTCAGCCGTGCGGTTGCCCGCCTCCTGGAGTCCGACCGGATCACGCGCGAGCTCGACCCTGCCGACCGGCGTCGCTCGGTGCTCAACCTCAACGCCGCCGGCCGAGCGATCTACGACCAAGTCGCGCCCATGGCGTTGGCGCAGGAACAGCGCCTGCTGTCGGTGCTGAGCGCGCAGGAGCGCGCGGCGCTGGATGTGATCTTGGGCAAGCTGGCGCATAGCGGGGTGCCCGCCATGCCTCTGTAGGTCATGTTGACCGCGAAGCGGTCTACTTGACGCTTTTCGGCCAGAAGCAGTCACACGCCCGCTTGCGCGGGTGAGGGATGGCGCTATCGCCGCATGCGGCAAGCCAGGCCGAACGGGCGGCGGCTATGCCGACGCCCAGGACCAACATGACCTACGTAGAAGCGGCCCGACTACGCGGCCCGCCTTTTACTTCACCCCGTGCATCAGCTTGTTGATCAGCGGCGCGAACAGGAAAAATGCGATAGCAATGACGATGCCGATGAAGAACATGCTGTCGAAGACGGTCGCGTACTGCGTCAGGCTGCCTGCTTCTTCACCGCCGCCAGCGGCTTCAGCAGCAAGCAGGCCGGCGACGTAGTTCGCCATTGCGATCGACAGGAACCAGCCACCCATGGCCATGCCGGTTTCACGCGGGGCGGCCAGCTTGGTCACCATCGCCAGTCCAATGGGCGAGAGGCACAGTTCGCCGATCGTGTGAATGAGATAGGTCAGCGTTAGCCACACCCAGCTGATGTGGCCGGTTTCGGTGGCCATGTTGCGGATTGCGAAAACCAGCAGCCAGAAGCCGATCGCCGCCCCGGCCAACCCCAACGAGAACTTGCGCGGGATCGACGGATTCATTTCCTTCTTGTCCAACCACGGCCACAGGGCCGCAAACAGCGGCGCCAACAGGATGATGAAAACCGGGTTGACCGACTGGAAGATCGTAAAGTGCAACTGGTAGCCGAAGACGGTCGGCATGTCGACGTAGTCGCGGGCGATGAAGTTCAGCGAGGAACCAGCCTGCTCGAACAGTGCCCAGAACAGAATATTCGCAGCAAACAGGATCAGCATGGCGATGTAACGGTGCATCTGCACCTTGTCGCCACTGCGCGCGCCGCTCAGGATGAAGTAAACGGCGAGGCCAACCATGAGCAGCACCAGCAGCATGCCAAGGACGCCGAGCGAATTCAGCAGCCAGAACATCATGGAGCCTTCGGCAAAGTTTGCCGCCAGCCCGTTCTGCCAGGACTTGTCGAGCAGGAAGAAGGCCGGGATCGACAGCAGCAATGCACCGATGGTGACTTTGATGATCGGGCCGGAGCCTTCCTTCCCTGCCGGTGTCGTACCGACGTGGCCCAGCCAGCTCTTGTAGACCTGGAAGACCATCAGGCCAAGCAGCATGCCCGCACCAGCGGTGAAGAAGCCCCAGCGGTACCCATAGGTCGCACCGATCCAACTCGCGCAGATCAGTGGCGCGAAGAACGCACCCGCGTTGATGCCCATGTAGAAGATGGTGAAGCCAGAATCCCGCCGCGCATCGCCCGGTGCATAGAGCTTGCCGACCATGGTCGAGATGTTTGGCTTGAACAGGCCGTTGCCTACCACCAGTACCGCAAGACCCATCAGAAAGGTGGTGAGATCAGGTGCCATCAGCATGAAACTGCCGACGGCCATCAGCGCGCCGCCCAACATGATCGAGCGTTGATAGCCAAGGATGCGATCGGCGACAAAGCCACCCAGGATTCCGGTCATGTAAACCAGGGAGGTGAATCCGCCGTAGGTCACGCTGGCTTGCGCGTCAGCGCCCGGGCCCAGATGTGCGAAGAACGCCGCCGCCACGTGCACCGCGAGCATTGCGCGCATGCCGTAGTACATGAAGCGTTCCCAAAATTCGGAGCCGAAGAGGTTCCAGAGCGCCTTGGGATGGCCGAGGAATTCCCCGGGTGGCGGCGGCACGAAGGCATCCATCTGCAATTTGTCCGACGCTGCGCTCATCCAAGCCTCCACTCGAGATCGATTCAACCGGCGCACACGGGCGCGCTCCGGCAAGGTGCGCTTGTTTAGCGGTTCGGCGCGCGATCGTCAAACCCTGTCTGTGGTGCAGTGCAGCAGGGGGCCCGCTGCACCGGACGATCCGGGTGTTCAGCGCAGGGCAAAGGCCTGACACTGATCCTTCTGGCACAGATGCAGAAAGCGCAAGCCGAGGACCGAGAGCTGCTCAGGTGGTGCATCGTAGCCACTGAGGCTGGCGACGCGGGCAACCTCGAAGCGGTAACCGACGGCGGGCGACTGCTGCGTCCCGGGCGCGCGAAGCAGCATGCGCGGGACGCCGCTCGCCGCGCCGGCCACGACATACCAATTGCCCTCGCGGCGCAGCTCGATGGTTTCGGCGATCAGCAATCCCTGGATCGGGCTTGAATGAATAGATTCGAGGTTGCCCGGGAGGAAGGGCTTCGAGCGCACGGCCACGTTGGTGGACATCAGCAGGTAATCCCCCGCCCGCAGCTGCGTCTGGTCGAGCTCGCCAGCATTGCCGAGTTGCCGCCATTGCTCGGGTGAGAATCCGTAAAGCACGCGCAACTGGGGGCCGAGGTGCGTGATGCGGTGATAGCGGTCGGCATAGAACGCGGTGCGATCGGGTGCGATGAAGCTGAGCGGGCGGTCGACGAACAGGCGGGAACCGAGATCTTTTGCGCTGGGCAACTCGGCCAGGAAGCCGGTCATCGCGTCGCGGTAGAAAGGATCGCGCAGGCGCGCCGCCTCCGGCAGATTGCGGGCGACGTCGAGCAGCACCAGGGCCAGCACCAGCCAGCGCGCGCGGGGGCGTTGCTCCCAGACGATCACGAAAGCGGGAACGATGACCACCGCCAGCAGCGGTGCGAGCAGCGCGAGGTAACGGACTTCCTTGAAGCTGATCAGCTGCATGCACGCGAGCAGGAAGACGAGACTGACGACGGCGCTGCGCTGGAAGGCGCTACCGTGCCGCCAGCTCAGGAGCAGCCCCGCCGGCAGCGCCAGCAAGGCCATGATCCCGTACGCCGAAAGGTTGCGCAGATAAATCCACGGATAGAACACCACGGCGGCGCCGCCGTCGATTTCGTACATCTGGCCGACGATCTCCGGGACTTTGAACGGGCGTTCCCAGAAGCTGCTGTCCGGAAAACTGTCCGTCAACAACACCGAATAGACCAGGAAAGTGATCGCTCCGCTCGCCAGCGCGGCGCTCGCCAGCGCGGCGGCCCGATGCGCGCCTGCTCGCTCAGCTCTCGGCAGAGCGAGAGCTACGATCAACTGGCTCAGAAGCACCGCGCACCAGACCAGCGCGTACACCTGCTTGATCAGTGCGAGCAGCGCGCCGATCGCCACCAGCAACCACCAGCGTCTGCGCCCGCCTTGGTCAATGAGATCGGAAGCCAGCCGGAGCAGCAACAACACCAGGACGCCGGGGAAGATATCCGGGCTGATGAAGGGCGCATAACTGAAAAAGACCGGCGTGAGCAATGCCGCGAGGAATGCGAGCAAGGTCGGCACGCGCGCGCCGAACTCGCGTTGCAGAATCCACCAGGTCGCAACCAGGTAGAAGCCGATGAGCAACGCCATGGTGGCGTGATGGAGGTGCACATCGAGCGGGTGCAGCGCGAGTGCATGAGCGAGCCATTCGGCCGGGAGCAGCAGCCACGCCATTCCGGGCCCGCGCTCCCAGAACAGCCCCGAGGAAATCCCGAGAAAGTGCTGGCTGTTGGCGATGGTCGCGTAGCCATCATCGAAATCGATGTTGACCATCACTGCCGCCCACGCAAGCCAGCCGGCCAAAATGCCGAATGCCGCCCAGAAGCACAGCCAAACCGTTCGCGACCGCCTGAGCGGCTCGCTCACCAGCACGGGTCTGTGTTGCATGCGACTTGGCTCAGCGCCCGTGCACGCTCTCGACGAGCCAGGACACGACCTCAACGAGCGGCTTCATCTCGTTCTCGCTGGCGCGCCGTGAGCGGTATTCGACCTCGCCATTGGCCAGCCCACGCTCGCCGACGACGATGCGGTGGGGGATACCGATCAGCTCCTGGTCCGCAAACATGACCCCGGGGCGCACGCCCTTGCGGTCGTCCAGCAGGACTTCGAGCCCGGCCGCCGTGAGCTCGCGGTACAGCTGTTCGACGGTCTCGCGCACGCGCTCGCTGCGATCGGCGCCGAGCGGCAGCAGGGCGATATCGAACGGCGCCAACGCCTGCGGCCAGATGATCCCGCTGGCGTCGTGGTTCTGTTCGATCGCCGCGGCGACGATGCGGCTGACACCGATGCCGTAGCAGCCCATGAACATCGTGCGCGCCTTGCCGTTCTCGTCGAGCACGGTCGCGCCCATCGCCTCGGCATATTTCTGCCCGAGCTGGAAGACGTGCCCAACCTCGATGCCGCGTGCGATCGCCCAGGTACCACCGTCGCCCGGCGCGACTTCGCCTTCGACCACGTTGCGCACATCGGCGACGACGGCGGGCTCCGGCAAGTCGCGCACCCAATTGACGCCGCGCGTGTGGAAGCCGGCCGCGTTCGCACCGACCACGAAGTCGACCATTGCGGCAACGCTGCGATCGGCAATCACGGTGATCTTCTTGGCGGGATTCAAAGGACCGATGAAACCCGGCACGCAGCCCAGGTGGTCGACGATCTCTGCCTCGCTGGCCAGCCGGTAGTCGCCCAATCCCGCGAGCTTCTTGAGCTTGACCTCGTTGACCATGTGATCGCCGCGCACCAGCACCAGCGCAAAGCCGTCGTCGCCGACGATGGCGAAGGATTTCACCGTGCGCTCGAGCGGAAGGCCGAGCAGCGCAGCCACTTCCTCGCAGGTCTTTTGTGTGGGCGTGGCCACGCGCTCCAGGTGTTCCGCAGCAGCCGCCCGCGCCGCCGTCGGCGCCGCTGCCTCGGCCAATTCGATATTGGCCGCGTAGCTACCTTCACTGGTGAACGCGATCGCATCCTCGCCCGACTCGGCCAACACGTGGAACTCGTGCGAGGCGCTGCCACCGATCGCGCCGGAATCTGCCGCCACGGCACGGAACTTGAGTCCGAGGCGCTCGAAGATGCGCGTGTAGGCGGAATACATGTTGCGGTATTCGGTTTCCATGCACTCGGCGGTGACGTGGAAGGAATAGGCATCCTTCATCAGGAATTCGCGCGCGCGCATGACGCCGAAGCGCGGCCGGATCTCGTCGCGGAACTTGGTCTGGACCTGGTAGAAATTGACCGGCAGCTGCTTGTAGCTCTTGAGCTCATTACGCGCGAAATCGGTGATCACTTCCTCGTGCGTCGGGCCGAAGCAAAACTCGGCGTCCTTGCGATCACGGATCTTGAGCAGCTGCCCGCCGAACTTCTCCCAGCGGCCAGTCTCCTCCCACAGCTCGCGCGGCTGGATCGCGGGCATCAGCAACTCCAGCGCGCCGGCGCGATTCATTTCCTCGCGCACGATTGCCTCCACCTTGCGCAGCACGCGCAGGCCAAGCGGCGACCAGGTGTAGAGCCCGGTGCCGAGCTTGCGGATCATCCCGGCGCGCAGCATCAGCTGCTGGCTGATGACATCGGCGTCGGCAGGGGTTTCCTTGACGGTCGCAAGGTGGAACTGGGAGAGGCGCATGGGTGGGCTCAAGGGCGGCGAAAAGCCGGCGATTGTAGGGGGCTTTTGGTGGGTCTGCGCTGCGCGCGGACTCT
>JANPJV010000192.1:0-2858 GCA_031425695.1 Rhodanobacteraceae bacterium | reverse complement strand
CGGCGTCAGGTGTCTCCGCGAGTCGATAGCTGGCGAAGCTGTGGCGCAGCGCATTTTGCCGCCAGCCCACGCCAGACTTCTCGCCGAGATAGTTCAGACGGAAGGCCACGTTCGGCACGAAACAGACATGGCCCTCATCCTTCTTCATCGGCTCCAGCCACGCCCGCAGATTCGGCAGGAGCGGAACGAGGCGACGAGCTTTGGTCTTCGCCTTCGCCGCTTTGATTTCGATGAAGCCGCGATCCCATAGAATGTCGCGCCAGTCGAGCCGCTCGATCTCGGCCGACCGGATGCCGGAGAAGGCGCCGATGACGATGTGGGGCAGGAGCTTGTCCGGGCACACCGCCAGAATCTTGCCCAACTCGGCAGGCGTGAAGATGGCCGGCGCACACTCCGAGCCATGGAAGGTGATGGCTCGCTCCGCGGCGGTCTTGCGTTCCTGATCGAGATAGCCCTGCTGGCGCGCCCATTTGAACGTGGTCACAAGGATGCGGCGGAGACTGTTCTTCGTCGTGTGATTGCCGTGAGCTTCCCGCAGCCAGGCGTCGATCTGCGCGGTGGTGATGTCCGCGATCGGTTGCTCGCTGAAATCGCGCTTCATTCGCGAGAGGTAGTGTTTCAGGCTGCGCCGATAGACGAAGCTGACGCCCGCTGCCGTCTTGGCCGCGAGACATTCATCGGCCACCACGCCGAAGGATTTGCTGGGCAGGCCGGCATGGTGCGCGTTGTAGAACCGCACAGCGTCGAGAATCGCGCCGCCCTTCACCGAGGTCTTGGCGTCAGACCATTCCTCGATCGCACTGGTGAGAGTCAGGCCGAATCGTTTCGTCCGGGCCTCGCACGCGCGGAATAGCTCCAAGTCGCGGAGGGTCGCCGGGCTTTGGTCCCGCAGTTCGTGCTGACACGAACTGGTGGTCTGCTGAGCGAAGAGTTTCGCGGCGTCGAGCTTGGCGAAGGTCTTCGTCTTGCGGCTGCCGAGTTCATACCAGGCGCACTGGAAGGACGGATACCCGTCCTTGCGGTGGATTGTGTAAATCTTGACCTCGGAGTCTCCGGTTCCCACGGTGATGACTGATCTGCGTCGCATGGCTTTGTGCCGTGCGCGCGGAGTCAATTTCTTGCGTGAACTTTTGCGTGAAAACCTCGTTCCAGTCAGTGCGCCGCTTGCGGAAGCGTCGTGATTTGAGCTACTTGCGGATTCTACCAAAAACCCCGCTGCAGCGAACCCGGCCATCGCATCACTGTTGCAATCGTGGCGTCCCGCGGGCCGGGTCGCTGAGCTTGAGTCGTTCGGCCTTTCACGCGCGCTAGCCCAATGAGAAAAGCAACAGCAACCGCCAGCGCCATTGCAGCACTCTTCCTTTGCAGCTCTTCCCCGGCGGAGAATCGCACTGAGCAGACACCGCTGACTATGGAGCAGCTCATGCGCGAACTACGAATACAAGGCGGCAACTTCGTGTTCACGTTCGAGAAACCGGTGTTCGCTCGCGTCACAACCGAAGTTACCGATGCCTCTAATCCCAAAACGAAGGAGACACTACACTTCCCGACCGCCTCCCCGAACAAACAGATTACTCTATTCTTCTCTGCATCTGCTCTGTTCGTCGGCGACTACCCAACCCCGAATCGAAACAATGCCCGCAAGATGCTCGTGAATCTGTCAGGTTGCGAGGCAACCGCTCAAACGCGCATTATCCACTACGACGACCGCCTCCAGGGAAACCATGCTCAGTATTCGCCCGCCATCCCTGAAAAACCAGAACTCGGAAAGCAATACATCCTTCACTGGTATTACAAGGACGGCGACCCCTACTACGCGAAAGCAATCATCGAGTTTTCCGACACCACATTCCCACAGTAAGGAACTATCCATGCGAACAAATGGCCGAACAATGGCGCTGCAGAGAACTGCTCCGCGAGCCAGCGCGTGTCACGCTGGCTGCTCCCCGCAGAGCCCGCCACGCAGCCAGCGCGCCACGCGCCGGCTCGCTCCGCAGTCTCTGAGCTTGAGTCGTTCGCCGCCAGCAGCAGCTCTGATGACCATCCGACCCAAAGCAATTTAAGGAAATGATCCGTTCTTTGACACTCGCACTCTGTTCAACGGTTCTGGTATGCGTCCTAACTTCGTGTGCATCCATCGCACTGTATCCTGGACCTATTCGGCCTCCAAACCAAGTCGCGACAATCAACCGATATGGACACTGGGGTGCGATTGTGGCACTCGACGGTGTGCCATTGAAGCGGAGTGACACGTTTACGGTTCTCCCAGGTCGGCATACCGCAACCGTGTCATCTGGCACCGACTATATCGGACGCACATTGAGCCCCGGCTACACTCAAGGCGTTCCGTTTCGGGCTGTTGCCGGACACACATACTCGGCATTGTGCATGATTTACCCTGCCCAAACGGGCGTCCAAGAGCCAAGACCGTTTGCAGGGCCAGGCTATTTTGACGCATTCATTTATGATTCCAGCATTCCCAATTCAAGCCCACATCTCGTGCCGGGCGAGGCCGTCGGAGCGTCACAGTCCGCAACTGGCCGTGCCGCGATATACCGACGCCACCCGTACTAAATGAATGCTAGCGCTTAACCCGCAAAAGCCGAACTTAACGAATATCGTAACAATTGTCCGCCAATAGTTTCACATGCCATCGCTTGCCAACCGATGCCCAACGCTCAAAACGGCGAACAATGGCGCTGCAGAGAAGCGCTCGTTTGAGGTGCGCTCGATTTCTGGACCACCAACCGCCAGAAATAGACCACCATGCTCCCAAAGACCCGCCGGCGTTTTACCGCCGAATTTAAGACCCAAGCCGTGCAACTCCTCGAGACCGGAAAGCCGATCGCTCAGGTCGC
>JANPJV010000191.1:0-15871 GCA_031425695.1 Rhodanobacteraceae bacterium | reverse complement strand
CTGAAAAGCGTCCGGACAAGGTCCGGACCCACGCGAGCAAATGCTGCAAGCGCACTGTACCCCGATTACAGACGCTTCAAGTTCCGCTCTGGATCGCCTGCCGCGCCCGTGCGCAGGTTCGTCGGCACATGGCCGATGTCGCCGACGCCCAGCAGCTTGATGCTGCCATCGGCCTCGATCCGAACGCGCGTCAGGCTCACGTGGCCAACCGACATCTCCAGCCAGCGCTCGCTATCGACGCCGAGCGCCTTGGTGACGAGATAGCGGATCACGTTGCCGTGCGCGACCATCAGCTGGCGCGACTCGGCGCCATCGGCGGCAACGAAGCGTTCCGCGAATAGCTTGTCGAGCCCCGCCTTGCAGGCGTCGAGATCAGCCTGCGGCATGTCCTTGGTCACTGCCTTCTGGCGCGTCGGTGGCGTGCATTCGGCCAGCTCGGGGACGTCGATCATCTGCGCGCCAGGAAACGCCTCGACGACCAGCTTCGCGGTGTCCTGTGCCCGCGTGAGCGGGCTTGCGAAGATCTCGTCGTAGCCCGGGTTTTCCGCCACCAGGCGGGCGGCTGCCATGCGCGCCTGCGCCACGCCGAGCGCGCTCAGGCCCGGACCGAGCTTCGGATCTGCTTGCGGATCGGCCTCGTAGTGACCATGCCGCACCAGCGTGATCGTGCGCACGGCAGGATCGGCCGCGAATCCGGTGGTGGAAAGAAGACACAGCACGGTGGCGGCAAGGACTGCGCGCATCGGAACCTCGGCGGAGATTAAGCAAGAAGCATTTTATCCGCAGATTTCGTAGATTTGCGCAGATTAAAAGCCAACCAATTCAATGGCTTCTAATCTGCGGAAATCTGCGAAATCTGTGGATAAAATGCTTTTGATTGGCGCTGCTCTCGCACCAAGGCAGCCCGCGCAGATGCGCGGGCCGCTTCGGCAAACTTTATTGTGCGAGGACCAGGCCCAGCTCGCGCTGTTCCTGCAGGCCCATGTCGGCCTGGTTGACGAGCTGCAGGTCGCGAATCTGGTAGGGCGCGCCGGCCTTGGCGCCGTCGAGCACATCCGGGCCGTACATCAGGGTCATGCCGTGCACGCCCGGCGCGAGCTGCTGTGCGCTCTGTGCCATCGCCAGCGGTACTGATCTGCCGGCCGCGTCGGTGCCGTAAAGCACGCCGCCGATCTGGTAGCGGCTGGCGCTGGCAACTTCCACATCGAACTCCAGGTAGACGACAGGATTGCGCATGCGCACCGGCAACGTGCGGGCGGCGCCGGTGAGGCGGGCACTCGGGACGCTGTAGGCGAAGGCCGTGCGCGCGTCGCGCAGGACGCGGCCCTGATCGCTCTTGGCGCTGGCAAAGGCATGGATCTCGAACAGGCCGCGCGACACATCGGTGGTGAGGTCAGCCGGCACTTCTGCGCGATAGTTGCCCGCCTTGTCGGCGACGAACGCGAACTCGCGCATCTGCCCGTCGGCGGTGGTGATCATGCCGCTGATCTCGCCGGCCGGGATGGCCTTTTCACCATCGCGCAGGCTGGCCGCGACGACGATCTTGGAGCCGGCCTGGTACGCATTCCGATCGGCCTTGAGATCGAGCTGCAGGCTGCTCTGCGGTTCGAAGACATGTACGACCGTCTCGCCGCTCGCCTGCGGTACTTCGATCTTGAACGAGCCGGCGCCGAGCTTTGGATCGATCCGGAAAACGGTCGAGCCTTCCGGGAATGGAGCTGCGCCTTTTTCCAGCTCGGCGACGTCGGCAATGGTCTGCATGCCGGTGCCGTCCTCGTAACGCTGGCCGTCTTTCACCAGCACCACGCGACGCGCTTCGAGGGCTTTCGTCGACGTTCCCGCAGCCGGGCTCAGGCGCACGATCGCGCCCGCCGCGGTGGTCGGAAGGGTGACGCCGGCCGCGAGCTCGTCGCTGCTGCGCGTATCCCAGTATTCGCGGCTCTTGGTTTCCTGCGGGACCACCACGGCGGTCAGCGCGGCTTCGGGTTCGAGGCGCCACGCAAAAGCGAGCGGCTGCGCTTCGAGGCTCGCGGCATTCTTGTGTGCGACGGCCGAAAGGCGCGCCGGCAGGGTGTCATTGGGGCCAGCAGGCGCGAGGGCCAGGTCGGCCGCAACGAGCGGGGCGGACAGCGTGAGCGCAAGGGCCGCAGCGAGGATCTTCGTCGAAAGTTTCATGGGTCTGATCTCCGCTTACAGATTGTTGCGCAACAGCGTCGGCAGACCGAAGCAGTCGCGACGCGATTGATTGTGGTTGAGCGCATAGCCGCTGCTGGTGCGCTGGTAGTCACGGAACCAGGTGCTGCCCGCCGCCGCCTGGCTGCTGCAGTTCAAGAAGCCGTCGGCGCAACTGTCGAGCCACGCATGCGTGACTTCGAGGCCGAGGTTCAGGTGATAGCCACCGCAGTAGGCATTGCCACTCCACAGCGCGGTGATCACATCGGTGCCGACCACCGCGGAGAACGGCTTTGGCAGCGCCGGACGCCCGGCCGTGCCATACAGGTTCTGCGCGTTGTAGGTGCTCATCCAGTGCGTCTGCTGCATGCGCACGGCATCGGATTTGTAGCCCATCAGCCAACCGAGCGAAGTCTCGAAGACATTGCCGTTGATGGTGGCATTGGCGAGCGGCGTACCGGCGCTCGACGGTGCCAGCGCGATCACCTTGCGGGTCTTGTTGATGATGTTCGGATAGCGGCTGTCATAGGTCGGGTTCGAAAGCAGCCAGCGCACGACATTGCCGCCGTTGCTGTGGGTGATCATGGTGAGCTCAGTGATTCCGCGCGATGCGATGAAGCTCGACAACTGGGTCGCGAGACACCCGGACGCGGCCGTGTCCCACATGTACTTCTCGAAATTGCAGTTGATCACCACATAGTTCGCCGAGTTCGCCAGCCCACCGCGCACGGTGTCGACGAAAGGACGCTGCCAGTAGTCATCCAGCGCATTGGTCTGATGACCGGTGCCGTGGATGAAGGCGATGCCACGATTGGCTTGCACATTGGCGGACACCGCCAGCCCAAGCACCAGGCCCAGAATCACTCGCAACATTGGAATCTCCCCGTCTCGCAGCTGCTCGCCGGAGCGCGATTGCTTCCTGGCGGAATGGCTACGGGAGGTCGCTGCCATGGCTCCCCAGCCATGCAGCGCAGCACCAGGCTCGGGTGAGTCCGACCCGGCAGCCAATGACGACTGCCGAGCCTTGACCCACGCGCCTCGGCGCGGTTTGAAGCGTGCTCTCACCCTCCCAAGCGCAAGCAACACCAAATTACCATACGGTCGCGTATTGACGCAAGAAGTGTGATGCAGTTCTCATTTCGTCTACAAATTGGTTGCGTTTCCGATCGGGCGCTTTCGAAAGTCCGATTGCCCTTTCACAGTCGGGCATGCACTTGGGTGTTACGGTGGCTTCGCGCCGATATTTCGGCGCATGGAGCAAGTCGCGATGGCCAGGGATATCGGGGTGGACGAGCAGGCGGCGAAAGTCGCCGTCCTCCTGGCGTTGCCCGACCCCCAGCCTCGGGCGCATCTGCTTCGAGTGGACGAGAACAGCACCGAAATCGACGACCGTCGACGCATGGCCGAGGCCCTGGGCGAAAGTGAAACGCGCTTTCGGGAGTTGGCGGAAAATATCCAGTCGGCATTCTTTCTGCGGTCCGCAGACTGGCAAACCCTGCTCTACGTCAGTCCCGCGTACGAGAAGATTTTCGGCAAGAGCTGCGCAAGCCTGTATGCGGACCCCTTTTCGTGGAGCTACGACATCCAGCCGGATGATGTGGCCCAGGTCATGGCGGGCTATGAGCTGGGCAAGACGACCGGCAACTTCGAGTTCGAATATCGACTGGTGCGAGCCGACGGCAGCATCCGCTGGATTCTGTCGCGCGGCTTTTCGATTTACGACGACGACGGACGCGCGGTGCAGGTGGCTTGCCTGGCGGACGACATCACCGAGCGCAAGCTCGCCAGCGAAGTTTTGCGCGAAAGCGAACGGCGTTTTCGACAGCTCGCGGACAACATCCGTACGGTTTTCTTCCTGGTCGATTTCAACGGCCAGATGCTTTACGCCAACCCGGCTTAGCCCGGGTCTGGGGCAGTCCCTGCCGGGGAGTTCGAAACGCAGTTGCGCAGTAGTCGGCGCATGACCCTGCCGACCTTGAGCGCTACCGATCAAGAAACCCTCTTGCTGGTCGACGACGAGCCGGGCATCCGCTCCTCGCTGATGCGCATGTTGCGTCCCGATGGATACCGCATCCTGGCGGCAGATTCTGGCGCCGAGGGCTTGCGGCTGCTGTCGCTCAACCACGTCCAGGTGATCATCTCGGATCAGCGCATGCCGAGCATGTCCGGCACCGATTTCCTCAACACAGTCAAGCAGTTATACCCGGATACCGTGCGCATGATCCTGTCTGGGTATACCGATCTGCGGGTCGTGACCGACGCCGTCAACCGCGGGGCGGTGTTCAAGTTTCTCACCAAGCCCTGGGATGGCGATCAGTTGCGCGAAGAAGTGCGTGGTGCCTTCCGACGCTATCGATCACTCAGTCTGGACGTCCGCGTGACTGACCGGAATGGCGGTGAGCCGAGCACCTTGCTTCAGGATTGAAGCCAGGCGACACAGTCCGTCACTTTGCGAGCAGCAGCGATTGGCCCCACGCAAAAGGCGCCGCCTTGACAATGCAGTCACGAGAATGTGGCTCCGTTTGCAGCTTGAGAGTGCCGAATAATGAGTGTCCTCGTCGCCGCACATTCAGCTGCGAGCAACAGCGTCGACGCGGCCGACGAAATCGCCGCCCAGTTCGCCGAAAGCCTGCAAGGCCGTCCGGACGCGCTCATCGTGTTTGCATCTTCGGGTCACGATTACCACTTATTGTTGCAGCGCCTCGACGAGCGCTGCCAGCCGAAGTTGATGGTGGGTTCGTCATCCGCCGGAGAGTTCACCGATCAGGCGATGGGCACCGGTGCGGTCAGCGCGCTGGCGATTCAATCGGCGGAGTTGCGCATGGCTGCGAGCATCGGCAAGCACATTTCGAAAGACGCGCGCGGCGCCGCCGCCGAACTGGTCAACGGCTTCGCCGGGCTGGACGACGCCCGCGCGCGCTATCGCGCAGCGCTGATCATGACCGACGCGCTGGCCGGAAGTGCCCAGTCCGTGGTGGAAGAACTGACCGCATTGACCGCGGGCCGCTACCTGTTTGCGGGCGGCGGGGCCGGGGACGATGCGCACTTTCGCAAGTCCCATGTATTCCTCGGCACCGAGGTCCACGACGATGCAATCGTCGCGCTCGAAATGCTCTCCGCCAAACCGATCGGCATTGGCGTCGGCCACGGCTGGGAGCCGGCCGGCCCGGCCATGCGCGCGACTGAAGTCGACGGGATGCGCCTGGTCAGCTTGAATGCGCTGCCGGCGGTGGAAGCCTTCGAGGCGCATGCGCAGGCCAATGGCCAGGTGTTCGACCGAACCGAGCCGATGCCGTTCTTTCTCCACAATATTCTCGGGGTCGACACCGGCAACGGCTATCGCTTGCGCGTGCCACTGGCACTGCAGGAGGACGGCTCGATCCTGTGCGCGTCGGAAATACCGGAGCACGCACGCGTGCACATCATGAAGACCAACGCCGAGTCCGCGGCCTCGGCAGCGACCCGCGCCACCGCAGCCGCGGTGGCAGCGCTGGGGCAACACCGTCCCGGCGGCGCCTTCTTTTTCGACTGCGTGGCAACGCGGCTGCGCACCGGAATCGGCTTCGAATACGAACTGGCGTCGGTCGCTCGCGTGCTCGATGGCGCGCCTTTCGTCGGCTGCAACACCTATGGGCAGATCGCCCGCTCTGAAGGCCAGTTCAGTGGTTTCCACAACTGCACGGCCGTGGTGATGGTGCTGCCCGAGGAATGATCGCGCTGCGCTCCCGGATGCAGCCGATCCTCGCCCGGCTCGCGCACGTCGAGACGCGCGTCTCGGCGTTGCAGGAGCTGGCCCAGCTGGTCGGCGCGAGGGAAGCGCTGCTACTGGTGAAAGATGTCGAGATCGACGTGCTGTTGCCTGCGCCCGGCCTGCCCAAGTCACTCCCCAACGGGGCCGGCTGGCGCGATTTCCTGCGCCGGTGCCATACGCCGGGAATAGCGCGCGCGGAGATGCCCGGCAGTGCCGGCAAATCTGCGGAGCCCGCGATTGCCTGGAGCGGCAGCGGCCTGAGCGTGATCCTGGTCGGCGGGACGGTCGCGGCGCCCGCGCTTTCGGAGATCGAGGACGCCTTGCCGCTGCTCGCGGCGGCGCTGATTTCGCAGCAGCAACACGCCGTGGCGCGCGGAGATCTCGCCGCCTGTCGCAACGAAATGCGTGAAGCCCTGGCGCTGACCCGCAAGCTCGACGAGGCGCGTGCCGAGATCGAGCGCACGCTGAGCGAGCTCGACGCGCAGACTGCCTCCCTGGAGGAGGCGCGCCAGCGTGCGGAAAGCGCGACCCGGGCGAAGGATGAGTTCATGGCCATGCTCGGCCACGAGCTGCGCAACCCGCTGTCGCCCATCGTGACCGCACTCGAGATCCTGCGCCTGCGCACCGGGCACTCGGCCGAGCACGAGATCATCAAGCGCCAGCTCGACCACATGGTCCGCCTGGTTGATGACCTGCTGGACGTGTCGCGGATTGCCCAGGGCAAGCTCTCACTGAGCAAGCAGGTGTTCGATCTTGCCGGGGCCGTCGATGCGGCGCTCGAGATGGCAAAGCCGCTGATCGAACACAAGGCTCAACGCGTGGCGTTGTGCGCGGCAGGCGAACCGCTGCATGTCGATGGTGATCCTGCGCGTCTTGCACAGGTGTTCTCCAACCTGCTCACCAATGCCTCCAAGTACAGTGACAGAGGCGCCTGCATCGAAGTCACCAGCCGCCGCGTCGGCGAGTCCGTCGAAGTGCGCGTACGAGATCCGGGCATGGGCATCGAACCGGCCATGCTCGATCGTGTCTTCGACCTCTTCGAACAGCAGGGTCGCATCATCGACCGGGCGCGCGGCGGCCTCGGCCTCGGTCTCGCGATCGTGCGCAACCTGGTCGAGCTGCATGGTGGCAGCGTGCACGCGGAAAGTCCTGGAGCGGGCCAGGGCAGCCAATTCGTCGTCGTGCTTCCTCTGGTCACCGCACTCCGCGCAGGAGTCGTTCCAGCACCGGCGTTGCCCGACCACACGGCCGCGGAGCACAAGCGCATCCTGCTGGTCGATGACAATGTCGATGCCCTGAACATGCTCGCCCTGGCGCTCTCCCAGCAGGGCCACGAGGTCGAGACCGCAGCAGACGCCGAGGATGCGCTGCGCCGTGCGGGCGAATTCCAGGCGGAAGTGGCCATCCTCGACATCGGGCTGCCGCGCATGGACGGCTATGCGCTCGCGGGTCAGCTGCGGCGGCTTCCGGGCTGGGAAGAGACGCGTTTCATCGCGCTGACCGGCTATGGGCAGCCAAGCGATCGGGCGCGTTCGAGTGCCGCCGGCTTCCACCAGCACGTGGTCAAGCCGGTCGATCTCGATTGTCTGCGTGGGCTGCTTGCGGGTGCGTCTACAGTGTCGAGTAGATGAACTCGACCAGTTGCTCGGGCTTGATGAAGGCACCGCCCAGCTTCTCGTCGAACTCGGCCGTCGGCTTGGCTGCGATGGTCTCCTCGAGCGACTTGCCCGCCCCCTTCAGTTTTTGCACCGCGTCGCGGAAGCCGGCCAGCATGCCCCGATACGCGATCAGTTCGGCGCGATTGCTGAGCGCCCCGTGGCCCGGAACGATCATGGTGTCGGCGTCGGAGAGCTTGATTCCGCGTTCGATGGCCTTCAGGAAGCCCTCGATGCTGCCGCCCGAGCTGACATCGATGAACGGGTACAGGCCGTTGAAGTAGACATCGCCCATGTGCAGCACATTGGCTTCCGCGAAGTGCACCAGTGCGTCGCCATCGGTGTGCGCGTGCTCGACATGGACGATGGTGGCAGTCTGCCCATTGAGATGCAGGGTCAGGCCGTCGGTGAAAGTGACGACCGGCAACGCCGCGGCCGGCGAAGGCGGCACTTCCATTTTTATTGCCGTGATGAACTGCTGCGTGCTCATGCGGGTGCGCACGTTCTCGTGGGCCACGATCACGGCATTGGCCTTGCCGAAGGCCTCGTTGCCGCCGGTGTGGTCACCGTGCCAGTGGGTGTTGATGACGAAGCGCGTCGGCTGGTCCGAGAGCCCCTTCAGCGCCAGCCGAATCTTGTCCGACATGGGCGAGTATTGGTCGTCGACGATAAAGACCCCGTCCGCTCCGGCACTGGCGACGATGTTGCCGCCGCCACCTTGCAACATGTGCAGCCCGCCACGCAGCGGCGTGGTCTTGATCTCGACCTTGCTGAAATCGCGTTCCTGCGCGGCGAGGGGCAGGGCGATGAAGCTGGCAAGGCAGAGCAGGGGCAAACGCAGCATGGGCGGGTCTCGAGATGGGGAAGAACCACTCTGATTATGCAGGCGCAGCGCTTTTGTAGCGTGGCGCTGAGCGCGCACCAAGTTCGATTGTCGCGTATCAGTGATCGCGCCAGCGCCGCGGCTTTGATTGCCCGCAAGAGCGCCGGGGTCGCACGTTCGGATTCCCGTCGCGAAAATCGGACGGAGCGGACGTGTCGACCCCAGCCTACACCGCTCAATCCGCCGGCAACAAATGCGCGTAATTGCTCGCGAGCTCGGGCGGCTGCGCGGATTTCTCGAGGTAGAAATTGCCGATCGCCAATCGATCCAGGTGCGTGCCCATGAAGCAGCGGAAGGCATCCTCCGGCGTACCGACGACGGGCTCGCCGCGCACGTTGAAGCTCGTGTTCACCAGCACCGGGCAGCCGGTCAGCCGCTTGAATTGCGTCAGCAGGCCATGGAAGAGCGCGTTGGTGTCGGCATGAACCGTCTGCACGCGCGCCGAGTGATCGATGTGGGTGACGGCCGGGATGCTCGAGCGAATCTGCTTGAGCCGATCAAGTCCGCTCACGTCATCCGCAACGGGCAAGAGGTGCTGGGCCGCCACCGGCGCGACCAGCAGCATGTACGGGCTCGGCGCGTCGAGCGCGAACCATTCGCCCGCATCCTCGGCGAGAACAGCAGGGGCGAACGGACGGAATGACTCGCGGAACTTGACCTTGAGATTGAGCACCGACTGCGTGTCGCTGTGCCGCGGGTCGGCCAGGATCGACCGATTGCCGAGCGCACGCGGACCAAATTCCGCGCGTCCCTGGAACCACCCGAGCGCGAGGCCATCGGCGAGATCCGCGGCCGCGCGTGCCAGCAGCGTGGGCTCGTCGAGCAGCGTGTAGCGAGCGCCGACGCGGTCCAGCGACGCGCCGATCGCAGCTTCGTCGAAAGCCGGCCCCAGATAGGCGCCCTGCATGTCGTCCAGCCTCTCGTGGGTCCGGACCTTGTCCGGACGCTCGTTCTCGACGCCCGCCTCAGACCTGGCCCGCGGCTGCTCCAGCAGCCGATGCCACACCGCGAGCGCCGCGCCCAACGCACCGCCGGCATCGCCTGCGGCCGGCTGGATCCAGATCGACTCGAAGCCGGCCTCGCGCAGCAGGCGACCATTGGCGACACAGTTGAGCGCGACCCCGCCCGCAAGGCACAGCCGGCTTTCGCCCGTCTCCGCGCGCAGGCTCGACGCGAGCTTGAGCACGATCTCCTCGAGCACTTTCTGGATCGACGCGGCGAGATCCAGGTGGCGTGCTTCGAGCGGCGCTTCCGGTGCGCGTGGCGGACCGCCGAAGAGCGCATGGAAGCGCGCGCTGGTCATCGTGAGGCCAGTGCAATAATCGAAATAATCGAGATTGAGCCGGAAGCTGCCGTCGTCCTTGACGTCGATCAGTTGTTCGCGAATCTGTTGCGCGTACTTCGGGCTTCCATAGGGCGCGAGCCCCATCAGCTTGTATTCGCCTGAGTTGACGCGAAAGCCGCAGTAGGTCGTGAATGCGGAATAGAGCAGCCCGAGCGAGTGCGGGAAATGCATCTCGCGCAGGATGTCGAGCTGCCGGCCGTTGCCGATCGCCGCAGTCGTGGTCGCCCACTCGCCGACACCGTCCATGGTCAGCACCAGCGCACGATCGAATGGCGAGGGATAGAAGGCGCTCGCTGCGTGGCTCAGGTGATGCTCGGAGAACAACAGCGGGTTGCGGCTGACAAATCCCGGTTGGATCTCCTGCAGGGCATCGGCGATCAATTTTTTCTGGAACAGCTTCTCGCGCAGCCAGATCGGCATCGCGGTCGCGAAGCTCCGGATACCACGCGGCGCAAACGCGAGATAGGTTTCCAGCAGCCGCTCGAACTTCAGGAAGGGTTTTTCGAAGAAGACGATGTGGTCGACATCGGCCAGGCTGACCCCGCCCTCGGCCAGGCAGTAACGAACGGCCAGCCGCGGAAATCGGGCGTCATGCTTCTGCCGCGAAAAGCGCTCCTCCTGTGCCGCCGCGATGATGTGGCCGTCGCGCAAGAGCACGGCGGCGCTGTCGTGGAAGTAGGCGGAGATGCCGAGGATCAGCATGGGGAGTTGGTTCGCACCGCTGCTACGTGGGTCCGGACCTTGTCCGGACGCTCTCCGGCAACCAGCGCCAAAAACGTTCGGACAAGGTCCGAACCCACGAAAGCTCCGGAGTCCTCGCCGCTCACGACTGCTTCCCCATCGTCCCCGCATCCGGTCCCGGCGGCTCGCGTGCGATCCAATAGGACTTGGCGGCAGGATCGAAACGCCGGCGCATCGGATCAGCACCGCGCATCCGCGCAAGCCAGGCAATCGGCGTCAGCACGCCGAAAAAGATCAGTGCCATGATGATCGGCGTGATGACGCGCCCGAGGGTCAGTCCGAGCCACATCCAGGCGCGGTTGAGCGGACGCAGCAGCGTGGGCGCAACCAGCGTGAGCGCGACCAGCACGCAGCCGATGCCGATCGGCCACCAGACCCACGACAATGCCTTCAAGTGCGCATAGGCCGCGAGCGCCGTGGCGATCGCGACCATTAGCCAGCCGAAGCTCGCGTCGCTCGCAGTCTTGAGCGGCGTCGCCGAGGCCAGGCGTTCCATCAGCCGATCTTCGCCAGCGCCGCGTCGATGCGCGCGAGCGCTTGTGCCTGTCCGGCGAGATAGATGGTGTGGTCGATCGACGGACTGACCTGGGTGCCGGTCATGGCGACGCGCAGGGGCGGCGCGACCTTGCCGAGGCCGACGCCCAGCGCCTTGGCGGTTTCTTCGAGCGCGGCGTGCACGCTCGCAGCTGACCACTCGCTCAAAGCCGCAAGCGCAACGCGCGCGGCCTCGAGCGGCACCCGCGCCGCGGGTTGCAGGTGCTTGGCGACGGCGGCCGCGTCGTACTCGGTCAACGGCTCGATCCAGATGCGCGCGCGCTCGGCCAACTCCTTGAGCGTATGCACGCGCTCGCGCAGCGCGATGATCAGGTCGATGGGCTGCGGCCCGCGCCCCAGCAGGCCCTGCTGTTCCAGGTGCCACTCGAGCTCGGGCACGACCAGCGCCGGGTCGAGCGTCTTCAGGTATTGCTGGTTCAGCCACTTGAGCTTCTCGACATCGAAGCGCGAGGCTGAGTGGTTGACGTCGTCGGCGGAAAACTTCTCGACCATCTCGGCCATCGTGAAGATCTCCTGGTCGCCATGCGACCAGCCGAGACGCACCAGGTAATTGAGCAGTGCGGCCGGCAGGAAGCCATCTTCGCGATAGCCGAGCACGCTGACCGCGCCGTGGCGCTTGCTGAGCTTGGCGCCATCCGGGCCGAGGATCATCGGCAGATGGGCGAAACGTGGCGGCGTCGCACCGAGGGCGTGGTACATGTTGATCTGGCGCGGCGTGTTGTTGAGGTGGTCGTCGCCGCGGATCACATCGGTGATGCGCATGTCGATGTCGTCGACCACGACGCCGAAGTTGTAGGTCGGCGAATCGTCCGAGCGCCAGATGATCAGGTCATCGAGCTCGGCGTTGTCGAAAACGACGCTGCCGCGCACGCGGTCATCGACGACCACTTCGCCCATCGCCGGATTCCGGAAGCGGATCACCGGAGTCACCCCGGGGGGCGGCGTTGCACTGCTGTCGCGCCAGAGCCCGTTGTAGCGTGGTTTCAGGCCCTGTGCTTCCTGCTCTGCGCGCATCGCGTCGAGCTCGTCCTTGCTGCAATAGCAGTGATAGGCCTTGCCGTCGGCGAGCAGTTTCTGGGCAACTTCGCGATAGCGATCGAATCGCTGCGTCTGGAAGTAAGGACCTTCGTCGTGCGCCAGGCCGAGCCAGGCCATGCCGTCAAGGATTGCCTGCACCGCCGCATCCGTCGAACGCTCGCGATCCGTGTCCTCGACCCGCAGCACGAACTCGCCGCCGTGATGCCGCGCCTCGAGGAAGGAAAACAGTGCAGTGCGCGCGCCGCCGACATGCAGATAACCGGTTGGGCTTGGAGCAAAACGGGTACGGACCACGGGTCAGGCGCCGATTTTCAAGGGGCGGGCAGGGTAGCACCCAAGCGGGTTTCCGTGTCGGTTGTCGGTGTCGGAATGGAAAGCCACGACGCCGGGCTCCACGCTCTACTTCCTTACCGATACCGAAAACCGAAACCCAAACCCGCTTTCCCGCTCCCCCGCTCACGCAGTATTCATGAAAGGCTGATGCGGTTAATGAGGAACGTGCCGTAACTCTCAGATATGTAACAAAAAGACTTGTAATTCGCGCGCTGATTGGTTTCAATTGGCAGACTTTGATTGGTAATCCTCCAAAATGTCCCGCGCCTGGCTCTGGTTGACTCTGGTTTGCGCGTCGGTGGCTCATGCCACGGACGTCAAATCCGTGCGCGTCGACACCGAGGACGAGCGGACTCAGGCGAGCATCGACGTCTCGGAGGTTCCGGATTACCGCGTGTTCACGCTGGCGGATCCCGACCGTCTGGTGCTCGATATCAAGGATGGTCGGCTGCGCCGTGGGCTGGATATCACCGGCCGGGGCGTGGTTTCGTCGGTACGTTCGGGGCAACCGGAAGCGGACCGTCTGCGCATCGTCTTCGATTTGAAGGAGGGCGTGCGTCCGCGCACCTTCATGCAGTCGGGCAAGCGCTTCCGCCATCGCCTGGTCATCGACATGACGCCAGTCAGCGTGCCGTTGCCGCCCGCGCAGAACATCGCCGGCCGCAAGGTCGAGACCCGCGACGTCATCATCGCGATCGATGCCGGGCACGGTGGTGTGGACCCGGGCGCGGTGGGTGCCGGCGGCACCCATGAAAAAGCCATCACGCTGCGGGTCGCAAAGCTGCTGGCCGAGCGCATCGATGCCGAGCCAGGCATGCGCTCGGTGCTGATCCGCGACACCGATTTCTTCGTGCCGCTCGGCCGGCGTTTCGAGAAGGCGCGCGAGCAGAAGGCTGACCTCTTCGTTTCCATTCACGCCGACGCCGCGATCAATCGCAAGGCACGTGGCTCGTCCGTGTACATGTTGAGCACCCGCGGTGCCACCAACGAGGCATCCCGCTATCTCGCCGAGCGCGAGAATCGCTCCGACCTGGTCGGCGGCGTTTCGCTGCACGGTCGCGACTCGATGCTGGCAGCGGTGCTGCTCGATCTTTCCCAGGGCGCCGCGCTCGAAGCCAGCGCGCAGGCGGCCGAGCACGTTCTTGCCTCGCTGACGCGCATGGGCAAGGCCCACAAGCGCCAGGTCGAGCGTGCCAACTTCGTCGTGCTGCGCTCACCCGACGTGCCCTCGTTGCTGATCGAAACCGGCTTCATCAGCAACCCGGAGGAGGAGCGCAAGCTCAACGACCCCAAGCATCGCGCGCGCCTGGCCGACGCGATCCTGCTCGGCCTGCGCGACTATTTTCACAGTTCGCCACCGCCGGGCACGTGGATCGCGGCCAACGTCAAGTCACGAGCCCACGTCGTCGCCTTCGGCGAAACCCAGACCGAGATCGCCGTTCGACACGGCGTCTCCGTCACCCAGATCCGCCAGGCCAACGCCCTCCAGACCGACCGCGTCCGCGTCGGCGCAGTCCTGAAGATCCCGACTTCGTCCTGATCGTGCCGCACCTGCTGTCGTAGGTCATGTTGCCCGCGCAGCGGGCTACTTGACGCCTTTTCGTTGCAAAGCCGTCAAGTAGCCCGCTTGCGCGGGCAACATGACCTACGTCGTGCCTGAACGTCTGTCGCGGCGTGAACCTTCGAGCTGCCCGACCCCGTTAGACTGCGCGGTCTCGTTTCTGACTGCGAATCTCGATGACTGATACCGCGCTCGCTCTTGCCGAACAGCGTTTCCTGGCTGCCGATCTCGATCTTTCCGGGATCGAGCGCGGCCTCGGGGCTTTGCTGAAGCCGGGGGTGGACAGTGCGGATCTGTATTTCCAGCACACCCGGCAGGAGGGTTGGGGGCTGGAGGACGGCATCGTCAAGGAGGGCTCGCACAGCATCGAGAAGGGTGTCGGCGTGCGCGCAGTGTCCGGCGAGAAGGTCGGCTTCGCCTATTCAGACCAGATCGACGTGCCCGCTTTGCTCGAAGCCGCGAGCAGTGCCCGCTCGATCGCGCGCAGTGGCCAGAGCGGGTCGCTCGCGGTGTTGACGCGCAGTGCGGTGCCGGCGCTGTATCCGGCGATCGATCCGATCGACAGCTTGAGCTCCGAGACGAAAGTCAGCCTGCTGAAGGAGGTCGACGCGTATGCACGCGCGCTTGATCCACGCGTGCAGCAGGTGATGGTCGGCATCTCGGGCGAAATCGACACGGTGCTGATCGCACAGAGCGATGGCACGCTCTCTGCCGATGTGCGTCCGTTGATCCAGTTCCGCGTCAGCGTGATCGTCGAGTCCGGTGGTCGCCGCGAATCGGGATTCGCCGGCGGTGGCGGACGCCTGAGCTACGCCGACTTCTTCCAGGCAGACACCGCCAAGGCGCTTGCGCGCGAAGCCGTGCGCCAGGCGCTGGTGAATCTCGATTCCGTGCCGGCGCCGGCCGGCAGCATGACCGTCGTGCTCGGCTCCGGCTGGCCGGGCATCCTGCTGCACGAGGCGATCGGTCACGGCCTCGAAGGCGATTTCAACCGCAAGGGCACCAGCGCGTTTTCCGGCCGCGTCGGTGAGCTGGTGGCCAACCCGCTGGTGACCGTGGTCGACGATGGCACGCTCGCCGGACGCCGTGGCTCGCTCAGCATCGACGACGAAGGCACCCAGAGCCAGTGCACCACGCTGATTGAAAACGGCGTGCTCAAGGGCTTCCTGATGGACAAGCTCAACGCGCGGCTGATGGGCACGACCAGCACCGGCAACGGCCGCCGCGAGTCCTTCGCGCACCTGCCGATGCCGCGCATGACCAACACCTACATGCGCCCCGGTCCACACGATCGCGAGGAAATCATCCGCTCGGTCGAGAAGGGCATCTACGCCGCGAACTTCGGCGGCGGGCAGGTCGACATCACCAGCGGTAAATTCGTGTTCTCCGCTTCCGAGGCCTACCTCATCGAGAACGGCCGCATCACTCGCCCGGTCAAGGGCGCCACCCTGATCGGCAATGGCCCCGACGTCCTCACCCGCGTCTCCATGGTCGGCAACGACCTTGCCATCGACCAGGGCGTCGGCGTTTGCGGCAAGGACGGCCAGAGTGTCCCGGTGGGCGTGGGGCAGCCAACGCTGCGGATTGATGGGTTGACGGTGGGCGGGACGGCGTAGGGGCTTCCACCCGTAGGTCATGTTGCCCGCGAAGGCGGGCTACTTGACGCCCGGGCGCGTTACCGGCGATCCCGTGTCAAGTAGTCCCTTCCGCGGGACAACATGACCTACGTGAAGTTTTCCCCGTTCCCTTGTCAAGTAGTCCCGCTTCCGCGGGACAACATGACCTACGTGAAGTTTTGACCCGATCCCTTGTCAAGTAGTCCCGCTTCCGCGGGACA
>JANPJV010000190.1:0-5442 GCA_031425695.1 Rhodanobacteraceae bacterium | reverse complement strand
TCCGATAGCCGCACTGGGAGGGCGGCGCTCCTGCGCCGCCGCTACTGGTGCAAGTTACGGCACCCCACAATTTGCACAGGCGCGGGTTTCGAGAAAACGCAGCACCGGCGCGACGGATTGCTGCGGGTCTTCTTCCTGCGGGATGTGGCCGAGGTTTTCGAAAATGGCGACCTCGCTGTTCGGAATCGCATCGGCAAAAAGGCGCGCGTTGTCGACCGGGATCAACTGATCCTGCGCGCCCCACAGGATCAGCGTCGGGATCTCGATGGATTTCAGCCCGTCGATGCGGTCGCCGAAGCGCATCTGCTTGAAGCGGTCGACCAGGGCCTGGCGGTTACCGGTCCGGAGCGTGAGTTCGTAATAGCGATCGATCGTTGCGTCGGTCACCTTGGCTGGATCGCCGTATGTGCTGCGCACGCTTTGCGCGACCACGCTGCGCGGCGTGAGCACGGTGAGCAACGGGGCCAGCAGCGGATTCGCCGCCATCCGAAAGCCGATTGGAATCGACTTGGCGGCGAGTGGCATGCCGGCCGGATCGACCAACACCAATGCGGCAACGCGACCGCGATCGGCCAGCGCGGTGTGCCAGGCAATTTCGCCGCCGAGTGAGTTGCCGGCCAGCACGACGCGCTTGATCGCCAGGTGATCGAGCACGGCAAGCACATGGCGCACATAGCGCTCAGTTCGGTAGTCGCGTTCGACATTTGGGCCGGTGAGACCGAAGCCCGGAAGATCGATGCTGATCACGCGACGCGTCTGCGCGATCGCGCGCGCCCAGCCTTCCCAGGTATGCAGGCTGGCCGAGGTTCCGTGGAGGAGCAGGACGGGCAGCGCATCGTCGCGCGGGCCCTGGTCGCGCAGGTGCACCTCGAGACCGTCAATCTGCTTGAACTCCGACGGCGCCGGTGCCCAGCGCGCACGCAGTTCCGCGACGGTGCGATCACCGCTGTAGCCCCAGGCAACCAACGCGATCACCGCGATGGCCAGCAGCAGGAACAGGATCTTGCCGAGGCGCTTGATCACGGCGAGCTCTTCGCGGCATCGAAAGCCTGGTTGAAGCACTTGATCGCGTAGTGCAACGGCGCGTGATCGATGAGCTCGACCGGTGTCAGTGCGCCGAGACCGTGGCGCAGATTGCGCGGCAGCCGCAACAGATGGCGCTTGAGGGTCTGCACGTAGCCGGCCCGCCGATGCGCGTCGAGGTGGTCGATCCGATCGCTGTGGGCGAAGCCGAGCGCGCTTGGTGGCAGGTCGGGCACCAGGTCACAGGCATTGACCACGCGCACCAGCGGCAGCCGGTCTAGCGCTGCCACCAGCGCGGCATCACCGGTGCGCGGCTGTCCGAAGGTGACGGCCCCTGCTAGCGTGTGTGTCGATTGCGCCACCCGCAGTGCCGCCAGCGCCGCGAGCGCACCACCCAGGCTGTGGCCGGTCACCCACCAGCGCTGCGCCTGCGGCAGCAAGGCCTGCAACTGCGGCCAAAGTACCGCCAGCGTACGTGCAAAGCCGCCATGCGCCAGCCCCGCGCCTTCCTCGGTGCGTGCAAAAGCGGCATCGATCATCCAGTCGCTCACCACCTGCTTGAACTTGCGTGGCGCATCGCCGGGTCGCATCGCCTGGGTGCCACGAAAGACCAGCACGCCATCGGCGTCCTTGATTGCCGCGTAGGCGAACGCGCTGGTGTCCGGCTGCGTGCAGTGTTCGACCCGGTAGCCGAGATCACCGAGCGTCGCCGCGATGACCGCACAATCCTCATAGGCCAGCAATGCGTGCTCGGCCAGCCACCAGCGCCGGCGCGCACAGCCAACGCCTTCGCAATGCTCAAATGGCCAGTTGGTCGAAGCGGCGAAATAACGATAGCCACGCACCGGCGGAAACAGCGATTCCAGCGTTGGCGGTGGCAGGCGGAGACGGTGCAGGCTCATGGCATCTGCTCGGGAGACAAGGAGCCATCCTTACACAAAATGCACAATGGGCCGCGTGCTCGCGGGATGCGAAAGTTCGTAGGTCATGTTGCCCGCGCTAGCGGGCTACTTGACAGCTTCGGATCTGAAGCGAGAGCGTCAAGTAGCCCGCTGCGCGGGCAACATGACCTACGACGGAGTTCGCTCAGATGCGCGTGAACGACCACGATTGCATGCGGCCGTCGCGGTAGGGCATGACGCCGTGGAAGGCGCGCGGGTCGGTGTCGAAGACGAGCGGCAGGAACAGCCGGTCGCCCTCCCACAGGGGCAGCTCGTAGATGCGTTCCAGCGGGACCCACTCGAGGCTGCCTTCGGGATTGGCCGGCGGCGCCGTCCCGGAGAACTCGGTGATCAGAAACAGGAAGCCGAACCAGTCTTCCCCCTGCTTGCCGAATCCCGGCCAGGAAATGGTGCCGCGCAGCTGCAGCGTGGCACATTCGAGCTGCGCTTCCTCGCGGATCTCGCGACGCATGCCCGCGACCACATCCTCGTCCGCTTCGAGCTTGCCGCCAAGGCCGTTGTACTTGCCGAGATGCGCATCCCCGGGTCGCGCATTGCGATGCACCAGCAGGACCTTGCTGCGGTCCGGCGTGACCACATAGCCGAGGGTCGCGAGGATGGGGGTGTAGGGCATGGGGAGAGCGGTTTTCAGTTTCGGTTGCCGGTTTCGGAAACAGCAGAGCTGAAGGCGGCGCTTATCTTTACCGAAACCGATAACCGACACCGCTCTTGAGATCAACGCCCGTCGGCGCGCTTGGGTCGGCCGTGGCGGGGCTGGCCCTGGCGTGGTTGACCGCCGCGCGGCTGGCCTTGGCGCGGCTGGCCTGCGCGCGCTCGGGGACCGCCGGGCCGGCGTTCGCTTCGTTCACTCGGACGTTCGCCGCCACGTTCTCCGCCGCGCTCGGGCTTGGCGAAGATGGCACCGGGATCGACACGCGGTTGTGCGTCCGAGCGGATCTTCGGCTCACCGACCGGCAGCTGGCCTTGATCGGCGTAGGTCCACGCCGGGCGTCCGGCGGTCGGGCCGAGCACGCTCCATTGATCCCGATAATCGTCAGGCTGCCGCTCGTCCCAGATGTTTGCCTGGTCCTCATTGCCCTCGATCGGTGTGAACGGTGCAAACGGGTCGGGCCGACCATTGCGGCGGCGGCGACGATTGTCGCCGTCGGGCTGCCGCAGAGCCGGCTGCGGCAGCGCCGAATTGCCACGCTCGATGCGGCCTTCGACCTCCGAGAAGTCGACCGCGTTGCTCGGATCGTCGCCGAAATTCTGTTCGTCGTCCGGGAACACGGGCTCCGGACCAAACGGCTGTTCGTCGCCGCGCATGACCTGCACGCGTTCCCCGTGGCGCCCACGCTCCGGGCGTGAACCACGCTCGGGGCGCGCCTTGCGCTCGGGCCGTGGACCGCGCGACGGCTGGGCCGGGCGCTCCGGGCGCGGACCGCGCTCCGGGCGCGCCACTCGTTCTGGACGCGCGACCGGGGCGACCACCGCCGCCCCTTCAGCGAGCACGACCGGCTCGGCTCCAGGCAGCAGTTCAGCTGCGGCCGGCTGGGCCATGCGTGCCGCGCGCTCTTGACGACCACGCTCGCGGCGACCGCCGGGTGCATTGGGCTGGCGTGGCGGGCGCGCTGGCTGCTGCTGGACTGGCGGGCGGGCGGCGGGGGTCTCGCTGCGCTCTTCATTGTCGGCGCGCTGCGGCGGATCACGATCCGGATCGAAGGCTTCGGCCGCCTCGAATCCGGCCAGGCTCTGCAGTTCGATGTCATCGGCCACGAGGGCGCGAACAGCACGGTATTGCGGCGATTCTTCCTGCGTGATGATCGACAAGGCACGCCCGGGAACGGGCGCCTGGGCGACTCGCAGCAGGCGCTGCACGTAGTCGTCGGGAATATGCGGCAGGTCATAGTTGACCACGACCGGCAGGGCATCGAGATCGAGCGCCCGCGCAGCGATGTCGGTGGCCACCAGCAGCGAGATGTCGCCGGCCTTGAAGCCTGCGAGCGCGCGGCTGCGGGCGCCATGGCTCTTGTCGCCATGGATCGCAGCGGCCTTGAAACCGACCCGCTCGAGGAAGCGCGAGATCTTGTCGGCGCCGTGCTTGGTGCGGGTGAACACCAGTGTCTGCACCGGGACTTCAGTGCTCAGCAGATGTTGCAGGGCTTCACGCTTGCGACCGAGGGCGACCACGTAGATGCGTTGCTGGACATTCAACATCACCGGCTCGCGAACCAGCGCTGGCGTCGGCTCGGGAACCGGCAGCGCTGAAGTCATCTGCTCGGACACCGTGGCTTCGGTGGGCGTCGGCGCGTCAAGGGCAAGCAGCGAGGGCGACGGGTCCGCGGGTTCGGAAGCGGGCGGCGCGATGACCACGGCGGCGCGCGGGCTGGGGTCTGCTTCCGGGATCGATTGGGATGGCGCTTCGACCAAGTCGGCTGCTCGCAGTTCGACCGGTGTTTCTTCGACCGCGTGGCTGGGTGCCGCCGGCGATTCGGGCAACGGTGCGTCACCCGTGACCATCAGTGCGCTCGGCTCCGGCGGAGCTGCCACTGGATCCTGCGCAACTGCCGCCCCATCGAGCGCCTTAGCGGGTGCACTCGCACGGCGCTTGCGAGGAGCCGGGGTGGCGCCGTCTGCAGTGGCGCGCGGCTTCGACGTTCGCGGAGCCGGACGCGGGCTCAAATGCAGCTGCAGCTGCGCCGGAGGGGGCGCGATCTCTGGAGTCTCGGCGGGCACCGGCTCGGTGCCGCCCTCCGGGGCAGTGGCGTACAGGGACGCTGGCGAATGCCCGAGCTTGTCGGAACTCATGTATTGGAAAACTCCGTTTGATACCGCGCGTGCGGTCCACACATCGATAGAGATGCGCTATGCCGGTGAAGCTTTTCGCATCTCGGGTGAAGCTCTCGCTTCGCGGGGTGAAGCCTTTCGACCAGGGTGTCCGTGCACACGGCACGCTGCAGCGGACCTGTCCATGACCCATACGACTTCGCTGGAAGTCCAGGCGTGTCGCCAGGAAAGCAAACAGTACGAATGGAGCAAGGCATGCACGAATCGCCAGACTCAATGACCATCAGGTCAATGAACGAATGCGGACGTTGCCTCAAGGGTGCCCAGCGGTCGGTCGCCATCGCGAGGGCCGAGGCTGCGGGGATCTCCCCAGGCCTGGCCGGCTGCATTGCAACCTGCTGAAAAGCTTTATGTCGGTCTGAACGCCGGGCACTTTACTCGAATGGAGTGAGAGTGTCACCTGTCCGGGAAGCGCAGGGCTAGTGCCCGTTGCGCGTGTTCATTTTCGAATCGTGGTGCTTGTGGTCGGGTGGTGGGCCTGCTCTTGCCGGTGGTGGGCCTGGGTTCGTTGGTGCGGGCTCTGCTCTTGCTGGTGGTGGGTCTGGGTTCGTTGGTGCGGGCTCTGCTCTTGCTGGTGGTGGGTCTGCGCTATGCGCGGACGCTTTCTCCAGTTTGGCAGTCAAGAAGCGCC
>JANPJV010000189.1:0-38014 GCA_031425695.1 Rhodanobacteraceae bacterium | reverse complement strand
TCTTGGTGGGTCTGCGCTGTGCGCGGACGCCATTATGGACGGTGCGAAGGCGTCCGCGCATAGCGCAGACCCACTAACGGCAACGCTCGACTAGACTGCGGGGTTTGCCATGCCGGCTTCGAACTCATGTCCCAGAACCTCCTCGCCCCCTTCGACCGCGTCCGCGCCCTGCGCTTCACTGGCAGTGCGCTCGAGCTGCTCGACCAACGCGCGTTGCCGCGTGAGCAGGTCTGGCTGTCGATGGCGACCGCGGATGACGTCGCTGCCGCAATCACGGCGCTGATCGTACGTGGGGCGCCGGCAATCGGGATTGCGGCGGCGTACGGCCTGGCCATTGCCGCGCAACAGATTGCGCAGCTGCCGCTCGGCCAGCGCATCGCCGCCTTCCAGGAGCAGGCGTTGCGACTGCGCGCAGCGCGGCCGACCGCAGTCAATCTGATGTGGGCCATCGACCGCGTACTGTTCGAATGCGCGGACGACCCGGATCCTGTGCGCGTGCTCCGGCTCGCGGAAACCATCGACGCCGAGGATCTCGCCGCCAACTACCGCATGGCGATGACCGGCGCTGCGTACATCGAGCCCGGCCACGGGCTGCTGACCCATTGCAACACTGGCTCGCTGGCCACCGCGGGCCTCGGCACGGCGCTCGGCGTGATCCGGGCGGCCTATGCGCAGGGCAAGGTCAGCGCGGTGTATGCGGGCGAGACGCGGCCGTGGCTGCAAGGTGCGCGCCTGACCGTGTGGGAACTTTTGGAAGACGGCATCCCGGCGCAACTGATCGCCGATGGTGCCGGCGCCTGGCTGCTTTCCCTCAAGCGCGCGCATTGGCTGATCGTCGGCGCCGACCGTATCTGCGCCAATGGCGACACCGCCAACAAGATAGGCACGCTGTCGCTCGCCGTCGCTGCCCGCCACTTCGGCGCGCGCGTGATGGTGGTCGCGCCGACTTCGACCGTCGACCTGGCGACGCCTGACGGCACCCAGATCCACATCGAAGAACGCGATTCCCGCGAGCTCACTGAATACGCCGGCACCCGCACCGCCGCGCCCGGCGTGAACGCGTGGAACCCGGTGTTCGACGTGACCCCGGGCTCGCTGATCGATGTGATCGTGACCGAACGCGGGGCAATCGAAAATCCGACGACGGCGCGGATGCGCGCGGCATTGGGCTGATTCGGCGCGCGCATTGCCTGAAGTAGGCTGGGCCCGACGCGCCCGCCTTGGTTCGATTCGTGGAGGCATTGACGAGCGCGCGGCGCCCGGCTCTGGCTACGTAGCTGGCTTTGTTTGCGCTTGGTCTCAGTGACGCGCTGGGATCCATGTAGCCCGGGTAAGCCGCAGGCGCACCCGGGAAATATTGGCGACCCCTCCCGGGTGCGCTGCGCTTACCCGGGCTACCAAAGCCCACCGCTCCCTCACATGGTAGAATCCGGCGGCTAAAGCACCGATTGTTCACATCGGTCGGGGTCGAGCTTGGGGACGTCTTCGGGCGGCGCCGCAAGCGCATGAAATCACTGGAGTTTGTGCATGGCTGATCTGGCCAAAGAAGTGCTGCGCGTCAACATCGAAGACGAGATGAAGCAGTCCTATCTCGATTACGCGATGAGCGTGATCGTGGGACGCGCGCTGCCGGATGTGCGCGACGGGCTGAAGCCGGTGCATCGGCGCGTGCTCTTTGCCATGAAAGAGCTTGGGAACGACTACAACAAGCCGTACAAAAAATCCGCGCGCGTCGTCGGTGACGTGATCGGTAAGTACCATCCGCATGGCGATACCGCGGTCTACGACACCATCGTGCGCATGGCACAGCCGTTCTCGCTGCGCTACCTGCTGGTCGACGGCCAGGGCAACTTCGGCTCGGTCGACGGCGACGCCCCGGCAGCCATGCGTTACACCGAAGTGCGCCTGACCAAGCTCGCCCACGAGCTGATGCGAGATCTCGACAAGGGCACGGTCGACTGGCAGCCCAACTACGACGACAAGGAGCTCGAGCCGAGCGTCCTGCCCGCCGTGGTGCCGAACCTGCTGATCAACGGCTCGTCGGGTATCGCGGTTGGCATGGCGACCAATATTCCGCCGCACAACCTGCGCGAAGTCGTGGATGCGCTGCTGGCGCTCATCGCCGATCCGGATCTCTCCATCGACGACCTGATGCAGTACATCACCGGCCCGGATTTCCCGACCGCGGGCATCATCAACGGGTCGGCTGGCATCCGCGAGGCCTACCGGACCGGCCGCGGCCGCATTCGCGTGCGCGGCAAGGCGGAGATCGAGGTCACCGGCAATCGCGAAGCGATCATCATCAGCGAGCTGCCGTACCAGGTGAACAAGGCGCGGCTGGTCGAGAAGATCGCCGAGCTGGTCAAGGCCAAGGAGATCGAAGGCATCTCGCCGGACGGTCTGCGCGACGAGTCCGACAAGGACGGCATGCGCGTCGTCATCGAGCTCAAGCGCGGCGAGAACGCCGAGGTGCTGCTCAACAAGCTCTACAGCCAGACCCAACTGGAAACGGTGTTCGGCATCAACACCGTCGCGCTCGTCGGTGGTCAGCCCAAGATATTGAATCTCAAGGATATTCTTGAGGCCTTCCTGCGCCATCGCCGGGAAGTCGTCACCCGCCGCACGATCTTCGAAGTGCGCAAGGCCCGTGCCCGCGCGCATGTGCTCGAAGGCCTGACCGTCGCGCTCGCGAACATCGACGAGATGATCGAGCTGATCAAGACCAGCCCGGATGCGCAGACCGCACGCGAGCGCATGCTGATCAAGCGCTGGGAGCCGGGCCTGGTGCGCGCGCTGCTCGCCGCCTCCGGCGCCGAGCGTTCGCGTCCGGAAGGGCTGGCGTCGACCGAAGGCTTGTTCGACGACGGCTATCAGCTGTCGGAGCTGCAGGCGAAAGAAATCCTGGAAATGCGCCTGCAGCGCCTGACCGGGTTGGAGCAGGAAAAGCTCACTGACGAATACAAGATCATCCTCGCCAGCATCGTCGAGCTCTTCCGCATCCTGGAAGAGCCGGGCCGGCTCATGGAAGTCATCCGCGACGAACTCATCGCCATCCGCGAGGAATATGGCGACGATCGCCGCACGCGTATCGAACACTCGCAGTCGGATCTCGACATCCTCGATTTGATTCCGCCCGAGGATGTGGTCGTTACGCTGTCGCACACCGGCTACATCAAGCGCCAGCAGATCAAGGACTATCGCTCGCAGCGCCGCGGCGGTCGCGGGCGTTCGGCGACGGCGCTGAAAGACGAGGATTTCATCGAGCGGCTGTGGATCGCCAATACGCATGACACTTTGCTTGCCTTCTCGAGCTTTGGCCGCGTCTTCAAGCTGCCGGTCTATCAGGTGCCGGAGGCGAGCGCAGGTTCGCGCGGACGCCCGATCGTCAACATGCTCCCGCTCGATGCCGCCGAGAAGATCCAGGCGATTCTCGCGATCAAGGAATTCGTCGACGATCGCTTCGTGTTCTTTGCGACGCGCCAGGGCGTGGTCAAGAAAACCCCGCTTTCCGACTTTGCCAACGTGCGCGCCAACGGCATCCGCGCCGTCGAACTCGACGACGGCGACGGCCTGGTCAATGTCGCACTGACCGATGGCGAGCGCGCCATCATGCTGTTTGGCAGCCACGGCAAAGCCGTGCGTTTCTCGGAGGATGAAGTGCGCCCGATGGGCCGCACCGCGCGCGGCGTGATCGGCATGCGCTTCTCCGAAGAGAAGTCCGACGCGCGCGTGGTCGGCCTGCTCGTGGTCGACGGCGATGGCGACCTGCTGATCGCCACCGCCCGCGGCTATGGCAAGCGCACCGCCGTGACCGAATTCCCGCAGAAGGGCCGCGGCACGCAGGGCGTGATCGCGATCCAGACCAGCGAGCGCAACGGCGCGCTGGTCGGCGCGATCCAGCTCACCGAGGCGCACGACGTCATGCTCATCTCCAACCAGGGCACACTCGTGCGCACCCGCGCCAGCGAGATCTCCCAGGTCGGTCGCAACACCCAGGGGGTGACGCTGATCCGCCTGCCGGAGGACGAGCACCTGGTCGGCCTGGTGCGCCTGGATGCGCTGATCGAGGAAGCCGAGGAAGCCCCAGGCGAAGCGGGCATTCCGCCGGTGGTGTCGGGTGAAGATGTGGAGCCGCAGCAACCCGAGGTCTGATTTGGGCGCCTCCCGGTGAGCCCCTTGCGGGGCACATCGGGCTACGAGGAGCCGCGTAGCCCGAACTGCGCGCGGCTCTTTGCGCGCTGTCCGGGAGGGTGTCACGACACCCTACGGAACCACTTCCAACCGGTTCGTCCCCGCCGCGAGCGTGCGGTTCAGCGTGATCCACAGCTCATTCGTCCCCGCTCGCAAGCTCGGTAGATAACCATCATCGAGCGCCAGTGTCGCGCCGTTGAGCCGCACCGCGCTCGGGAACCCCAGGGCGGTGTAGTTCGACAGAATCACCAACGGCTGGTTGAGCGCGCCGCCGTTGACCACGAAGTTCGCGTCGAGCGCATTGCCGGCGGCGTTGAAGGCCCACGCGCCGCGGACGTGGTTCCAACCGGCAGGCGCATAGCTCACGGTGTCGACGCGGTTCACGCCCGCCGGTCCGTTGGTCGCGACACTGCCGATGGCCGCGCTCACCGACGTCGTCTGCACAGCCTCGACCTCGCTGACCTGGGCGCCGACCGGATCGGTCGAGTGCAGGCCGAGCACGATGTAGGTGGAATATGACTTGCGTGGATAGCCGCTGGCGAAGGTGTTGGCTAATGGGCCGCCCCAGAACGCGCTGCCATGCGTCGCATACGACTGCTGACCCAGCCAGCCGAAATTCGTACCCCAGGCCAGCCGGGTGTTGTTGGTGGCGTTACCGGCGAATAGCGAATAGTTGATCGACTGGTAAGGCCAGTTGAAGTCGCACGGCATCTGATAGTTATTGCCGAACACGGTGCATGCGAAGCCGCCCGCGCTTGTGGTGTTCCAGCGGTTGGTGCCGAAATAGCCGCCGGCATCCTGCTGCACGATCGTCTGCGACTGCACCGTGCCCATGGTGGCGTCGACGTTGGTCGTCCATAGCTTCACGTACGGAACCGTGTTGGCGACGTTCCAGCTCCACTGGCTGTTGAAGGTCACGGGACTGGTGGTCGATGCGAACTTGAAGCGATCGCCCCAGCCGACGCCGGCAATCACGCTGTGCGCGCCCATGGTCGCGCTGCCGTCGAAGAGCATCTCGCCATAGGGCGCGCGCGAGTCGTCGTCGAGCGAGTTCGCTGGAACTGAGCTTACGTCCCAGGTCATCGCCCAGAGCGGGTGGTCGCGCCCATTGGCAATCACCCATTCGATCGTCACCGGCACTTGGTACTGGGTGTTGGGTGGGACTGCATTGGTGCGCGAATGCCGCGGATAGTTCTGGGTGAAACGCAGGATTGCGTGGTGGCGCCCTTCGAAAACGCGACTCATCTGGCCCGGGAATCCGTGCCCGAGCGGCGAGTCGTCACCGCCGATGCCGGTCGTGCCTTCACTGCGATGCGAGACCACGTAGCCGAAGCCGCCGGCAAACTGCTGGGTCGCGCGCACGATGCGCGTGCCGCCTGCGATCTCGTAGCGATATTCCCAGAGCTCGCCGCCGCGCTGCCCGCTCGGCCCGGACTGTCCGGTGTTATGCGCGAGTACGGCCACGCGCGGCTGGTTGTTGCGATCACGCCAGGTGAAGCGGTCCGACAGCATGCCGTTGACCGTCTGGTCGCGCTCGATGATCAGCGCGGTTACCGGCGCCGGCGGCACGACCGCGTTTTCGAACCCGTTGCCGAACACGTTTGTGCCACCACCCGCCGGTGGCTGCAGGCTGATCTCGTCAATGAACATCTGCGCCTGCGCGCCCGCCACATCCGACTGCAGGTCGATGCGGTCATACGGGCCGTTGTAGTTGAGTGGCGGCTGCGTCAGGTTCACCAGCACCTCGCGCCACTCATTGGCGGCAACCGCGCCACCGGTGATGTAGCTGTCGAGCTCGGCGTTGGCGACGGCCGTGCTGTTGCCGCCGCCATCGGTCGTCTGCAGGAAGATCCGCAACTGCTGGCCACCCGCGGCGCCGCCGTGGACATACAGGCGCACGCGCGGATGGGTCGCCGTGTTGTAGTCCGTGCCGACGTTGGCCATGCCGATCGCGTTGAAATTGTTGCCCGTGAACGCGATCGAGGCGTCGCCCGCGAAGGTCGGCGTGGCGTTGTTGAAGACCGGCGCCGGCGCCCCGAACGAGAAATTCTGGAAGCCGCTTTGCAGAGCGTCGGTGTAGACCGGGACGGCTTGGGCAGTTGCGACTGCGGGGAGGGCGAGTCCTGCGAGCAGCAGCAGCAAACGGAGGCTCATCGACACACCCCGATACCGAAGAAGGTGGCGCAGCTTAGCGTCGAATGGGTTCGTAGAAATGAAGGGGAATTTGCTTGTGGTGGGTCTGCGCTATGCGCGGACTCTTTCCTTTCGAATTCCAAAAAGCGTCCGCGCGCAGCGCAGACCCACCACAAGCGCCTCACCCGCGTTCCAGCAACTTCCGCAAATCGCTGATCGCGGCATTCGCGCGGCTCAGGTAATTGGCCATGACCAGGCTGTGGTTGGCGAAAAGGCCGTAGCCGCCACCATTGAGGATGACCGGGCTGTAGACGGTGGCCTGGGCCTCTTCGAGCTCGCGGATGATCTGCTTGACGCTGATGACGGCGTTCTTGTCGTCGAGCACGGGCCGGAAATCGCGTTCGATCGCCTTGAGCAGGTGCAACAGCGCATAGCTCGCGCCGCGCGCTTCGTAGAAGACATTGTCAATCTGCAGCCACGGCGTGTGGGTCATGACGATCGCGGGTGCGCCAGTCGATTGCTGGGCGTTGTTTTCGTTGGCGAGGTCGGTGTTGATGCGGGCCTGGCCGACGCTGGCACTCAACCGCTGCGACAGCGAGCCCATCTGCTTCTCGACCAGCTTCAGCCACTCGACCAGATTGTCGGAGCGGACATAGAACTGTGCGTTGAATTCATCATTGTCTGCGAGACGCGCCAGGTACGCCTCGAGGTGATCGAGCCCCTGGCGATACTGGTTCTCGGTGGCCGGGAAGATCCAGCTGTCGCTGCTGTAGGCGAGCAGCGGCTGTGCCTCGCGCAGGTCCTTGTCGTCTTCGGACTGACTCTGCGAGCGCGAAAAATCATTGCGCAGCGCGAGCGTGAAGTCGCGCAGTTGCTGCAACACGCCGAATTCCCATTCGGGAATATTGTCGAGCAGCAGGCCCGGCGGAGCCAAGTCGTTCGAAAGGTATCCACCCGGCTTTTCCAGCAGCGTCTCGCCGAGCCCGATCACCGTCGAGACGGTCACATAGCCCGGCACCACCTTGTGCCCGAGCGCCTTCGCACGCGCCTCCGCCTGCGTCTGCACCTTGAACGGCGCCGGCTCGCTCGACCACCAGAACATCATCACCAGCATGATCAGCACGATCACGCCCACGCCTGCCAACGCGCCCCGCCGGATCAGCGTGCCGCGGCCGCGCTGCGAGGGAATGCTGGTCGACGACGACTCATGCGGTGGCAGCACTGTGGCGACGGGCTCGTCCATGGCAGATTCCTCAGGTGTTGCGGCGATTTGGTGAGCTCGTGGTGGGGGTGCGCGGCGCGCGGACGCTTTTGGTGCCGCAGCGTGAGCAACCGCGTCCGCGAATAGCGCAGACCCACCAAAAGCGTTCGCGACATCCTACACGGGCTCTGCCTGCTCATACGCCAGCAACGCTTCCCCGAGCTCCCGCAAGAACGGCAGCCCAATCTCCGCGTACTCATACGCACCATCGTTGAGCACGCCATCGCGGTTGACGTAGAGCACCGCAGACACCGCGAAGGCCAGTTTGCGCGCAGGCTCTTCGATCAGCGCGCAATCGCCGATGAAGCCGTAAGACAGCGCGTTCTTGTTGGCGATGGCGAGCCCCGAGGGCAGGCGCTGGGGCTCGCCGCCCACCAGCAGGTATTTGCCATGGTTGTCGGGATACTTCGATTCCGGAAAACGTGGGGAAGCGCATTCGCGCGGGAGCGTGGCGAGGGTCCGTCGCAGCCAGCGCCGCGAGTGCTCAGATAGTGCGAAGTGAGACGTTGACGGGATCGAAATCCCCATGAGGTCGAGAAAGATCCGCTGCACATCCTCGAGTGCCATGAAGTTCGAGGCAGAAAAATCGTGCGGTCCCGGGATTTGTTGCGCGCTCTGCTGCCAGGCGCGCCCCTTGAGCGCGCGGCCGTAGGCGTAGCGCTGCGGTTTTTCGGTTGGCGCCGCCGGGGATTCCCACACCGGCTTGCCGCCGGCATCCCTCAGGACCGCGAGGGCCTTGCGTGCCTGGGCGCAACCGCCGAGCCGCATCGGCATGCGCAGGTCCGCATAGCCGAGCGCCGCCAGGCGGGCATGGATAACGTCGCTGCCGAGCAGCTCATAGAGCGCGTTGTAGGCGAGGTTGTCGCTTACGATGAGCATCGAGCGCAGCAGGTCGCCGAGCTTCCAGCCAGCGGGCTCAGATGCCGGGAGCGCGCCGCAGCTGTGGGTGACGCGCAGGCGCAGGTTATCAATCTGGCTTGCAAGCCCGCGCCTTTCCAGCGCCTCGAAAACCAAGGCCGCCAGCGGCAGCTTCACGAAGCTTGCGGCGGTGAACCAGCGCTTGCGGTCGACGCCGAGGCGGTGTTCGCTGCGGGTTTCAAGGCGCCCGTCGCTGGCCCGATTCAGGCGCGACCAGATGATCTGCGGCTCGTAGGTCGAGCGGGCGGCAAGCACGCGGCGGACGGTAGGACCGGCGGTGGCGAGGATTTTGGTGAGGAGCGGGTCGTCAGGTGAGCGATTCGCAGACGCGGGCAAGCCCGCAGCGAGAAGCGCGAGGCCGGTGTGAGATATCCACTCACGACGGTTCACGTGAGAAAAACCCCGGCCAAGGAATCTGTGGAAATCTGCGAAATCTGTGGATGAAAGGCTGTTCGCTTCGTAGCGAGACGCGGCGCTGGCGCGATCGGCCGTGCGCGCCCGAAGTCACCGCGCGCGCTCAGAGCCACGCTACCTCAGTCGGGGAGACGCGGGTCCGTTGGAGGCCCCATCCGCCCGCTTGCGATACAACACCAGGTTGCTCTGGTTCTTCCGATGCTGGTAGCCGATGCCGAAGTCGAGGGGCTCGGGGTCGCCGGACGCGTAGGCCTCGGCGAGGTCGTGCTGGTACCAGTTGCGAAACAAGCCGATCGGTCCTTTGTAGCGGCCGTAGAGCTGTGCCTGCCAGAGCTGCGGACGGAACCAGCCGTGGGGGACGCCCGAATCGTCCTGCAGTACGAGCTCGCTTTCATCGAGGATGAGCTTGCGGATCAGCGAGAAGTAGCTCTTGTGCATCAGGTAGGACGCGCTCTTCAAGTAGGTCGCGTCGGGTGCAAAGTCGTGGATGTAGTCGAGGTACTGCGGCGTCTTCCGCAGGCCGCCGTCGCCGATGTCGGCAGCGAAATACGTGAGCTTGCGAAAATCGGCGTGGCCGGGCGCGAAGTATTCGATCTCGACACCGGGAAGGTGCGCGGCAGGCGGCTTGGCGACCTGTGCGGCATCGGCCTGGCACAGCTTGCCGTCCGGGGCGAGCAGCACGTAGCGCACGTCAAAAATGGCATAGCCGGCCTGCGCCATGAAGGTGAACAGGACCGGGGTGACGCCCACGAAGCGATTGCGCTTCAGGTCGACGGTCAGGTCGTTGGTGCGGAAGAAGCTGAAGGAGAGGATCGCGTACAGCGACTTGCGCAGCTCGGCGAGGCTCGATTCGATCTCCTGTGCACTGAGATCCGCCAGTACCGGGACCGCGCCAACCGGTTCGAGCCCCGTCAGCACCGAGGCGCGCGCATCCGGAAACAGGCTGACGAGATACAGCGCGTCCGGGCCGCTGAAGGGATAGAACACATGCTGCGGCGCGCGGCTGCCCTTGCCGAACAGGCTGACGCCGAAGGCGCTGACCGCATCGAGCTGGCGTGTGCGCAACTCCGCCCAGGACTTGCCCAGGGTCGCGCGATGGCGCGCGAGCTCGGCTGGATCGATGGCGGCCGCGAGTGAAGATTCGAGCGGCGCATCCAGCCCGGCGAGCACGCGGGCGGTGTCGTTGAGCAGGCTCTGGTCCCAGGGCGCGGCGCCGCTGGCACCCGGGCAGAGCGGGGCGGCACTGGCGGTGAGCGCCTGCAGCAAGAGGCCCATGGCGATGAGAAGACGCAGCATCAGGAAACTCCGGGCCCGGGTGGTGACGTGACGCTCGGCGCATGTCGGCGCAACGGCCAGTAAGCAATGAAGGCGAGTGCGATCGCTGCCACCGAGGCCGCCACGGCGCGCGGCGAGTTGATGGTCAAAAATACGATCATCCAGCCGTTGATCAGCAGGAACAGCCACCCAGCGGTGAGCCCGAAGGGCGCGCGAAACGGGCGCGGGCGTGCCGGATGGACGCGGCGGTCGCGCAGGAAGCCGACGATCACGGCCATGTTGAACAGGGTCAGCGAGACACCGATGAAATTGACCACGAACTCGAAACTGGCCGTCGCCAGCAGCAACATGATCAGCAGCCACTGAAATGCAATTGCGGCGCGTGGCGCGCCGCCGCTGTGGCGCCGCGCAAAGCGTGCAAAGGGTTTCCAGTCTTCGGCGATCGCCGTGAGCACGCGCGGGCCGGCGAGCACCATCGCACTTACGGTCGACACCAGCGTGAACGCAATGAGTCCGCCGACAATGGTTGCGCCAGACTCGCCGAACAACGCGCGTCCGGCCAGGAAGCCGACCGCGAGCTCGTTTTCGACGGTCATGGCGCCGGGGTTGATCCGCACCAGTTGCTCGAAGGGCACGAGGCGCAGGAAGGCCCAGTTCACCGCGATATAGAGCAGCGTGACCAGCGCCGTGCTGGCGACGAGTGCGATGGGCAGGGTTCGCTGCGGATTGCGGACCTCGCCGGCGACATACAGCGCCGCGTTCCAGCCGAGATAGGCGTAGGTCACATACACCAGCGACACCGCAAAGGCCGGGCTGGTCACCAGTTTCAGCGTGTCGCCTTGGGTTGCCGGTGTATCCGGCGCGAGCACGAGCGCCGCCAGCACGATGGCCAGCATCACCAGGATCTTGATCGCGGTGGTCGCCACCTGGAAGCGCGCACCGATTTCCACGCGCAACATGTGCAGGCCGCTGATCAACGTCACCAGCAGTGCGGCAGTCAGGACCGGCCAGTGCGCCGCGCCCGGGTAGAGCTTGCCGAGATACGCCGCAAAAGCGAGCGCAGCCGCGGCAATCGGGCCCGCGAAACCGGCGACCATCGAAATCCAGCCGGCCGCGAAACCGACCGCAGGATGGATCAGCTGGGTCAGCAGCGCATATTCGCCGCCCGATCGCGGCCGCGCCGCTCCGAGCTCCGCACAGCAGAGCGCACCCGCGAGCGCCGAAATCCCGCCGAGCAACCACAGCAGCAGGATCGCGCGCTCATCCGGCAGCGCATGCACCTGGTAGCTCAAGGTCGAGAACACCCCGGTGCCGACCATGTTCGCGACCACGATCGCGCTCGCGCTCCACAGTCCGAGGCGGTGCGTGTCAGGAGTTGGCGTGGGGGAGGTCATGGCGGCGGAGTATGCCGGGAAGGTTCGCGGGGGGTGTCGGTTGTCGGTTTCGGTTTCGGAAAGTGCAGAGCAAAAGCAGGAGCGAGGTTGCCGTTTCCGACACCGACAACTGACACCGAAACCCGCTTCAAGGTGTTCCCTCAAACCACTGGCGGGAAATTCCTGGCCATGGCGGCCGCGATCTGCGGGAGGGTGTCGGCGGCCTGGGCGATGGCGGCAAGGCGCGGGCAATTGCGGGTGAACCAGGCGCGTTGCGGATGCCAGTGGCTCATCACTGCGATGTACGCGTCGAGCATGCTCGGTTCATGCCCACAGAACCACGGCTGGAGTGCGGCGCTCTCGAGGTGCGCCCAGAATTCCTTGCGGCGTGCGCGGGTGGACGCGACCAGGTCGCGTTGCGGTTCTTCGCCGCCGACATAGCGCGCCGGGAAGTCGCCGTAGCTGAAGGTTGGATAGACGGTGGTCACCAGGTACAGCAGCCAGCGCAGCGCATGCACCCGCTCGCAGCTGCCACGGGCAGGCAGCAGGCCGGCGCGCGGGTATTGCTCGTCGAGCCAGAGCACGATCGCGGCGCTCTCGCTCAACACCTGGCCGTCGTCCAGGATCAAGGTTGGCACCTGGTGCAGGGGATTGGCCTCGAGCAGGCCCCGATGCGCACCCGCACCGACCTGCTCCCAGCTCAGCAGCTCGCGCTCATGCGCCACGCCGGTCCACTCGAGAGCGATCTCCGCGAGTGCCGAACCGCAGCCATTTGCGGCAAACAAGCGCATCAAGGTCCGTTCCCGTGGTCCAAAGCGAAGATTAGCAAAGCACGCCCCCTTTCGAGTTCCGGATTTGTCCCCATGATGGGCGGATGCCTTCAAGGAGCTGCTCATGCTGACCCTGCGCTTCGCCAATGATCGAGGTCATGCCCAGCATGGCTGGCTGGATTCCTGGCACAGTTTTTCGTTTGCCGACTACCAGGATGCGCGACACGTGTCTTTCGGCCCGCTGCGGGTCATCAACGAAGACCGCATCGCCATGGGGAAGGGCTTCGGCAAGCACGGTCACCAGAGCATGGAGATCATCTCCTACGTGCTCGCAGGTGCGCTCGGCCATGAGGATTCGCTCGGCAATCGCTCGACCATCGTCCCCGGCGAGGTGCAGCGGATGAGCGCTGGCAGCGGCGTGCAGCACTCGGAGTTCAACCACAATCCGGACGGCGAGACCCATTTCCTGCAGATCTGGATCATCCCGGCGCACCAGGGCGGCGCGCCCGGCTATGAACAGAAAATGTTCTCCGACGACAGCAAGCGTGGGCGCCTCGCCTTGATCGTCAGCCCCGATGGCGCGGGCGGATCAGTGCGCCTGCAGCAGGATGCGCGGATCTACGCCGGCCTGTTCGATGGCGGCCAGAGCGCGACGCTGCCGCTCGCAACCGGACGCCTGGGCTACGTCCATCTCGCGCAGGGCAGCGCGACGGTCAACGGGCAGGCGTTGAACGCCGGCGACGCGCTGCTGATGCGCGAAGAGGCGGCGGTGGTGATCGGGCAGGGCGTTGGTGCGGAAGTGCTGGTGTTCGATTTGCCGCGGTGAGTTGCTGTTGGTAGGTCTGCGCTATGCGCGGGCGCTTGAAAAGATCAAAAAAGTCCGGCCGTCGGAGCCGCCTCGGGCGTTCGACGACGCAGAACGCTGCGCGTTCTAGCGGCGCCGCCTCACCCATGCACAGCGCAGACCCACCAAAAACACGCTCGTCTCACCACGATTATTCCGGCGTCTCGTGCATCTCCTTGAGCTGCTGTACGCGCTCGCGGGTGAAATAGGTGCGCCAGGCGTCGGCCTTGACCTTGGGGTAACGGCGCTTGCCGAACTCCATCCAGGCGTCGCGATACTTGAGCCAGGCGCGTTGGGCAATGCGGATGCCGTCGGGGCGGATGGTGCCCAGTGGGCCGGCGATGTCGCCCGGCTGTGCAGTGGCCGCTGTGCGCGCGGCGGCATATTCCGTATTGAGCTTCGCATCGGCTGCAGCGAAATCACCTGCGCTGGCGGTCGGCACTTCGCCTGCCTCGAACGCGGTCAGCGCGGCGAGCAGGCCATCGTCGAGGGCGTTGCTTTCGCCCAGCGCCTGCGCAGCGCGCGCGGTCCCGCTGAGGTCGATTTCATTTTCCACCCGTGCCTTGAAGAATGCGGCGGCGCTCGCTCGGAGACTGGCGAGCGCGGCTTGCTGGGCCTTCGGCCAACTCGCACTGAGCTTGGCGAAGCGGGCTTGGCGAGCAGTGACCACGTCGCCCTGCTCGTGCACCGCGCACTCACCCATCATGTAGCCGCTGGTGATGTCGTCACACAGTGCAATACGCCCGGCGGTTTCCGGCTCCGCGGCAATCTGGTCGAGATGGGCAAGGCGTGCCTCGAGCTCGGCCGGCGCGCCGGCGACGATGCACGCGTAGTGCTTGGCCAGCGGGATATTGCGCTCGACGCCTGCGCCGTTCGCGTACACCATCATGAGCACGGCTGAGCTCCCGAACAGCGGCGCTTCACCAAGCTCGATCTCGATCACTGCGCACAGGCGGGCGTCGACGAAATTGGGCTCGCGACCGATGCCGTGATAGAGCTCATCCGCCGAGCAGCCCACGAGTCGGTCGCGATCATCCTGCGTCGGCGTGTCGGCAAAGGGCATCTGCAGCGTCTCGACCTCGCTGCACACCGCGGCCGTGTCCATGTCATCTGCTGCCTGGGCGGAGAGGGCGATGCACAGCAGCACCACCAACACGCCGATCCTGAAAACACTCATCCGCATACCCCTTTCCTCGACGCGCGGAGAATAACTATTCCCATCGCCACTCGCGCGGCCACCAGCCAGGAAGCGTGGCAGACTGTTCACATGGCCCATGCCGTCGCGAAATTCCTGATGAGCTCGCTGTTCGACCGCGGGCTCGGGCTGCTCGCGTGGATGACGCGCCGACGCTGGACGCGACCCCTGGCCGGCCCGTTGCTGACCGGCACCGCGAAGCTCACCAACCGCCTCTACGGCGTACGCCCGCAATCGACGGCCACCGCGATCGGGCAGGAATGGGAGCGTACTTTCCCCTCGCGCACGCTCGTGCGCGTGACCGGTGTCGAGGGCGACACCGCATTCGGCGAGATCCATGTGCGCTGTCCGCTGCGCGGCAGTGGCGACGTACAGGCGTGCTGGCGGTTGATGGCCTATGACCGCGCCATTGCCGCAGGGGCCGGCGCGCAGTTCGTCGTGCTCGCCTCGCAGGCGGAAGCCGGCCGCGATCATTGTCGCGTCGCGCTGCGTGCGAAGGATCTGCCGAGCGCGGACCTGGTCGCGGCGCACGAGCGTGTCGCGGGGTTGAGTCCGCGCGACGGGCCAGGCGCTCACGACGCGGGTGGCATTCCTTGATCGACTTCCAGGCACTGCTCGAAGGGATTGCGGCGGAAGTTCGGCCGCTGTGCGCGCAGGGCAAGGTGGCCGACTACATCCCGATGCTCGCCAGCGTTCCCCGCGACAAGTTCGCGATGGCCGTGGCGACGCTCGACGGCCGGGTGTACAGCGTTGGCGATGCGGATGAGAGTTTCTCGATCCAGTCGATCTCCAAGGTCTATACGCTGACCCTTGCGCTGGAAGCCATCGGCGACGCGCTTTGGGAGCGGGTGGGCCGCGAGCCTTCTGGCAGCGCCTTCAATTCCTTGGTGCAGCTCGAATCCGAACGCGGCATTCCGCGCAATCCGTTGATCAACGCCGGCGCCCACGTGGTCGCCGATGTCCTGCTCCGCCACTATCCCGATTCCCGGGCGGCGCTGCTCGACTTCGCCCGCAAGCGTTCGAACGACCCCAGCGTGCACGACGACGTGGCCGTCGCGCGTTCGGAAAACGCGACCGGCTTTCGCAATCGCGCACTCGCCAACTTCTTGAAAAGCTTCGGCAATCTCGAACACGAAGTGGATGCCGTACTGGATTTCTATTTCTTCCAGTGTTCGCTGGCAATGAGCTGCAACGACCTCGCCCGCGGCTTTTCCTTTCTCGCCAATCGCGGGGTCTGCCCCTGGACCTTTGATCACCTGCTCACGCCCTCGCAGGCCAAGCGCATCGGCGCGCTGATGCTCACCTGCGGCACCTACGACGCCGCCGGCGATTTCGCCTACGCCGTCGGCATCCCCGCCAAGAGCGGCGTTGGCGGCGGCATCGTCGGCATCATCCCGAACCAGCTCACCGTGGCGGTGTGGTCACCGGCGTTGAACGCCAAGGGCAACTCGCTCGCCGGCACGGCCGCGCTGGAGCTGTTCACGACTCGGACGGGGATGAGCGTGTTTTGAGGGCTGGGCACGCTTGAAGTAGGTCATGTTGTCCGCGCCAGCGGACTACTTGACACCGATGTGCGGGAAAGCCGTCAAGTAGCGCGCGTGCGCGCGCAACATGACCTACGAAAGAAGGGCGGCGCTGTCAGCGACATGCCGCTGCCGTCTCCTTCCACACCACCGGCTCCCAGAACGCATCCGGCTGCTTGCGGTCGATCTTCGCCTTGTCGAGCTTGGCTCCGAGCTGGTGGTTCGTGTTCGCCTTGACGTCGATTTCGATGATCTTGAGCACGACCGCCGTCGCCTTGTTGCCGAGCTTGCGCAGCAGCGTGTACCCGCGCGGCGTGCTGGCGACCTGTTCCTGCAGCGCGATCCGGTGCTTGCCGACGCTGAGCGGATAGCGCTTGAGCGCACGCTTGGGCACGTCCTGGCCGTCGATACGCACGATGTCGGCCGGGTAGATGCCTTCTGACTGCGGCGGCTTCGCGGACGCGCTGATGTAGCCGCAGGCGGTCTGGGCGTGCAGCGAGGCGCTCGCGATGGCGAGCAACACCAGCAGAATCAAAGTGCGCATTCGTTCTCCCAGGAGGGCGGCGCTCCCGCGCCGCCGCTTCTTCGACGATTCAAGAGCGGCCGCGCGGGAGCGCGGCCCTCCAAGGAGCGGCATTTCTGGGCAACCAACAACCGACACCGCTTCCCTACGCGTGGCGATAAATCTCGCCACCACTCTCGACGAATTCTGCTGCCTTCTCGGCCATCCCCTTCTCGAGCGCGGCTTGTTCCTCGACCCCCTGGGCCTCGGCGTAATCGCGCACGTCCTGGGTGATCTTCATCGAGCAGAAATGCGGGCCGCACATCGAGCAGAAGTGGGCGACCTTGTGCGCGTCCTTCGGCAGCGTTTCGTCGTGGAATTCCTTGGCCTTTTCCGGATCGAGCCCGAGGTTGAACTGGTCTTCCCAGCGGAACTCGAAGCGCGCCTTGGACAGCGCGTTGTCGCGGACCTGCGCGGCTGGGTGGCCCTTGGCGAGGTCGGCGGCGTGGGCGGCGATCTTGTAGGTGATGATGCCGTCGCGCACATCCTGCTTGTTCGGCAGGCCGAGGTGCTCTTTCGGGGTGACGTAGCAGAGCATCGCCGTGCCATACCAGCCGATCATCGCCGCGCCGATGGCGCTGGTGATGTGGTCGTAGCCGGGCGCGATGTCGGTGGTCAGCGGTCCGAGTGTGTAGAACGGCGCCTCGCCGCACTCGCGCAGCTGCTTTTCCATGTTCTCTTTGATCAACTGCATCGGCACGTGCCCGGGGCCTTCGATCATGGTCTGCACGTCGTGCTTCCAGGCGATCTTGGTGAGCTCGCCGAGGGTTTCCAGCTCGGCGAACTGCGCGGCGTCGTTGGCGTCGGCGATGCAGCCCGGGCGCAGGCCGTCGCCGAGCGAGAAGGACACGTCGTACGCCTTCATGATTTCGCAGATTTCTTCGAAGCGCGTGTAGAGGAACGACTCTTTGTGGTGCGACAGGCACCACTTGGCCATGATCGAACCGCCGCGCGAAACGATGCCAGTCACGCGCTTGGCGGTCAGCGGGATGTACGGCAGGCGCACGCCCGCGTGGATGGTGAAATAGCTCACGCCTTGTTCGGCCTGCTCGATCAGGGTGTCGCGGAAAATCTCCCAGGTGAGGTCTTCGGCCTTGCCGTTGACCTTCTCAAGTGCCTGGTAGATCGGCACCGTGCCGATCGGCACCGGCGAGTTGCGGATGATCCATTCACGGGTTTCGTGGATGTGCTTGCCGGTGGACAGGTCCATCACCGTGTCACCGCCCCAGCGGATCGCCCACACCATCTTTTCGACTTCCTCGGCGATGCCGCTCGTCACTGCGGAATTACCAATATTCGCGTTGATCTTCACCAGGAAGTTGCGGCCGATGATCATCGGCTCGAGCTCCGGGTGGTTGATGTTGCACGGGATGATGGCGCGGCCGCGGGCGATCTCGTCGCGCACGAACTCGGCGGTGACGAGGTCCGGCAAGCTCGCGCCGAAGCTCTCGCCGGCGTGCCGCTTGAGCAGGCGTGCATCGCGGATCTGGTCGAGCAGCTGGTTCTCGCGGATGGCGACGTATTCCATCTCCGGCGTAATGATCCCGCGCCGCGCGTAATGCATCTGGCTGACGTTCGCGCCCGCCTTGGCGACGCGCGGGGCGCGCTGGTGCTCGAAGCGCAGGTGCGCGGTTTTCGGATCATGTAACCGATCGCTGCCGAAAGCCGAGCTGGGGCCGGTCAGCTGCTCGGTGTCGCCGCGCTCGGCAATCCAGTTCGCACGCAAGGCGTGCAACCCCTGGCGCAGGTCGATGCGTACCGAGGGATCGGTATACGGTCCGCTGGTGTCGTACACCGCGAGCGAGGGGTTGATCTCGGCGCCGAAGGATTTCTGCGTGGGTGCCAGCGCGATTTCACGCATCGGCACGCGCAAATCGTCGCGCGACCCGTGCGCGTAAATCTTGCGTGAGCCGGGAATCGGCGCGATCAGCGTGTCGGAAAGACGCTCGGCGTCGTGCAGGAGATCGATGGTGACCGCGTTCATGGGCATTCCTCAGGTGTGATGAGGAAGCGGCGGCGCCGGACACCGGCCGCGCACGGCCAGTGTTCGAAGCTCCCTACGCCAGTAGGAGTGTGTTGCTCCACACTCGCTGGATCAGGTTCGAAGGGACTGTCTCAGCCCTTTGCAAAAAGGGCACCCCCGCTTCATGGGGGCATTGTAACGTGCGCCGGGGACGCTTGGCTTTGCTCACGTGGGTTCGGACCTTGTCCGAACGCTTTTCATTCAAACTTGCCAGAAAGCGTCCGGACAAGGTCCGGACCCACAAGAGCGAAGCGCGCTTTTCGTTCGGCCTTGGAGAAAAGCGTCCGGACAAGGTCCGGACCCACAAGAGCGAAGCGCGCTTTTCATTCGGCCTTGGAGAAAAGCGTCCGGACAAGGTCCGGACCCACACCATCAAAAGACACCGCGCCTCACCTCAACTCCCGCGAGAAAAACGTCCACGCCAGCGCGGTCATGAAGGCACGCTGGGCGTTGTTGGCGGCGCCGCCGTGGCCGCCCTCGATGTTTTCGTAATAGAGGATGTCGTGGCCCTGGTCTTTCATCTTCGCGACCATCTTGCGCGCGTGGCCCGGGTGGACACGGTCGTCGCGGGTCGACGTGGTGAACAGCGTGCGCGGGTATTTCACGTCCTTCTTGACGTTGTGGTACGGCGAGTATTTCTGCAGCCAGGCCCACTCGTCGGCCTTGTCGGGATCACCGTACTCGCCCATCCACGACGCGCCTGCGAGCAGCGTGTGGTAGCGGCGCATGTCGAGCAGCGGCACCTGGCAGACAATAGCGCCGAAGAGGTCGGGGCGCATGGTCAGCATGTTGCCCATCAGCAGGCCGCCATTCGAGCCGCCCATGGTTCCGAGGTGCGGGGTGCTGGTGACCTTGCGGCGGATCAGGTCTTCGGCCACTGCGATGAAGTCCTCGTAGGCCTTGTTGCGATTGGCCTTCAGCGCGGCCTGGTGCCACTGCGGGCCAAACTCGCCACCGCCGCGGATGTTGGCAACCACCCAGACACCGCCTTTTTCGAGCCAGGCTTCGCCGATGCCGGCGCTGTAGCTCGGTGTCATCGAGACCTCGAAGCCGCCGTAGCCATACAGCACAGTCGGGCTTTCGCCGTTGAGCTCGAGCGCCTTGGCCGACACCTGGAAGTAGGGGATGCGGGTGCCGTCGGCCGATTTCACTTCGTGCTGCGAAACCGCCAGGCCGTCGGTGTCGAAGAAGCCGGGCAGGGACTTGAGCTTCTCGGCCGGACCACGTCCGATTTCGCCGTAGTAGAGGCTGGTCGGTGTCAGGAAATCGGTGATGGTGACGAAATAAGCGTCCGACTCGGTGGAATCGACCGCATCAACCCCGATCGAACCGAACTCGGGCATGCCCGGCAGCGGCTCGCGCTTCCAGCCGTCTGCCCCTGGTGTGAGCACGTACAGGCGGTTGCGCACGTTGTCGAGCTCGTTGAGGATGAGGTGGTTGCGGGTCGGCGAGAAGCCGGCGAGCGACGTGCGCGCGCCCGGCGTGAACAGCGCCTCGAACTCCTGCTTCCCGTTGAGGAAATCGTCGAACTTGGTCACCAGCAGCGAACCGCCCGGCCAAGTCTTGCCGTTGACTTCCCAGTCGCTGCGCAACTGCACGAACAGCCATTCGCGGTGGGTATTGATGTCGGCGTCGTCAGGCTTGTCGAGCTTGATGGTGGTGCCGTTGTGCAGGAAATATGCTTCGTTGGTATAGAAGGTTTTCTGGCGCAGCAGACCCTGCCGCTCGAAGCCCGGCGTGGTGTCGGCGAATGCGTACGCGGCCACATCCTTGGCGTCACCTTCGAATACCGGTGCGGCCTGGCTGAGCTCGGTCCCGCGTTTCCAGCGCTTGGCCATGCGCGGATAACCCGAGGTGGTCATCGAGCCGTCGCCGAAATCGGTGCCGACGAAGATGGTGTCGTTGTCGATCCAGCTGACGTTGCTCTTGGCTTCGTCGAGCTTGAAGCCGTCCGCTACGAAAGCCTTGGCGACGGTATCGAACTCGCGCACGACGTTGGCATCGGCGCCCCCGCGCGAAAGCGAGACCAGGCACCGCCGATAGCTCGGTTGCAGGCAGTCCGCACCGGCGAACACCCAGTTCTCGTTCTCATCCTTGGCCAGCTGGTCGACGTCGAGCACCGTCTCCCACTTGGGCTGTGCCTTCCGATACTCATCGAGCGAAGTGCGCCGCCAGATCCCGCGCACGTGAACCGCGTCGCGCCAGAAGTTGTAGAAGTACTGGCCCTGCTTGTCGGCGTAGGGAATCTTTTCGTCCGAATCCAGGATCTCCAGCGTGCGTTTCTCGATGCGCTTGAAATCACCCGAGCGCGTGAGCTCATCCACCGAATCGGCGTTCTGGGTCTTGACCCATTCGAGCGCCTTGGCATCTTCGACGCCTTCCAGCCACTGGTTGGGATCGGTTTCCGGTGCTTGGGCGTGGGCATTCATGGTCAGCAGGATCGGTATCAACAAGGACAAAGGACGCACGGTGAGCCCTCCCAGGATGGCGTGGCCGCACACCCTAGTCGCAAGCTTGACGCGCGTCCATGGGTGAAAGGTTGGGGGCATTTGCAGTGCTTTTGCTGGTGGTGGGTCTGCGCTGCGCGCGGACGCTTTTCCCAGGCCCCCTAAGAAAGAGTCTGCGCACAGCGCAGACCCACCAAAGGCGCGCTTGCCATTGCCCGCGAGCGCGGTACGCTCTGGGGCCCGCTTTGCTCAGGGCACCGGTACGGTCGATCGCGCCGAGGTCTCCCGACCACCCGGAGACCTGAACGGGCCCGTTGGTTGCGGTGACCTCTGGCACTTTTGGCGGCGGGGCGCAGAATCGAATCTTCACACCTTGAGTAATGCGCTTGCGGACCGCTACCCTTAGCGATCTCAAGAGCCCACAGGAATGACTTTGCCATGGCTGGCACGATGAATTTTGAGCGCGCGCGATTCAACATGGTGGAGCAGCAGGTCCGTCCCTGGGAGGTGCTGGACGGCCGGGTGCTGGACGCGTTGACCGAGGTCCATCGCGAGAACTTCGTCCCGGAGCAGTATCGCCAGCTCGCGTTTGCCGATCTCGCCATCCCGCTCGCCCAGGGCGAGGCGATGATGAAGCCGGTGGTCGAAGGGCGCCTGCTGCAGGCGCTGATGGTGCAGCCCGAGGACGAAGTGCTGGAAATCGGCACTGGCAGCGGCTTCGTGACTGCTTGCTTGGCCCGGCTCGCACGCCAGGTGGTTTCGCTCGAGATCAGTCCCGAGCTCGGAGCGGGCGCACGCACGCGCATCGCCGCTGCCGGTATCGGCAATTGCCAGGTCCTTGACCAGGACGTGTTCGGATACCGCCCGACCCAGACCTTCGACGCGATCGCCGTGACCGGTGCCCTGGCCACGCTGCCGCAGGACTGGATCCGCTGGCTGAAGCCCGGCGGCCGCATGTTCGTCATCGTGGGTGAGTCACCGGCCATGCAAGCGCTACTGCTGACGCGGCAGAGCCCAGATTACACCGAGCAGCGCAGTCTCTTCGAAACCGATCTCGCTTATCTCCAGGGCGCCGCGCCGCAGCCCCGGTTCACCTTCTGATGACCGCGACACATGGATGTGTCGCCATTTTGGATGTCGCAAGACATTCAAAATGAAGAGAGACAAAAATGACATTTTTTTTGAACGTGTCCTTTGAGCCCAGGATGGGCTCAAAGCACCATCAATCACTTCGAGGTTTTTTCATGCGTTGCAACCGCCTCACTGCCACCGTCGCCGCATTGCTGTCCGCTGCCTTCCTGGCGCCGGCCACTGCCCGTGCCGATGATCTCCTCGAGATTTACCGGGATGCGCTCGCGAGCGACCCGCAAGTGTCCGCGGCCGAGTCGCAGATGTTTGCAGCCGGCGAGAACATCGTGCAGGCGCGCTCGGCACTGTTGCCGAATATTTCAGGCACGGCCTCGCTCAGCGAGGGCAACAGCTCCAGCACCCGGGTGACCTCGATTCCGCAGCCAGATGGTTCGGTGCGTTTCGGGCCGGCGAGCAGTGCCTCGGATATCCGCTCGCGCAGGTATGGGGTCAACCTCAACCAGAGCGTGTACAACCATGCCAACTACACCCAGCTGCGGGCAGCGCGGGCCAGCAGCACCGGCTTTGCGGCGCGCTACGACGTGGCACTCGATACGCTGTTCATCCGCGTCGCCGAGGCCTATTTCAATGCGCTGACCGCGACGACCAATCTCGAAGCCGCGCTGGCGGAAGAGAAGGCCGTGAAACGCCAGCTCGACCAGGCCGATCAGCGCTTCGAAGTCGGTTTGTCGGCGATCACCGATGTGCATGAAGCACGCGCCCGTGCCGACGGCGCGCGCGCCGCGGCGATCCTCGCGCAGAACCTGCTCGACGACGCCTACGAGGCGCTGATCGAGTTGACCGGCAAGCCGGTCGGCACGCTGGAGCCGCTGGCTGAGGAAATCGCGTTGGTGAAGCCCTCGCCGGAGCAGCCGGAGAGCTGGGTCGAGACGGCGAAGGAACAGAGCCCCGCGCTGATGGTGCGCAAAGCCGAGCTCGATGTTGCGCGTGCCAACGTGGACACCGCCAAGGCGGGGCACCTGCCGCGCCTGGATTTCAACTACAACATTTCCGATTCGGGCGCCTGGGGTTCGAGTTCGACCAGCTCCTTCGATTTCCCAGCCGATTCCGACTCCAGAGACCGCGGTCCGGCGCTCACGCTGACGGTGCCGATCTTCGAGGGCTTTTCGACGCAGTCGCGCATCCGCCAGGAAGTGCACAACCGCGATATCGCCACGGACACGTACGAACAGGAAGAACGTGCCGTCGTGCGCCGCACGCGCACCCTGTTCCGCGCCGTCGTGTCAGGCATCAGCGAGGTCGAGGCGCGCCGCCAGGCCCTGGTGTCCGCCAACGCCGCGCTCGAGGCCACGCAGGCGGGTTTCGAAGTCGGCACGCGTACGATCGTCGACGTGCTCATCTCGCAAGGTACGTTGTTCAACGCCCAGCGCGAATACGCCCGCGCCCGCCACGACTACCTGGTCAATACCCTGCGCCTCAAGCAGACCGCCGGCACCATCACCGTGGCCGATCTGCAATTGGTGAATGCGCTGCTGAAGTAGGGGTTCCTGCCGTTGACTTGCGTGGGTCCGGACCTTGTCCGGACGCTTTCTGCCTTTCGACTTCGACTCACTTCCGCTGAGGATCCTCTCGCGTGTGAGAAAAAGCGTCCGGACAAGGTCCGGACCCACCCAGTAACTCCTCGATCGCGTCGACCGTGCGCGGCACCGCGCCGCGCTCGCGCTCGACCACGCTGAGCGCCGCGCGGGCCATCGTGGCGGCGCGTTGCGGGTCACTCAGGATGCGCACCACCGCGCTGCCCAGGCTGGCGCCGTCGGCGACGCGCACCGCGCCTTCCTCGCGCACCATGGTGTCGGTGATCTCCGCGAAATTGAAGGTGTGTGGGCCGATCAGGATCGGTTTCTGCAATGCGGCTGGCTCGAGCACGTTGTGCCCGCCGACCCGATCCAGGCTGCCGCCGACGAAGCAGGCGTCGGCGCAGGCGTAGAACTTCAGCAGCTCGCCCATGGTGTCGACCACGAAGCACTGCGAGTCGAGGGCGGCAATCTGGTCCTCGCTGCGACAGCTGGTGCGAAACCCGTAGCTGCGGCAGAGCGAGATGGCGGCACGGAAGCGCTCCGGGTGGCGCGGCACCAGCAACAGCAGTGCATCCGGGAAGCGCCCAAGGATGCGTGCGTGCGCCTGCAGCACGGCCGCTTCCTCGCCCTCGTGCGTGCTGGCCGCGATCCACACCGGCCGCAGCGCACCCCACGCCGTGCGCCACTGGTTCGCAACCGCGCCAAGATCGGTCGGCACGGCCATGTCGAACTTGATGTTGCCGACCACCTTGAGGCGTGCCGGATCGGCACCGAGCGCGAGAAAGCGTTCGGCATCGACCTGTGACTGCGCCGCCACCATCGTTGTGCAGCGCACCGCTTCGGTGATCAGCCCCAGTGCTGGACCGTAGCCGCGCAGGCTGCGCTCGGACAGGCGCGCGTTGGCGATGAAGATCGGGATGCCATGCTCGCGGCACTGGAAATACAGGTTCGGCCAGATCTCGGTTTCCATGATCACCGCAATCCGCGGTTTGACGCGCGCGAAGAAGCGCCGGACCGCCGCGGGCAGGTCGTATGGCAGGTACACGTGGACGACCGAGTTGCCGAACTCCTTGACGACCCGGTCCGAGCCCGTCGGCGTGATCGTGGTGACCAGGAATGTCTCCTGCGGATGCCGGCGCATGAGCTCGCGGATCAGCGGGATCGACGCATTGAATTCCCCGACCGACACCGCATGGATCCAGATCGATGAGCGCAGCGGCGCCCCCGGAAACCAGCCGAAGCGCTCCAGCCAGCGCGAGTAGTAGCCGCGATTGCGCAGGCCCCGGAACGCCAGGCGATAAAGAATCACCGGCATCGCCAGATACATCGCCAGCGTATAGAGCCCGCGCGAAAAGCGACGCATCCGGATCAAGGCCTGTGGTGGCCGCGCAGTATATGGCTCTTGTGGCAGCGGCCATGGCCGTTGCACACGTAGGTCATGTTGCCGGCGCCAGCCGGCTACTTGACGGCTTTGCGACCGTAAAGCTGTCAAGTAGACCGCATGCGCGGCCAACATGACCTACGAGACCACCCGTTAGAATCGCCCCATGCGCAAATTGAAGACTGCGGCACGGCCGCTCATGCATCCGTTGTCGTGGCCGAGCTGGCTGGTGCTGGGGTTGCTGTGGTTGATCGCGCAACTGCCGCATCGGGTTTCACTGGCGCTGGGCGCGCAGGTGGGTCCAGTCGCGCTGGCGCTGATGCCGCGCCGGCGCCGCGTGATCGCCGAGAATCTGGCGCGCTGTTTTCCCGAGTGGAGCGCAGATGAGCGGCTGCGCGTCGAGCTGGAAAATCGGCGCGAAGCGGGACGAATGCTCGCGAATTTTGCGTTCGTGTGGTTTGCGAGCGATGCGCGCATTGCGCGCTTGCCGCTGCGCATCGAGGGCCTGGACCATCTGCTCGCCGCGCGCGATGCCGGTCGTGGCGTGCTGCTGGTCAGCGCCCACTTCAGCCATCTCGAGCTGGCCGGGCGGCTGCTCGCGCAATCTCTCAAGATGGCGGCGATGTACCGCGAGCATCACGACCCCGCTTTCGAGTGGGGCGTACGCAAGCTGCGCTCACGCTATGCGGAGGCCATGTTTCGTCGCGACGAGCTGCGCTCGGTGCTGCGCTACCTGAAGAGCGGCGGCGTGCTCTGGTACGCGCCCGACCAGGAATACCGGCGCGGCGACCGTGTTTTCGCACCGTTCTTCGGGATCCCGGCCTCGACCATCACCGCCACCCACCAGCTCGCACGCATGACCGGCGCCGCGGTGATTGGCTTCGGCCACCGCCGCGAGGACGACGGCAGCTACACCATCCACTTGAGCGAAGCGCTCGCCCATTTCCCCAGCGACGACGTACTCGCCGACACCACCCGCGTCAATCTCCTCATCGAACAAGCCATCCGCCGCGCCCCCGAGCAGTACCTCTGGCTCCACGCGCGCTTCAAGACCCGCCCGCCGGAGGGGTGAAAAAAACAAGATCAAAAGTTCAGCGCAGAGACGCAGAGACGCAGAGACAGCAAAAGAGAGAACGACAGAGAGCAAAGAACGAGATCAAGAAAACTCAATATTGTTTGTGGCGAGCATGCTGTCACGTCACGGCTTTTGGCAGACAAGGTCTTTGCCGCTTCTTCTGCTCCTCTCTCTTGCTTCCTCTGCGTCTCTGCGTCTCTGCGTTGAACATTTGATCTTGCTCTACGCTTCCTTTCGTTACCCGCGCGGCTTCTTCAGCAACTCGTCCCCATATGCCGCCGCCTCGCCCTCCGGACGGGTCTTGAAGCGCCGATGCGCCCAGAGGTATTGCTCGGGGGCGGTGCGGACCTTGGACTCGAGCAGGGCAATGATGCGGGCGGTGTCAGCGACTGGATCCTTGCCCGGGAATTGCGCCAGCGGGGGATCGACGGTGAGCTGGTAGCCGAAGCCCGATGGATTGCGGATGACCCAGCAGCAGAGCACTGGCGCGCGGGTCAGGCGGGCGATGCGGGAGGTGGTGGTCAGGGTGGCGGCGGGCTGGCCGAAGAAGGGCACGAAGGCCATGTGACGATTGAAATTCTGGTCGGGCGCGTAGCCGACCGCGTGACCGGCCTTGAGCGCGGCGAGCAGCCCGGGAAGCTCGTGTTTCTCGATGGTCTCGGCACAGAAATCGCGACGGCCGGCATCGATCACCGCCTCGACGCCGGGATGATTGTGGCGACGCACCATCTGCCGCATGGGAGACCCGAGCGCTTCGCTGAGCAGGCGTCCGCCGAGCTCGATCGAGGTGAAGTGGTTGAACAGGCAGAGCGCGCCGCGACCACCCGCCAGCGCCGCGTGCAGATGCTCGATGCCGGTGGCGGTCGTGCTGCCCCGGGTGACGCGCAACGGCGCGAACCAGGCCATGCTCGACTCGAACAGGCCGACCGCCGTGGAGCGCATGTTGGCCTCGGTGAGGCGCGCCTGCGCCGCCGCGTCGAGCTCGGGAAAGCACAGCGCGACATTGGCCGCGGCAATGGCGCGGCGCTTGGGCACCGCCCGCGCAAGCCACGGTGCCAGCAGCCAGGCAACCCGCATCTGCGCCCGGTACGGCAGGGCGGCGAGCCAGCGAAGTACGCCGAATGCAATACGCCAATGCAGCGGCGGGCCAGAGGCGGCTGCGCCGGAGCGCGGCCCTCCAAGGTGCGGCTTGCTGTTGGAGGGCGGCGCTCCGGCGCCGTCGCTTTTCAGGCTAGTCCCTTCGGCGCGCTTCATAGACTTTGGCGTACTTCAGGAACACGTAGTAGGCGCCGGTCACGCTGCTGATGAAGCCCGCCCAGCCATCCAGGAACTGGCGCTTGCCGAGGTAGAGGCGCAGGAAAAACACCGGCGGATAGAACAGCATCCGCGTACGCAGCCAGCCGCTCCTGCGCGCGAGCTTGTCGCCGACGAGGCCAGTCGAATAGGCGTTGATCTTGGCCACCTTCGTGTGAATGTCCGGCTCGCCGTCGTGACAGAAGGCGGCGTCGATACGGCCGGTCGGACCGTCGACCTCGGGGGCGGCGTGCACGGTGGACGCGCTCATGCGGAAGTGCTGGCGATCGAACAATCGCAGGTAGCGATTCATCCGGATCAGCCGGTGTTGATAGCGCCAGAACACCCGTTCACGGCGCGGCAGGGTGTAGCCGGCAAACGCCTCGGCGCCAGCACCGATGTGCGTCAGCAACTGCTGAATCTCGTCCTGGCAGTCCTGTGGCAGCCACTCATCGGCATCGAGCAGCAGCACGTATCGATGCTGCGCCTGCGCGGCGGCCCAGGCCTTCTGCGGACCGTAGCCGGCGAAGGGGCGCTCGAGAATGCGACAGCCGTGGCGACGGGCGATCGCCAGCGTGTCGTCTCTGCTGCCGGAATCGACCAGCACGGTCTCGTCGCAAAAGGCGAGGCTGGCGAGACAGCGCTCGAGGGTGGCCGCGTTATCGAGCGTGGTCACCACCGCGCTCAGCGGTTCACGCGAGCTCACGTGGCGTCCTTGGCTTCCCGCGGGTTGAGCATCGATTGCGCGCACGCCAGCGCCATCAGCCAGCCGAGCACGATGCCGAGGAAGCTCGAGTAAAAGGCGAGATGGGTATTGAGCGGGAACAACAGCACGCCCAGCGCCACCCACGGTGCACACGCAAGCGGGTCGTTCGAGGTCTGCCGCCAGACGCGAAACAGCGCGATTCCACCGGCGAGCCAGATCAGCAGCCCGATGATTCCGGTCTCGGTCAGCAACTCAAGAATCAGTTGGTGCGCATGCGCGGCGCCGATGCCGGTGGTGGCATCGACCCAGCGGTCGCTCGGGGCCGCGTGCTCTGCATAGGCGTAGCGGAAACCGCGCACCCCGACGCCATTGATCGGATGGGCGCGGGCCATGGCGCTGGCGGTCGCAAAGATCGGCACCCGCCCGGCCAGAGCGAAGTCGGCATCGCCCTCGCTCGCGCGCAGGGTACGCTCCACGCGCACCTTGAAGCTCGGCGAGAACTGGTACGCGGCGATTCCGGCCACCGCAGCGACCAACAGGCCGGTCCCCAGCCAGATCGCCAGCTTGCGCTTGGAACCCTCGGCGAGGCGCCACGCGAAAGCCAGCGAGACCACCGCGAAGCTGACCCAGCCAGCCCGCGCGCCGGCCATCAGCACCACCAGCAGCACGGCGAGGTAGCTCGCGAACAGCAGCTGCCGCGAACGCCGCAGCAAGGGCCACAGCAGCAGCGGCGCGAGCGCGGACAACAGCGGGCCGAGCTTGAGATCGTCGGCGCCGAAAATCCCGCTCAACCGGTCTGCGTCGAGGGTACCGCCGAGCGAGTAGCCACTGACGATCTGCACGAGCGCGTCGATGGTCCAGAACGCGACCGGCAAGGCCGCCGCGACCCCGAGTGCGCGGGCCAGGCTGCGCGCCGGTACGCCGTGCTCTCGCGCACGCTCGCACAAGGCCATGATGCCGACGCCGAACAGCAGCAGGCGCACGCTGGCGAGCGCGGTCGTCCAGCTCTTCTCCGCAGCGACCGCATCCATGGCCGAGATCATCGCCGCCAGGAAATAGGCGAGTGCAGCCAGGGCGAAACCCCGCACGGCCGGGTTGCGCAGCAGGCCCGCACCACGGCCGGGTAGCGCGATTGCGCCAACGAATGCCCCGATCACGATAGGGGCTTCGGACGCGCGCGCGAACGGCAGCAGCATCGGCACCAGGAACACCAGGAAAGCGGCGAAAAGCCCGTTGAGGTCAAGCCGGAACCAGGGCCTCATGCGCCAGCATCCGTAAAGGCAGCATCGACCCGTGCACCTTCGATCAGTTCGGCATAGACCGCAAGTGTGAGCCGTTGCAAATCTTCCACCTGCGGCAATTTGCCGCGAACCAGTGTCGGCGCGTTGGTGGCCAGCAGCGCTTCCGCCGCCAGCTCCAGGGCATCGATCTGTCGGGGCGCGACGGCACCCGCCGGAAAGTGTCGCTGCAGCAGTTCGCCGACGCCGCCGTGGGCGTAGCCGAGCACTGGCCGGCCGAGGCTCAGGGCCTCGACGACGATGCGCCCAAAGCTCTCCGGACGCGTCGACAGCTGCAGGATTATCTTGCTGGCGAGGTAGACCTCGCGCACATCCGCGCGTGACGGCGAAAACGCAATCCGCTCGAGCACGCCGAGGCCGAGCGCACGCGACCTGAGCTCAGCCAGATAGGCTTCGCGTCCACGCTCGATCACGCCGAGCAGCAGCAGGCGCGCGTCGCTGCCACCATTGGCCAACCGCGCGAGCAGCTCGATCGCATCGCCATGGCCCTTGAGGCGCGTGCCGCGGCCAGGCAGCGTCAGCAGCGGGCCGCCGGCCAATTGCGGAAACTCGGCGAAGAATTTCTCGCGCCAGCGGTCGTCAAGGGCCATCCCGGTCCGGAACTCGGACGGGTCGACCCCGCGCGGGATCACCCGGATGTGCTCGGACTGGATGCGTGGATAGTGCTGGACGAGATGCAGCCGCGTGGTGTCGGAGACCGCGATGACGCGGTCGCCACGGGCCATCACGGCGCTATAGGCGCTCACGGAATTGAGCCCATGCACGGTGGTGACGAACGCTGGGCGCGGCCGCAGGGTCCACAGCGCCGCGCGTGCCATCCAGGCGGGCAATCGCGAGCGCGCATGCACCAGGTCGGGATTGAACGATTGCAGCAGGCGGCGCAACTGGCCGATCCGCAGCAGCACGCCGAGTGCTTTGCGGTCCATCGGCAGCAAGTGGTGCTCGCTGCCCGTGGCCAGCAGCCGCGGCACCCAGGCACCGCCCGCGGAGATGACGATCGATCGATGGCCGGCTGTGACCAGGGCCGCCGCGACCTCCAGGGTGGAGCGCTCGGCACCGCCGGCATTCAGCGCGGGGATCAGCTGGACCACGGTCCAGGGGCGGGCCGCAGGCACGCTCATGCCGACCTGCGCGGCTGCAGTCGATCACATTGGCCGGCGGGCTGCACACGCTCAGCCAACGTGTCCGGGGTGCCCCTGGAGCTCATAAATCGCCCCGCAGTACGGACACTTCGCGCTGCCTGTCGCCTCGATCGGCAGATATACGCGCGGATGCGAATTCCACAGCGCCATCGCCGGCGTCGGACACGACAGCGGCAGATCCGCTACCGCAACCTCGTAGCGATTCTGCGCATTGGACGGGATGCTCGGCTCCCGGCTGGGATCAGGGCGCGCCATGGATTTTCCGGCAGCTGGCAGGGCCGCGCAGTCTAGCAGGGACGCTCCCAGGAACGTCGCGCTCCCGGGTCACACGATCTTGCACGCCTCGGCAAAGGGCAAGCGCGGGCTGCGGGGGAACAGCGTCGCTGGATCCCCGTGGGCTAGATTGACCAGGAAATTCGACTTGATCGCGGTGCCGGCAAAGAACTCGGCGTCGACCCTGGCGTTGTTGAAGCCGGACATCGGGCCGCAGTCGAGGCCGAGCGCGCGGGCGGCCATGATCAGATAGGCGCCCTGCAGCGTCCCGTTGCGAAAACCGCCGCTGGCAATCACCTCGGGCTTGCCCTCGAACCAGCTCCGCGAGTCAGGCGCATGCGGGAACAGCCGCGGCAGGTTCTCGTAGAAGGCAAAGTCGGTAGCGACGATCACCGTCACCGGCGCCAGCATGGTCTTGGCGAGATTGCCCTCGTCCAGCGCCGGACGCAGCCGCTCCTTGGCTTCCGGCGACTTGACGAAAACGAAGCGCGCCGGGGAACAATTGGCGCTGGTCGGGCCCCATTTCAGCAGCTCGTAGAGCTCATGCAGCTGCGCCTCGCTGATTTCGTCCGGCAGCCAGACATTGTGCGTACGCGCTTCGGTGAAGAGCTGCGCGAGGGCGGATGAATCGAGTGCGGGCATGTTGGGGGTCGTTTTGGGCAAGGTGGCGGATGATAGGGTGATGCGCGGCTGCGGCGCTCACGATTGAGGTAGGCTGGTGTCGACACGTCAGGGTGTTTCGGCTTTCGCCCCGGCATTGCGAACGTGCGACGCCGGCTGTCGATACGGAGCGACACGCGACGTAACAAAGGCCGCGGCCCTGGCGCGAACAGTCAGTCGGCAGTGACCCAATGCCAAGCACGCTCAGAACCGCGCTACAAGAGCCGCGGCGCTGGCGCGATCATCCGTGCGCGAAGACCCAACACCACGCGCGCTCAGTGCCACGCTACGAAAGCCCCGGCTCCACGCGCGCTCAGAGCCACCCGACGCAACACGTATTCTCCCCGCATGACCAACCCGACCACCTGGATCGTCAGCGACGGCGCCGCCGGCAACGAGCTGCAGGCGCTCGCGCTCGCGCAGGCCCTGGGGCGGGAGCCGCGCGTGCTGCGGCTGCACGCGCGCTGGCCGTGGGGCGCGTTGGCGCCGCAATGGGCGCCCGTGGTGCCGGTCAGTGCGTGGAGACCGGAACCTTTGAGTGCGCCATGGCCGGCACTTGCGATCGGTGCCGGCCGCACGGGTGCGGCGGCGCTCCTGACTGTCGCCAAGGCCAGTGGCGGCCAAACCCGGACCGTGCAGATCCTCGATCCGAGGGTCCCACCCGAGCGATTCGACGCCGTCATCGCCCCGGCGCACGATCGCCTGGATGCGCCGAACGTCATTGCGATCGATGGCTCCCTGCATGCGATCGACGACGACTGGCTCGGTCGCGAGCGCGTGGCGCACGCAGAGATCGGCGCACTTCCGGGACCGCGACTGGTCGTGCTGATTGGTGGTCCGCGGCGGCAAGTCGAATTCGGCCAGGCCGAGCTCGATCGGTTGGCGGCGGTGCTGGGGCAGTGGGGTGAGCGCCAGGGCAGCGTGGTCCTGATCGGCTCGCGGCGCACGCCTGCTGCGTGGGCCGCGGCCATGCGCGCACGCGTTGGTGCCGTGGCGCGCCTCTGGTTCGACGAACGCGACGGCGCCAATCCTTACCGCGGTGCGCTGGCCTGGGGCGACCACTTCATCGTCAGCGCCGATTCCGTGAACATGACGAGCGAGGCGCTCGGTACGGGCCGGCCGGTGCATGCCCTCGGAACGGTCAACCCGGCCAGCAAACCCGGGCGCTTCCAGCGCAGCCAGGCCGACGCGGGCAGGTTGCGCAGCTTCACCGGAGACCTCGACGAATGGAGCTATGCGCCACTGCGCGAGCTCACCCGCATCCTTCCCCGCGTGCGCGAAATGCTGGCGACGCCAGCGCGCGGTCGCGGCTAATATTCTGCTCCCAACTCATCGGTGCCGCACCCATGCGCGTCCTCAAAGGCCTGCTGTACTTCATCATCGGGCTCGTCGTCCTGCTGTGCGGCATCGGCGCTTTCCTGCCTTCAGGCGCGCACGTAGAGCGCTCGGTGCTGATCGATCGGCCGCCGAACGTGGTCTTCCCGCTGATCAATTCCTACGAGCGCTTCAACGAATGGTCGCCCTGGTACGGCCTCGATCCGAATGCGCAATACACCTACAGCGGTGCCGCCAGCGGCGTCGGCGCCAAGATGGCCTGGGTCGGCAACGACGCGGTGGGATCGGGCAACCAGACGATTACCGCGAGTGAGCCATTTACCCGCGTCGCGAGTGATCTCGATTTCGGCGAGATGGGTATCGCCAAGGTGGAATACCGGCTGGTGCCGGAAGGCCAGGGCACGCGCGTCACCTGGGCATTCTCATCAGATGCCGGCTGGAATCTCGTCGGCCGCTGGTTCAACCTGCTGATGGACAAGTTCATCGGGCCGGACTATGAAAAGGGCCTGGCCAAGCTCAAGGCCGTGGCCGAGAGCGAGCCCAACACGTAGGTCAGGTTGCCGAAGGTCGCAAGTAACGTAGGGGAGCTTTCGTAGGTCATGTTGCTCGCGCAGCGAGCTACTTGACGGCGCTCAAGGCAGAGTCAAGTAGTCCGCTCGCGCGGACAACATGACCTACGCTAAGGCGTGATCCGCCAGCCCCTAGTAAATCTCCCCGTTCAGCTCCCGATACCGCGCCAGCACCGCCCGCGCCGCCTCGCGTTCGACATCCCGCTCCACGCAGATGCCGCGGCGCTCGAGCGCGCCGGCCCAGTCTTCGGGCAGCGGGCCTTCGTCGAAGCCGGTAAGGGTCTCGACGTCCTCGGAGCGCGCGCCGATCAGCAGCTGGTCGATGCCCGCCCACACGGTTGCGCCGTAGCACTGGCAGCACGGCTGGGACGAGGTCGCGAGCGTGATCTTCTGGCCGATCGCGTTCAACCGAAAGACCTGCAGGCGCTGCTGCGCGCTCATGTAGGCCATCATTTCCGCGTGCGCCACCGAGCAGTTCATCGGCACGACGCGATTGACGCCGACGCTGATCAATCGCCCTTCCTCGGTGAACACGCAGGCGCCGAAAGGACCGCCGGTGCCGCGCTCGATGTTGAGCCGCGAGAGCTCGATCGCCAGGCCAACCTGACTCGCTGCATCGGCATACAGCCGCCCCTCGTCGATCAGCTCGGGAACCCAGGCGGGCAAGGTCAAATGTACTTGCAGTGACAGCATCGATTAGCAGCCTGTCGGGTTTTCAGCGTGAGATGCGTTGAGCGGGTGGGCGGATGGATGCAAGGCGCGGCGCGCAGCCAATGGCTCTTCCATTGGCAAGCGTCGCAACGCAGCAGACGCCGTCCACCCGCTCAACCCGAAGGGCCGGACGGCCTTTTGGCGAGCAGGAATCCAAAATCGAACCGTACTATTCAAGTTTTGCCTCCAGATTCAATCGGAGCCGCGAGCCAAAAGGACTTCCGGCGCACGGATGATGAAAGCCCGACAGGCTGCTAACTCCTCGACCACGAATCGCGCAGGGTGACGATGCGGTTGTACACCGGCTTGTCGAGGAAGTGATCGAGCGCGTCGGCGATGAAGAAACCAAGGCGCTCGAACTGGAAGCGCGTGCCCGGGACGGCGGCTTCGAGGCCAGCTTCGAGCCAGCCGTTCACGACCCGGCGCGAGTTCGGGTTCAAGTGATCGCGATAGCTCTTGCCTTCGCTCTCGTCGTCCGGGTTCGAAACCTTGAACAAGCGGTCGTAGAGACGGATCTGCGCCGCGACCGCAGTGCGCGCGTCTACCCAATGGATGGTGCCCTTGACCTTGCGATCGGCGCCTGCGAGGCCAGCGCGCGTGGTCTCGTCGAGGGTCACGTGTACGCCCAGCAAATGGCCGTCGGCGTCCTTGACGAGCTCGGTGCAGCGCACGATGCCGACGCCGCGCAGGCGCACTTCGCCACCCGGCTGCAGGCGATGGAAGCCTTTCGCCGGCACTTCCATGAAGTCGTCGCGCTCGATCCAGAGTTCACGCGAAAAGCTGACCTCGCGCGTGCCGAGCTCGGCATTCTTCGGATGGTTGGCGAGGGTCAATTTCTCTGCGTGCGCGTCGGGCAAGTTGACGATGGTCAGGCGCAAGGGATCGATCACGGCGAGACGGCGCTGCGCGCTCGCATCGAGGTCCTCGCGCACGCAGGCTTCAAGCACGCTGTACTCGATCGTCGACACCTGCTTGCTGATGCCCATGCGCTCCCAGAACGCGCGGATGGCCGCCGGCGTGAAACCGCGCCGGCGCACGCCGGAGATGGTCGGCATGCGCGGATCGTCCCAGCCATCGACCAGTCCGTCTTGCACCAAGGAAATGAGCTTGCGCTTGCTCATCACGGTGTAGTCGAGATTGCCGCGCGCGAACTCGGTCTGCTGCGGCCGGCTCGGCGTCATGTCGAGGCCCTTCGCACGCAGGGGCGCGGTCAGGCTGGGATCGCCGACGAGGTCGAGGCGGTCGAGAAACCAGTCGTAGAGCGGCCGGTGATCTTCGAACTCGAGCGTGCACAACGAATGGGTGATGCCCTCCACCGCGTCCGAAATCCCATGCGCGTAGTCGTACATCGGGTAGATGCACCAGGCGTTCCCGGTGTTCTGGTGGCTGACCTTGCGGATGCGGTAGATCGCCGGGTCGCGCAGGTTCATGTTTGGCGAAGCCATGTCGATCTTCGCCCGCAGGGTGCGCGCGCCATCCTCGAACTCGCCCGCGCGCATGCGCCGGAAGAGATCGAGATTCTCCTCGATCGAGCGACTGCGGAAAGGCGAATCCTTGCCCGGCGCAGTGAGCGTCCCGCGATAGGCGCGGACGTCATCGGCACTGAGATCGCACACATAGGCGAGGCCGAGGCCGATCAGCTTTTCGGCACAGAGATAGAACACATCAAAGTAATCCGAAGCGTGCAGCAGCCGCTTCCACTCGAATCCGAGCCAATGCACATCGGCCTGGATCGCCTCGACGTACTCGATATCCTCTTTGGTCGGATTGGTGTCGTCGAACCGCAGGTGACAATGCCCGCCCGACTCCTGCGCGACGCCGAAATTGAGGCAGATGCTCTTGGCGTGGCCCAGGTGCAGATAGCCATTCGGCTCGGGCGGAAAACGCGTCACCACGCTGCTGCGCCGACCGGACTCCAGGTCCTCGCGGATCAGGTTGCGGATGAAATGGTTCGCCGTGGGCGAAGCCCCGTCAGCGCGAAGCGACTCGGTGCTCATAAGCCAAAGGTTTCGATACGCGGAAAGGCCGGGGATTCTGCAAGAAGCGCGCTGAGGGTGCCAGCACGGCGAGCCGCGCACTCACGCGCCCGACGATCCGTTTCGGGCATGCTCGTCGGAAATCAGGACGGGTTGGACTCAATGCGCAGCGTCTATCAAGCAGCCAACCTCGTCGATGCCCAACTGGTCAAGGACGCGCTTGAAGCCGAAGGCATTCCGGCCTTCGTCACCGGTGCCGACCTGATCGGCGCGATGGGCGAGCTGCCCTGCCAGGGATTGATCGAAATCCGCGTGCCGGACGGCGCCTGGCCAGCGGCGCGGGTGATCGTCGAAAGGGTGGACAGCTGGCTGGCCGAGGCGCCGGCGGTGGGCGATTGGAGCGATGAGGGTTTGCAACCGGCGTGATGCGGGGGCGCGCTCGTGGCTGGTGGTGGGTCTGCGCTGCGCGCGGACGCATTTAAGTCAAGAGCGGGCCTTCGCTTCTGGTGGGTCTGCGGTATGCGCGGACGCTTTTTGCCGATGTTCAATGAAGCTCAAGATCAAAAAAGTCCGCGCATAGCGCAGACCCACCATAGGCATCCCGCAGGCCAACCCGGAGGCAGGCGCCGCCTCAGCCCCGCGCCTTGAGCTTCGCCACCATCGCGTGCAACACCATCTGCGTTTCCGGGTGGAACCAGCCTTCGATGAACTCGCCGAGCTGCAGGCGCTCGGGGTCGTGGAAGATGGCGCGCAAGTCGGCGCGGGCAGCCTCGCGGTTGAGGCGCATGGCGCGCGCTGGGAGCGCGAGGTGGAAGCGGCACCACTCGATCGCACGCGCAACCACTTGATCCGCCGGCACCTGCTCATCGACCAGCCCCAGTTTCTCAGCCTCGTCGCCCGTGATCATGTTCCCGGCGACGACGTGGCGTTCGGCCCGATGGGGGCCAACCAGTCGCTGCAGGCCCATCAGGATTGCGGTCGGCAAGGCCAGGCCGACCTGCGTCTCGTTGAGCCCGAGCTTGAAGTTGCCCGCGGCCATGACCCGGTAATCGCAGAACAGGGCGACGACGGTTCCGCCGGCCGGGCTGTGGCCGGTGATGGCCGCGACGCTCGGGATCGGCGAGCACGCCAGGTTCTGCATCAGGCCGAAGAAATCGCGCCACATGTCGAGCATGCCTGAGCGGTCCAGCGTCAGCAGCGTCGGTACATCGAGACCGGCGCTGAACAAGCCTGGATTGGCCGACAACACCAGCGCACGCGCGCCCTTGGCCGGAGCTTCCGCCACTGCATGGCGCAACGCGCGAATCAGGTCAGGTGAAAGCGCATTGACCGGCGGCCGCGCCAGCTTGATTTCCAGGATATCGGCGTGTTCGATGAGCTCGAGCATGGGGCACACTCAGTGGCGGGTTCAGGCTCGGGAACATAGCATCGCCCGATCTTCAGGCTGCTCCAGGAACCGATGAAAAGCCTTTTGCTGGTGTTGGCGATTGGACACGCGGCCGCTGCAGGCGCGCAGACTGGGGCAAGCTCCACTCTGCCAGGACAAATCGAGAGCAGTGGAGCAAGCTCCACTCTACAAAAGCAATGCGGCAGGTTCGAGGTAACTTCCGCGTGGTCGCGCCTGGCACCGCCGACTGCACCGGTGCTGGCGGGTTACCTCACGCTCGCGAACCGGGGCGATGAAACGCTGGTTCTGAGCGGCGCCAGGTCCGCTTCCTTCGAGCGGGTCGAGCTGCATTCGATGAGCATGGACAACGGTGTCATGCGCATGCGCAAGCTTGAGCGCGTTGAGATTGAGCCAGGTAGAACGCTCGAGCTCGCGCCGGGCGGGAAGCATCTGATGTTGATCGGGCCGAAGCGCCCGTTTGCGGCGGGCGAGCGCATTCCGGTCGAGCTCGAGCTGTGTGCGGGCAAGCCGGCATTGCGCGTGGAACTGGAGGTTCGCGGGGAATAAATTTGGAGTGCGGCGCTCTGCGCCGCTTTGGATGCCTTGCTTCTTG
>JANPJV010000188.1:0-46912 GCA_031425695.1 Rhodanobacteraceae bacterium | reverse complement strand
GCGCACGATCGCAGTCGCGCGCCTGCTGATGCCGCGCTCGCATGTGCGACTTTCGGCCGGTCGTGAGGGCATGAGCGAGGAGCTGCAGGCGTTGTGCTTCATGGCGGGTGCCAACTCGATCTTTTATGGCGAAAAGCTGCTAACCACCGGCAATCCCGATGTCGAAGCCGATCGGCGCTTGTTTGCGCGGTTGGGATTGACGGGGATGGCGGCACCGGCGGCGTCGGAGCCGCGGACGTGCGCGGCCTGATTTGGAGTGCGGCGCTATGCGCCGCTCTGGATGCTTTTTGCGAGCACCCACCAAGAGCATCCAAAGCGGCGCGGAGCGCCGCACTCCAAATTTGTGCGCGCTGACTTCCAACTGCGTCTGGAATCTGATCTCGCGGCGCGCTCGTCAGCCGAGCTCTATCGCCGCCTGCGCGTCGCCGAAGCCACCCACCCCGGTCGCATCGCCATCGGCGGCCGCGAGCTCATTGATTTCGGCAGCAATGACTATCTTGGCCTCGCGCAGCATCCGCGGCTGGTCGAAGCGTTCACGGCTGCCGCGAAACAGAGCGTCGGTGCGCGTGCTTCGCATCTGCTCGGCGGCCACCGCGCGGAGCACGAGGCGCTCGAGCATGCGCTGGCCGAGTGGCTCGGCTATCCGCGCGCGCTGGTGTTTTCGACTGGCTACATGGCCGCGATCGGAACCCTGGGCGCGCTGCTTGGTCGTCATGATCTGTGCGTGCAGGACCGGCTCAATCACGCCTGTCTAATCGATGGTGCGCGCCTTGCCGGCGCACGGCTGCAACGCTATGCACATGCCGATGTCGACGCCGCTTCACGCGCGCTCGCGAGCGAGCCCGAGCGGCGCGCGCTGCTGGTGACCGACAGCGTGTTCAGCATGGATGGGGACGTCGCACCGTTGATGGAGCTCGCGCAACTGGCTCAGCGCCAGAACGCCTGGCTGATGGTCGACGAGGCGCATGGGCTCGGGGTGCTCGGGCCGCAAGGCCGTGGAGCGTGCGCGGCGGCCGGGCTTGGCGCCAACGAAGTACCGGTGCTGATGGGCACGTTCGGCAAGGCGCTTGGAGGTTTCGGCGCGGTGATCGCGGGCAGTGAGACGTTGGTTGAAACATTGATCAACAGTGCGCGCAGTTTCGTCTACACGACCGCGTTGCCGCCGGCGCTGGCGGCGGCGATGACAGTGGCCGTAGGGCTTGCACGAGATGCAGATGAAGCGCGAGCACGACTTGAGGAACTGATCGCGCAATTTCGCGCGGGCGTAGAAGCGATCGGCTTGCGCTTGTTGCCTTCGAGCTCGCCGATTCAGCCGGTCATTGCGGGCAGCGCGGAAATTGCGCTGGAATGGTCAGCGTTGCTGGCGGACCAGGGCTTTTATTGCCCCGCCGTGCGCCCACCGACGGTGCCCGAGGGCAGCGCGCGGCTGCGTATCAGCTTGACGGCAGCGCACACGAGGGAAGATGTGGCCCGACTGGTGGAGGCGTTGGGAGGAATGAGGTAGGCCTCTGGTGGGTCTGCGCTGCGCGGACGCATTTTGATGTCGGGACAAGAGCGTCCGCGCATAGCGCAGACCCACCACCAGCTAAGGCTGATCCGCGCATAGCGCAGACCCACCACCAGCAAAGGCTGATCCGCGCATAGCGAAGACCCACCACCAGCAAAGGCTGATCCGCGCATAGCGCATCAGCTGACGATCCGGTTGCGCCCCTGGTCCTTGGCCTGCTTGAGCTTGATCTCGGCGCGCTCGATGGCGGCGGCGGCGTTCTTCATGTCGGGGGTCCACAGCACCATGCCGACGCTGACGCTGGCGTGGCGGCTCTGACCCTGGATGAAGAACTCGACGTTGGCGACTGCGGAGCGAATGGCGTTGAGCATTTTCTCGCCTTCCTCGAGCCCGGTCTCGGGCAGCAGGGCAGCGAACTCTTCGCCGCCGAAGCGGCACAGCACGTCTTCTTCGCGCAGGCCTGCCTTCATCGCCTTGGCGACCTGCTTCAGGACGTCGTCACCGGCGGCCTTGCCCCATTCGCGATTGATGCGGGCGAGTTCGTCGATGTCGGCGATGGCGAGGATGAACTGGCGACCGCGGCGTGCGCTGCGGGCGATTTCCTGGTCGAGCGATTGTTCAAACACGCGCCGTTGGCTCAGGCCGGTCAGCTGGTCATTGGTGATGAGGTCGTAGAACTCGCCCTGGGCGGCGTGGTCGACGTCCTTCTCCTGGGTGAACTGCACGACGATGCCGCCGACGGTGATGAAGTCGCCGTCTTTCAGGCGCGCCTCGACGACCGGGCGATCGTTGAGATAGGTCTTGTTGGTGGAGTTGAGATCGCGCACCCAGTAACCGGAGTTGTCGCGCCAGACGCGGCAATGCAGGCGCGAGATCGCTCGATTGAGCAGGCGGAAGTCGCAGTCGGCAGAACGTCCGAGGGTGACCGGGACATCAGCGAGCTTGAGGCGGCGACCCTGGCTCTCGCCTTGAGTCACCGTGAGGAACGCACTCTGCTTGGTCGAGATGGCTTCGGCCAGCTTCGCGAGCGAGCCGCGCTGGGTCGTCAGCGTATCGAATTCGCGTTCCGCCATGGGTGACCGCGGCCTGAGATTCATGGGTTCTGCTCGGATTGTATGCTCGTCGGGCACCCAAAAGCGCGCCCGCATTCGATAGTGGTAACGGCCCCCGGCCGCCACAGGGGACAGGCTCGCTCAAGAATGCGAGTGCGCACCTGAAGGATCGTCACCGTCGATGTGTCGCAACGATGTCAATTCGCGTTCGCTGGCGAGCGCGAACGCGTGCGAACCGCGGCAACCATGGTGCAGATGCAACTGTGCGCGCTTGAGCGGGATGCGAGCGATGCGCCCCTCGCGCACGATGTGGAGACTGCCGAGCGCGGGCCACAGGCGCCAGTCGAGTGTCTTGACGACCGCCTCGACGACGCAAAAGCGTGTGCGCAGGATTTCGAATCGCTCCGCGATTGCAGCACCTTCCCAGCGTTCCAGTTCGTGGTCCTTGAAGATCCGGCGCGCGAGCTGGCGCGCACTGCCAAAGGGTCGCTCGCCCATGACGTCGACACCGATCGCCGGCCCGCGCGCGATGCCGAGCAGCGCGACTTCGTCGTCGTGGGAGAGGCTGAAAGACGCGTCGAGCTGGGGTGCCTGGGGCTTGCCGTTGGCGCTGCGCAGGATTTCGAGATCGACGTCGGCGACGCCCGCATAGGCTGCCAGCACCGGGCGTACGCGCGACCACACCCAGTTCGACCGCAGCCGTGTCAACGCCGGCCCGTCGCTGAGCGGCGGGATCCGCCACCACCACAGATGGGCCTCGTCGGGTATCAGCGGCGGCGGCGGCTCTGCAGTCACTCGGAAGAGGCTTCGGGTCGGGTGCGGCGAGCATGGCGCGCGTCACGTGGCGGGGGCATGATCGCAGATACGAGTTTGTTCGCGCCGCCAACAGGAGTGCCATGAAAATCGCCGGGATCGTGCTGCTGGTGCTGGTGCTCGCCGTGGTGGTGTTGTTCGCATCGCGCAGTTGGGCATCGCGCCAGAATCCGCCTCCGGTCGGGCTCGTGGATGCGAAGTTGCGGGCGTGTCCAAGCTCACCCAATTGCGTCCAGAGCGAAGGCGCCGATGCCGATCACGCCATCGAGCCATTTCCATACAAGACCGATCGCGCCACCAGCGAACGTGCGCTCGAAGCCGCTTTGAAGGGCCTGCCGAACACCGAGATCAAGGCGCGCTCCAGCAACCATTGGCATGCGCACAGCGTCAGCCGCCTGTTTCGCTTCATCGACGACATCGAGGTGCGCTTCGACGACGTGCGTGGGGAAATCCACCTGCGGTCGGCCTCGCGCGTGGGCTATTCGGACATGGGCGCCAACCGCAAGCGCATGGCCGCCCTGCGCGCCGCCTACCAGTCGCAGCCTTGAGCTGAGCACGGCTCGGGATGGCCGCGAGCAAGCGCCTGCATCGACTGCCGTCGACCGGCGACTGGTTGCCGGCCTTTTGCGAGGCACCCACGGTATTTGCGGCGATGGTGCTGGCCGAGCTGGTGGTACTGGTCGGCATCTTTTCTCCCGGCAGCGCCGGCCTCGATTGGTGGAACGCGCTCAGTACCGGCACCGTACTCGCACAATGGATCGCGCTCTCGACCGTGGCGGTGCTGTGCCTGCTGCGGCCGAAGCTGTTGGCGTTGTCGCCGGGAACGGCTCTGCTGGTGGTTGGCGGGATCGTCGCGCTGACTGGGTTCACGCTCGGCTGGATCGCGTTCCGCGTCGACCACATGCTGGGCATCGGCCTTACGCCCGAGGTCAAAAGCGAGAACCGCTTCGTCGGTGGCATCGTCGTCATGGCGCTGCTGATCGCAGCCGCGGGCCTGCGCTACGCCTACGTGCATGTGCAATGGCGCCAGCGCGTGGAGGCGCAGGCACGCGCCGAGATTGCCGCACTGACCGCGCGCATTCGTCCACATTTCCTGTTCAACAGCATGAATACCATTGCCGGACTGGTGCGCGAGGACGCCGATCTGGCCGAACAGGTGATCGTCGACCTGGCTGACCTGTTTCGTGCTGCCCTTGCCGCCGGAGAGAAGTCGCATGCGCTGGAACGAGAGCTCGAGCTGTGCGAGCGGTACCTGTCGATCGAGGCACTGCGCCTCGGCGACCGCCTGCGCGTCGAATGGGATGTCGCCGGCGCGCCGAAGAACCTGCCAGTACCACCGCTGCTGCTGCAGCCCCTTGTCGAGAACGCCGTCTACCACGGCATCCAGCCACTCGAGGGTGGCGGCAGCGTGCGCATCAGTGCCCGCATGAGCGGCGATCTCCTGACCTTGAGCGTCGAGAACCCGCGGCCAGATCCGCTGCCGCCCCACCGTGGCGGCCATGGCATGGCCCAGGAAAACGTCCGCCAGCGGCTACACTTCGTCTTCGGTGCGCGCGCGCGGCTGGAAGTGACGGAGCGCGCTGGATACTATGGCGTCAGCGTGCAGATCCCAGTGCCCGCATCCCGCGAGAGCCCACCATGAACGTGCTCGTCGTCGATCAACTGTTGGCGCATTGGAGCCAACCATGAAAGTGTTGATCGTGGACGACGAACCACTCGCGCGCCGCCGCCTGGCCGCGCTGCTGAATGGCGTCGAAGGGGTCAGCGTCATCGGCGAAGCGGGCGATGGTGCCGCTACCTTCAATGCCGTCGAGAAACTCGACCCGGACCTGGTGCTGCTCGACATCCGCATGCCCGGCATGGACGGCCTGGAAGTCGCGCGTCGGCTTTCGCACCTGCGCGAACCACCCGCCGTCGTGTTCTGCACGGCGTATGACGACCAGGCGCTGGCCGCGTTCGAGGCCGAGGCAGTCGACTACCTGCTGAAGCCGGTGCGCCGCGAACGCCTGCTGGCCGCGCTCGAGCGTGTGCGCCGATTCAATGGCGAGGCCCCGCTCTCGCAGGTTTCCACGTCCACCACCGGGGCCCGCCAACGCACCCATATCTGCGCACGCGTGCGCGGCGAAATGAAGCTGGTCTCGATCAGCGCCATCTCCTACCTCCTCGCCGACGCCAAATACGTCGAAGTCCACCACGACGGCGGCGAAGTGCTGATCGAGGATTCGCTGGTCTCGCTGGAAGAGGAGTTCGGCGACCGTTTTGTGCGCGTACACCGCAATTGCCTGGTCGCGCGCGACCGTATCGACGGCCTCGGCAAGAACCCCGATGGCGAGACCATCGTCCGCCTCCGCGGCCGCGCCGAAGCGCTCGAAGTCAGCCGCCGGAATTTGCCGCAGTTGCGCAGGTTGTTGCGGATGTTGTGAGGTCCGCTTTTGGGGCTTGGGCTGGTGGTGGTTCTGCGCTATGCGCAGACGCTTCTGGTCAATGATGCAAAAGCGTCCGCGCACAGCGCAGACCCACCACGTGCAAGAACAGCGCAAGACCCACGACAAGCGCTTGTCTATAGTCCCCGCTCATGCACCTGCGCATCGCCACCCGCAAATCTCCTCTCGCCCTCTGGCAGACCGAGCACGTCGCCGAGCGCCTGCGTGCGTTGTCGCCGGCGATCACCGTGAGCCTGGTGCCGCTGTCGACGCGTGGCGACGAGGTGCTGGATCGATCGCTCGCCGCCATCGGCGGCAAGGGGCTGTTTCTCAAGGAGCTGGAGCTCGCGATCGAGCGCGGCGAGGCCGACCTGGCGGTGCATTCGCTGAAAGACGTGCCGGTCGAGCCAGAGCCCGGGTTCACCATTGCGGCGATCCTCGAGCGCGAGGATTCGGCTGATGCCTTCGTCTCCAATCACTATGACTGCATCGACGCGCTGCCGCATGGCGCAGTGGTTGGCACATCGTCCCTGCGCCGCCACGCTCAGTTGCTCGCGTGCCGCCCGGATCTCGTCGTGCGCGACCTGCGCGGCAACGTCAACACCCGCCTGGCCAAGCTCGATGCGGGCCAGTATGCCGCGATCATCCTCGCCGTAGCGGGCTTGAAGCGCCTCGGCTTCGGTACCCGCATCCGTGCGCGACTGTCCGCGCCGGAGTGGTTGCCGGCGGCAGCGCAAGGGGCGATCTGCATAGAGACCCGCAGCTACGCGCATGAGGTCATCCAAGTCGTTGCGGCGCTCAACCACGCCGAAAGCGCCCAGCTCATCGCCGCCGAGCGTGCGATGAATCGCGCACTCGGAGGCAGCTGTCAGGTCTCGATTGCGGCGCTGGCGGTGCGCGAGGGTGAGTCGATGCGGCTTTATGGTTTGGTAGGCGATATTGCGCGCGCGCAACTGCTGCGGGCTGAAGTGCTCGGACCGTTCAATGCGCCGGAGGTCGTCGGCCGCGGCCTCGCGCGGGAGTTGCTGGATCGGGGTGCCGAAGACCTCATCGGCAGATCCTGAGCTAGCGTGCGGCCGCACGTCTCCGTTTCGCGCGTTGATTCACATCCCGTCGCGCCAAGCTTACCTATCCTCCTGGTCAAGTCGCTGATTCGAGGTTTGCCAATGTTGCGTTCTACAGTCCTGCTCGCTGCGCTCTGTGCATCGATTCCGACGTTCGCCCAAACCCCACCTGGGGATTTGGCATTGACCGACATCTGCCCAAGTTGCGGGGCTCTCAACAGCCCGCTGGCCGTGCGGCATGCCGGTGACGGGTCCGGAAGGCTCTTTATTGGGGAACAAAACGGCAGCGTCCGCGTCTTTCAGGGCGGCACCTATCTGGCGACGCCATTCCTCACTTTCATTGGAACCTCGAATGTTCCACCTGGGGGCTTCACCAGTGGCGGCGAACGCGGCTTGTTGGGAATCGCGTTTCATCCAAATTTCGCCACAAATCGCTTTTTCTTTGTCAATTATACCGATGGACAAGGTGATACGGTCGTCGCACGCTACCAAACCCAGGCGGCCAATCCGAATGCCATTGACACCAGCACGCGCACGGTAATCATTCGCGTCGACCAAGACTTCGCCAACCATAATGGTGGGAATATTCTGTTCGGCCCGGACGGATTCTTGTACATCGGAATGGGCGACGGTGGCAGCGGCAATGATCCCTGCAATCGGGCTCAATCCCTTACGCCAGCCGACCTCGTTCCCAATGAATCCACCACCAGTTGTCCGGTAGACACGCCCTTTACCGCAAGCGGAGGAAACGCGGACTCACGCGCGCTGCTTGGAAAAATGCTGCGCCTCAACGTGGATGCAACAACCCCTGCTTCGTTGCCCAACGAGCTGTGCGCAGATAATGGCGACGGCTCGGCCAACTACGCGATCCCGACAAGCAATCCTTTCGCGGGCGCTGCGGGCGTTTCTGGGGCTTGTGACGAAGTCCTCGATTATGGTTTGCGCAATCCGTGGCGTTTCAGCTTCGATCGCGTGACTGGCGATTTGTTTATTGGCGATGTTGGACAGAATGCGGTCGAGGAGGTCAGCTTTCGTGCCGCGGGTCCGGTAACGGGCGCTATCAATTTCGGTTGGGACTGCCGCGAAGGGCTCGGCATGCCTGGCGGAGTTTGCCGGCCCGGCGACGTACTCACACCTCCGATCCTGAGCTACCCGCAGTCCGGAATTGGCCAGTCGATTACTGGCGGTTACCGCTACCGGGGCGCCATTCCCGGATTGGTGGGGATCTACATGTTTGCTGACTACGTCAGCAGGCGCATCTGGTTCGTGACCGAAACCTCGCCGGGTGTGTGGGGACCGCAGCCAACCGGCAGCAACCACTGGGCTCTAGCGGCGTCGAACGTCTTGACCTTCGGGGAGAGCCAAGACGGTGCACTTTATGTCGGGGCAGCAAACGGCCGGGTGTATCGGTTCACGAGCGCGACCGAGCTCACCGACCTGATAATGGCGAACGGATTCGAATAACGCGAATCACCAACAGCGCGGCCAACTGGGTCGCGTTGTTGGCTTACCCTGAGTCGCGTTCGCGCACGCGCGGACCCAAGCGCTTTCACTGTGCGCCGAAGTGCGCGACACCTGCTCATCGTTTGAGCGGTAGTCATGCTGATCCCGTGGGGACCCGAAGCTTTTTTGTCGTGTGCGGCGAGCGTTCAAGTAGACCGCTGCGCGGTGAATATGACCTTCGCTCGGCGCGACCACCCATCGTTCTACGCCAGGTTCAGATCGAGTTCCTTCTGCAGGAAGGCCTTCGCGGTGCGGGTGTCGCGGACGATGGTCGGGACCGAGACTTCCAGCAGCGCGGCAAGCTCTTCGACCTCCATGCCGGCGAAGAAGCGCATCTCGACGACCTGTGCCAGGCGCGGGTCGAGCGCGGCGAGCTTGTCCAAGGCCGCATCGATGGCGACCAGGCGCTCGGCCTGGGAGTCGATCGGCAGTGCTTGCGCGTCCAGGTGATCGAGCGACACATGGGCCGCGCCGGAGCCGCGACATTCGGCGAGACGGGCACGCGCGTAATCGACCACCACCTGGCGCATGGCGCGCGCGGCGGTGGCGAAGAAATGCTGGCGGTTGCTGTAGTGGCCCTGCACGCCGGCAAACAGCTTGATGTAGGCCTCGTTGACCAGTGCGCGCGTGTTGAGCGTGTCGCCGCGCTGGTGGCGCGCCAGCTCCGCATGCGCGATCTTCAGCAGGTCGGCATAGACGCGGTCGAGCAATTGCGCGCGCGCTGCCGGATCATCGGCGGCAGCGGCGACCTGCTGCGTGATTTCGTCAGGATCGGTAGCGGTCATCGCGGGTCCGTGTTGGCACTGATCTGCGGGGCATTCCGGCTACGTACTTTAGCTTCTCTGCGGGAGATTGTTGCGAATGGATGCGCAGGCCTGGCAACGCATCAAGTCGCTGTTCGAGCAAGCCATCGAGCTATCACCCGAGGCGCGCGCGCCGTTCCTTGACCGGAATTGCTCCGACGAGCCAGAGGTGCGTGGCGAAGTCGAGGCGATGCTCGCGGCCGACGCAACCGCGCGCTTTGCCGATGGTGCCGTCCTGGCGGCGGCGCCGGACCTGGTGGACGCGCTGGTGGCAAACGAGGAAAAGAAGGCGGAGAACGCCTGGGCCGGACAGCGCCTGGGGTCCTGGCGCCTGTTGCGCGAGATCGGGCGCGGTGGCATGGGCGCGGTCTACCTCGCCGAGCGCGACGATGGCGAGTATCGCCAGCAGGCGGCCATCAAGCTCATGCGCCCGAGCTGGGATAGTGCCGATCTGCTGAATCGCTTTCGCGCCGAACGCCAGATCCTGGCCTCGCTCAACCACGCCAATATCGCGCGCCTGCTCGACGGCGGCATGTCCGCCGATGGCAAGCCGTACCTGGTGCTCGAGTACGTCGAGGGCAGCAACATCGTCGAGTACTGCGATGTGCGACGGCTCGGCCTCAATGCGCGCCTGGCCCTCTTTCTCGACGTCTGCGGCGCGGTCGCCCACGCGCACCGCAGCTTGGTGGTGCACCGCGACCTCAAACCCTCGAACATCCTGATCGACGCTACCGGGCAGGTAAAGCTGCTCGACTTCGGCATCGCCAAGCTGATCCAATCCGATGGCAGCCACAGCCAGTCGACCGCGCGGGTTTTCACGCCGGAGTACGCAGCGCCGGAACAGGTGCGCGGCGACGCGGTCACCACCGGCGTCGACGTCTATGCGCTCGGGCTGCTGCTTTTCCAGTTGCTGACCGGGCGCCGGCCCTACGGACACACCGCATCCACGCCGGCCGCCTACGAGCAGGCAATACTGACGCAGGAGCCGCAGCGCCCGTCTACCGCGGCGGCGTCCGCTGACGCCGACAATGTCTCCCTGGCCGCCGCGCGCAAGCTCGACCCCGCTGCCCTGAGCGCGCATCTGCGCGGCGATCTCGATGCCATCGTGCTGCGCGCGCTGCGCAAGGAGCCGGATCAGCGCTATGCCACCGTCGCAGGATTCGCCGACGACATCGAGCGTTATCTCAGCCGGCGACCAGTGTCGGCGCGGCGCGGCAATCGCCGCTATCGCGCCTGGCGTTTCCTGCAGCGGCATGCGCTCAGCGCGGGGCTCGCCGCGCTCGCCGTGCTGGCACTCGCAGCGGGCCTCGGGGTGTCGCTGTGGCAGGCGCGCGAGGCGCGCCTGCAGCGCGATCTCGCCACTGCCCAGGCACAGCGGGCGGAGGAACTATCGGGTTTCCTGGTCGGAGTGTTCAGCCATGCCGACCCGTCCCAGCGTGAGGGTGAAGCGGTCAGCGCCAAGACCCTGCTGGACATCGCCGTCATTCGGATCAAGGAGGAGTTGGGCAGCGAACCGGATACGCGCCTGGCGTTGATGCGAGCGATGGCGCAGTCGTACTTCGGCCTCGGCCTGCCCAAGGAAGCGCTCGCGCTCAGCGAAGAAATCGTGACTCTCGGACGCCCGCGGCAACCCTATCCTGAGTGGGGCGCAGATCTGATCCTGTACGCCGGCGCGCTACGCGAAACCAGCCAGGCGGCACTCGCCGAACCGGTCGTTCTGGAGGCCTTGGCCTGGATCAAGGCGCAGACGCCGGTCGACACCAAACTGCTGCTGCGGGTGCTCCACCTGCAGGCCATGGTGAGCTACGCACTGCAACGTCGCGACGAATCCCTGCAACAGTTTCAGGCGCTGCTGGCGATCCTGGAAGCCGACCCGAAGCTCGACCCCGACCGCTTCGATGACGTGCGCACCATGGTCAGCCGGCAGCTGGCGACCAAGGGTGATTTCGTCGCCGCCGAGAAGCTCGCGCTTGGCGTCGTGGCCGATATCGAAGCTGCCGTCCCCCTGCGCGAATTGGATCTCATCACCGCATTGGATGCGGTCGGCAGCCTGTACGACAAAATGGGCCGGCGGCCGGAACGCGTGGCGATCTACCGCAGGATCCTGCCGATCGCGACGCGCAGGCTGGGCGCAGATCACTTCGATACTGGCATCGTTTACCACAACCTTGGCCAGGCGCTGGAAGATTCCGGCGAGCATGCCGAGGCACTGCAGCACGCCGAAACCGCCGTGCGCATCGGCGTCGCGACCGTCGGCGCCGAGCATGCCTTCACCACCGCCGCCCGCCTCGGCCGCGCCCGCCTGCGCTGCCGCGTGATCGGTGCTGCTGCGGTGGATGCGGCCGAGCATGCGCACCTTGTCAAGATCACTGCCGAGAAGTTTCCGCACTACCAGGATCGGCTGGCAGAAACGCGGGCGGTGTGCGGGCTTTGACGTAGGTCACGTTGCGCCCGCGCGTCGCAGGTGCGAGCGCTCTGGTCCTCGGGCGCTACGTGACACCGCGGCGAACCTTGCTCGCTCTGCATGGGCCCCGGAACATGTCCGGCCCCGTTTGAGGTCGGATGGAAAGCGCTTCTCCGACCCGCCAGAGAGCGTCCGGACAAGGTCCGGACCCACACCAGCAAACACCCGCGACCTGCTACTTCCCGATGATCCGATTCAGCTCGAAGATCGGCAGCAGGATGGCGAGGACCATGAACAGCACGAGCGCGCCCATCAGGACCACGAGCAGTGGCTCGAGAATGGCGATAAAGGCGCCGAGCGCACCCTGGACCTGTTTTTCCTGGAGGTCGGCGGCGTGGTCGAGCATCGGCTCGAGCTCGCCACTCTTCTCACCGCTGGCAACGAGGCGCGTCAGCAACGGTGGAAAACGCCCGCTCTCCGCGAGGGCCCGGCTCAGCGAACCGCCCTCGCGCACGCGGGCAATGGCGGCCGTGATGGCCTCCCGCAGCGGCAGCAGCGTAAGCGTAGCGGCGCCGAGTCGCAGCGCTTCGAGCAAGGGCATGGATGCGGCGGTCGCGATCGACAAAGTGCGCGCGAAGCGCGCGGTGTCCTGCGAGCGCAGCAACTGACCGATCAGCGGCACGCGCATCAGCGCGGCATGCCAGCGGCTGCGGAACCTGGGATTGCGCAGACCGAAGCGAAAGGCGATCGCCGCCGCGATTAGCGCCACCAGCAGCCATGGCCCGGCAACATTGACGAACGCACTCAGCGCCAGCAGGACGCGCGTCGGCCACGGCAATTCCTGGCCCAGCTGCTCGAACACGCCGACGACCTGGGGCACGACGTAACCCAAGAGCCCGGTCACGATGGCAAGCGCCACCAAGGTCAGCAGCGCGGGATAGATCAAGGCAGCGACGACGCGCTGGCTGAGCTCGCGACGTTCCTCGAGAAAGCCGGCCAGGCGCTCGAGCACGCGGTCGAGCTTGCCGGACTGCTCGCCAGCCGCCACCGCGGAACGATAGAGCTCCGGGAAGCTGTCGGGGAATTCACCTAGGCTGTCAGCCAGCGTGCGGCCTTCCATGAGCTTGGCGCGGACCGACACCAGCAGCCGCCGCGCACGCGGGTCGCCGCTCTGCTCGGCCAGTGCGGCCAGGACTTCGTCGAGTGGCAACCCGGCGCGGACCAGCGTCGCCCACTGCCGGGTCAGGATCGCAAGATCAGCCGCCGGGATCGCATGCCCGAAGAGGTCCTTGAATTCCTTGCGCGGCGCGCGCTCGCGCACCTCGCTCACATCGAGCGGCATCAGCCCCTGGTCACGCAGGCTCTGGCGCACGCCCTTGGGTGTGTCGCCCTGCAGCACGCCTTTGCGCGTGCGCCCGGCGGCATCCAGGGCCTGGTATTCAAAAGCGGGCATGGCGGGGTTCTAGCTCAGCAATCTGCAGCAGCCGACGGGGTGCCGGCCGGGTGAGCATAGACCGCTAAGGGGAGGGCCGCGCTCCTGCGCGGCCGCTTTCGGATACCGGATGCCAGCTCGAGAGGCTGCGGACGAGCGCAGCACTCGCCGTGGCCCGCACCTGTTCGGTCACGGGCAGCTGATCCCCTCTAGCCCCTGGAGCAGGCGGTCGTAGACGTAGGTGCCGGTCTGGCCGCCGTTTTCAGCCCACTCGAAGCGCATCGACGAGCAGGAGGGGAAGCTCACGGTGGCCTGGCCCCACGGGGCGATCATCACCTGGCTGGTTTGGAAGGCCGCACCGAACTGGCCGCCGGTGCTGATGTACATCGGGACGGTGGCGGTGGTGGCGCCCGCGTTGAAATCGACGCTGCCGAAAATCCAACGCTGCTGGCCGAGGTAGTAGGTGTACCAGGTCACGAACAGGACCTTGCGCGCATTCAGGCGGCCGATCTCGATGAGCACGCCTTCGCCATTGCGTAGCGGCAGGTAGTAGCTGCCGCTGTGCTTGCCGGTGATCGGCAACAGGCCAACCGGCGTGCCGTACTGGGTGGAGTCGAAGGCCGGCACCAGCACCGAGCCATCGGGTCCGAAATTGCTCTCGAATTCCAGGGTGAAGGCGAAATCGTCGTCGAACACCACGGTGTTGTCGAACTCATGCAGGACGAAGGTGGTGGTGGTGCTCAAGTTGCCGCAAAAGCTGGTACCGACGCCGTCATTGGGGTTGATGTCGAGAAAGAGATCGTCGGTCTCGATCCCGCCGATGCGGATCTTGAGCTCGCTTCCGCAAACGAACGGCGTACCGGAGAGCGGGGTAAAAGTCAGCAGCAGCTGCCCATCGTTGGCCGAGCACAGCGCGCGCCAAGCGGTGACCCTTACGCTCTGGCCGGCGCCGGTGGCGACATCCATGCTGACGCTCGGACCGGTGACTGCGGTGGGCAGCGGCGTTGCCACGCAGCCCGGTGTGATTTCCTTCAGCGCCAGCGGATTGGCCGACTTGGCGAGTTCGAGCTGCAGTTGCGCGTTGCGCAGCCCTCGCTCTGCCTGGCTTTGTGCCTCGTTGGCGAGGGCGGAGTTACCGGAAGCCAGGATGAGGAGGCTCCCAACGAGCAGGCAAGGTAGCTTGGTGGCGAAAGATTTCATGGGTTTCTCCCTCGAATAGTCGTTGACCATACGAAGGACCCCGCCAATACACAGTGACGCAGATCAAGCGGAGACGTGACGAGCACCCCGGCGAAAGGCCGGCTGGTGGTGGGCCTTTGCTGCGCGCGGACGCCTTTTCAGGAACGCGTTAAAGCGTCCGCGCATAGCGCAGACCCACCAATAGCCGACTCCCGTGAAAGCCCTTTACTGAGCGGGCGCGCGGCAGCCGCCAATCTTGCCGAGGTTGGGTTCTTCCGCGCTTTCAGGCTCAGCGAGAATCTCATCCTGCGGCCAACCAGCATCGGCCTCCTCGACCGCCTGGCTGTGCTCCGACTCGGCGGCTTCCATTGCTTCGGCCATGGCGAATTCGCCCTCATCGAGCCAGCGCCCGTTTTTCCATTGAAGGGTCTCTTCGAGGCTGAGCTCGACGCCGAGCACCGTGACCGTGGTGCGAATGGTCGAGCTGTTGGCGTCACGGCTGAGTTCGACGACATTCGCGCTCTTCAGGATGCCGTCGACATCGATGCCATAGAGATTCGCCACGCGCTTGGCGGCCGCGAGGGCTTCGTTCATCAGGTCGACGCGCTTCTGCGGAGGCGTGAACTCGAGCAATGCGAAATGCGCGACCCCGCTGGCCCGCGCCAGCGCATGCACTTCGCGCACGACCGCTTCGAACTTCCTGCGATCGGCAAAATCCGTGCGCGAGATCCACCCATTGACTGCCCAGTGCAGCTCGGTCAGCTGCGAACGCTCGAGCGGGGTCATGTCCTTGCCTTCGCCGATGGCAGTCGCCATCGAAACCATGCCCATCTGCAGCCCCGCCATCGTCTGCGGCAGCTTTTTCTGCCAGAGCGGATACCAGTAGGCCACGGCCTCTTCGATACCGTCAGCCACGAACAGGCGAGCGAATTGGCGTTCGTTCTCGTCGACTTCGCCCTGCACCGCCTGCTTCGCGATGCGCGCACGCTCCTCTGCTTCGGCTTCAGCGCCCCGGTGATCGGACAGCGCGGTCTTGAGAAATTCTTCACCCTGGGTGACAGCGAGGAATTCAGCGAAATCCGACTTGAGCAACGCGGCGATGACGCGACGGTTGTGCTCGGCGGCGCTCACCGTCGGCAATGATTGTTCGGTCGCCGCTGGCGTGGTGGTGGACGCCGGCCAGGGGGTGGCGCTCGCCACGGCGCTCGTCAACAGCATTCCCAGCAGCAGAACTCTTGAACCTTTCATGGAAGTTTCCGCGGTGGTTTCGGGAGAGGGTCCAGGCTGGACCGCGTTTGTGGCGGTCCAGGGTGTGGATTGTGGCCAGCAGCGGGCGGGCCTTCATACAGGACTAGCGGCATCTGGCCGTCCGGCATTCGGCTGGCCCTAACAAATAGAGCGCGGCTCGCTTGCGTGCTCGGCGCGTGCATTGGACACTCGCCGCGGTCCGCTGGTTCCGAAGGTAGACGAATGGCGACGGCAATCCTTAGTGTGGTGCAGTCCGATGAAGCGCTCAGCGATGCCTGCGCGACCGATGTGCGCGATGCGTTTGCCGACTACAACGCGCGCTTTCGGGCAATCACCCAGCGCGCGAAACGCCGTTTCGAGCGCCGCGAGTGGACGGCGGCACGCCTGGACGCGATCGAGCGGATCGAGCTCTACGATATCTGCGCGGCTGAGACTTCGCGCCGGCTGGAAGCGGAGCTCGGTAGCCGCGTCGGCGACAAGACGTTGTGGGCGCTGGTCCGGAATCGCTATGCCGAGCTGATCGACGGGTTGCTCGACCAGGAGCTCAACAAGACCTTCTTCAACACCCTGACCCGGCGTTTCTTCAAGACCCGCGGCGTCGACGCGGCGGTGGAATTCGTCGCCCTCGACATCGAACCTTCCGATCGACTCACCCACCCAGTCGCGCGCCTGACCTACAGCGCGACGCGCTCGCCGGAGGAGCTGTTCCAGCGCGTGCTGGCCGGCTATCGCTTCGAGGTCCCCTTTTCCGACCTTGCCGGCTGCGGCCAGCGCATCGCCAGCGCGGTTGCCGAACAACTGCAACACTGGGACGGCGAGCCGAAAGTACGCGCAGTCGAGATGCTGCAGACCGTGTTCTATCGCGAGCGCCGCGCCTATCTCGTCGGCCGCGTTTTCGGGGAACGCGAATACGCCCCACTGGTGATCGCGCTGATCCATGAGCCAGACGGCCTGCGCGCCGATGGCGTGATGGTGAGCCGCGACGATGTCGCCATGCTGTTTGGATTCACCCGCAGCTATTTCCAGGCGGATCTGGAAACGGTCGGCGACGCCGTGGTGTTCCTGCGCACCCTGCTGCCGCGCAAGCCTGTCAACGAGCTCTATACCGTGCTCGGCCGTGCCAAACAGGGCAAGACCGAGCGCTATCGGCACTTCATCCATCACTTCGAGTCGCGCGACGAGGAGTTCGTCCTCGCCGACGGTGAGAAGGGCCTGGTCATGGCGGTGTTCACCCTGCCGAGCTATCCCTTGGTCTTCAAGATCATTCGCGACCGCTTCGCGCCGAGCAAGTTGATGACGCGCGCAGATGTCGTGGAAAAGTACCAGCTGGTGTTCAAGCACGATCGCGCTGGCCGCCTGATCGATGCCCAGGAATTCCGCTTCCTGCGCTTTCCGCGCGCGCGCTTCGCCAAGGAGCTCCTGGACGAACTGATGGAGACCTGCACCTCGAGCGTAATCGAGGACGGCGACCACCTGATCCTGACCCATATGTACATCGAACGCCGTCTGCGCCCGTTGAACCTGTTCCTCAAGGAATCGAGCCCGGACCTGGTGGAGAAAGCCGTACTCGATTACGGATTGGCCATCCGCGACCTCACCGCCAGCAATATCTTCCCGGGCGACCTGCTGCTCAAGAATTTCGGGGTGACGCGCCACGGCCGCGTGATCTTCTACGACTACGACGAGCTGTGCCTGGTCACCGAATGCCGCTTTCGCGAGCTGCCGCAGGCGCGCGACGATGAGGAAGAGATGCATCACGGTGCCTGGTATCACGTTAACGACAACGACGTCTTCCCCGAACAGTTCACCGAGTTCTTGGGGCTGCCGCGCAAGCTGCGCGAACTGCTCATCGCCCGCCATGGCTGCATCTTCAACGTGCAGTGGTGGCATGCGATGCAGGACAAGCTCGGCAGCGGCCAGTTCTTTGATCTTCCGCCGTACCCGGAGGAAGTGCGGCTGCGGGCGTGACGGGCTTGGTGGGTCCGGACCGTGTCCGGACGCTTTTGGCTGCGTCCTGGGCAAGGAGCGTCCGGACAAGGTCCGGACCCACGAAATTGCACGCGATCTGACGTAGCCTTCGGCTCCCGTTCACCCCACGCCTTTCAATGCCGCTCGATCGCCAACACATCCGTCGTTCCTTCTCCCATGCGGCAGCTGGCTATGAGCAGACCGCGGTGCTGCAGCGTGCGGTGGGCGACCAACTACTCGAGCGGCTGGAGTTGCTGACGGCGCCGCCGCAGCGCGTGCTCGATGTCGGTGCAGGCAGTGGGCGGATGAGTGGCCTGCTGAAGAAACGCTTCCCCAAATCCGAAGTGATCGCGCTCGATCTTGCGCCCGGAATGCTGCGCCAGGCCAAGCGCCATTCGAGCTGGTGGCGACCCTTTGCCAGGGTCGCGGGTGACGCCCAGGCATTGCCGCTTGCCGACGAGTCGATTGATCTGCTGATCTCGAACCTGTGCCTGCAATGGGTGCCTGACCTCACCGCCGCGTTTGCGGAGTTTCGACGTGTGCTGCGCCCTGGCGGCTGGTTGCTGTTCACCAGTTTCGGTCCCGACACGCTCAAGGAACTTCGCGCTGCCTGGCGCGGCGCTGACGAGCGCGCCCACGTGCATGCATTCCTGGACTTGCTGGATGTCGGCAACCCGCTCCTGGCACAGGGTTTTATCAATCCTGTGCTGGACGTTGAGCGCTTTGTGCTGACCTATCCCGACGCGCGCCAGCTGATGCGCGAACTCAAGGAAATCGGCGCCGGCAATGCCCATCGCGAGCGCGCCCGCGGGCTGACCGGGCGCCATGCCTTCGCGCGCATGCTCGCGGCCTACGAAGCGCTGCGCATCGACGGCAAGCTGCCAGCAAGCTACGAAGTCATCTTCGCGCAAGCCCAGGCGCCTGCCGCCGGCAGCCCGCTCAAGGGCCGCGGCGGCGATGTGGCGAAGTTCAGCGTCGAGGACTTGCGGGCACGATTGCGCAAGCGCTGACGTTTTCCGTGGGTCCGGACACGGTCCGGACGCTTTTAGTCCCCGGACTCCAAGAAGCGTCCGGACAAGGTCCGGACCCACGCAAAGCTAGTTCACCGTCCCGTCGTGGTCGAACATGAGGTTTTCGATCCAGGCGTAGGCAGCTTCCTGCTCGGGCTGGTTGAACAGCACCATGAGGATCACCCACTTCAAGTCTTCGACATCGACTTCGGGGACGTCGAGGGCGATGACGCGGTCGAGCACGAGCTCGCGCTGCGCCGGGGAGAGCACGCCTTGTTGCTCGAGGAACATCAGGAAGCCCTGCGCTTCGGGCTCGAGCTTTTCACGCTCTTCGCGCGCGAGCACACGGATCGGGCCGCCGGCGACAATGCTGCGGGGATCACAGGCAGCACGTGATTGCGCCAGGCCGTCGAGCCAAGCAAAGGCCTTGGAGATTTCCTGCGGGGAAAAACCGGCGTCGATCAGCGAGTTCTGCAGCGAGTCACGGTCCTGATCCGAGTCTGGATCTTCGACCATGAGGTTCTCGAAGAGGTAGAGCAGTACGTCGAGTATGTCTTCTTTCATCCCAGTCTCCGCGGGGCGGCTGGTGGTGAACGACAAAATCCGGCCAGCGAGGCAGCGGATTCAATCGGCGTTGCGGCTGTAGGTGCCGCCAGGGTTTGCGACGACTTCTCCTTCGAGTTGCATTCGCAGCAGCATGGATGAAAGCACCGGGACGGTCAATCCAGTGCGAGTGCAGAGCTCGTCCATGCTCACCGGATCGTGACCCAGCGCATGCCGCAGGCCGCGGTAATCGGCGTCGTCGAGCTCCGCGGGAAGGGCCGCCCGAGGCTCGCGTCGGTGCACTTCGCCCGCATGCAGTTGCAGGCTGTCGCGCCATTCGTTGACGAGCGGGCGCAGCTCGTCCATCACTTCCTGGGCGGTCTCAACCAGCTTGGCGCCATCGCGTATCAGCCGATGACAGCCCTTCGCCAGCGGGTTGTGGATCGAGCCGGGGATTGCGAAGACTTCGCGACCTTGCTCAGTGGCGGTGCGCGCCGTAATCAGCGAGCCACTGCCGAGACTGGCCTCGACCACCAGCGTGCCCAGGCTGAGCCCGCTGATCACGCGGTTGCGGCGGGGGAAATGTTCGCGCCGGGGCGGCGTGCGCGGAGGGAACTCACTGACCAATGCGCCCGACTGCACAATCCGGCGCGCGAGCTCGACATTGCGGCTGGGATAGATGCGGTCGAGCCCGGTGCCGAGCACCGCGACGGTAAGCCCGCCGGCGTCCATCGCGCCCGCGTGTGCGGCCGCATCGATGCCGGCGGCAAGGCCACTGGCCACGCAGAATCCGCGCTCAACGAAGGCGGCGGCGAAATCGCGGGCGGTGGCGACTCCACCGGCGGTGGCCTGCCGGCTGCCGACAATCGCCAGTTGCGGTGTCCACAGCGCATCGCAATCGCCCTGGACGAACAGCACGAACGGCGCACCGGTCACCTGCCGCAGCAAGGGCGGGTAACGATCGTCCTGCCAGTGGATCAGCGTCGTACCGCTTTGCTCCAGCCACTCGGCATCCAGCGCCGCTTCCTGGCGCGCCCGCACCAGCGCACTGTTGCGCTTGCGCTCCACCAGCACCCGGTTGACCGCAAGATCGATATCGCCGCCAGCGGCCTGCAGTGCATCGACACACGCGGCGCTGCCGGTCGCGCAAGCGCGATACAGCGTCAGCCAGGCGATTGCGGCCGGGTCGTACAACAGATTCTCCGGGGTGGGTGTCGGTCCAGTATCGCGGAAACGAAAAAGCCCCGCGAGGCGGGGCTTTTTCAGGTTACTGGTTCCTGGTTCCTGGTTAGAACAGTAGCGCTACAGACGGAGACCCGCTTCACCGCACCAGCAACCAGCAACCAGCAACTGCTCCTCAAGGGATCTCGGTCGGCTCGAGCAGGCGGGCGCCCAGGTAGACCGGGCGGACTGCGCTCATCACCAGGCCGTAGCTGACGTGATCGAAGCTGCGGAAGACCATGACATGGCCGACGAATTCGTCTGGGAGCGTCACCATCTTGTCGCGCGGGTTGAAGAACGCGCGGGTGCCGTTTCTCGGATAGGCCACTTCGTCCTGGATGCGCTCGCCCGGCTGGTAGATCGAGAACACTTCACCGGGCTCGATCCCGTCCTGCGCTCCCTTGGTCAGGACGACGACTTCATAGGGTCCCGCAGCCGTCAGACCCGGACCCGTCAGCGCGACGACGCGCATGTTGTCGGGAACCGACTTGGGCGGGCGGGGATAGAAATTCAGGTCGTAGGCGTGCGCGTCGGTGGCCGGCAGCAGCAGGTCGCCTTTGCGAATTTCCATGTCTGAATAGGTCACATAGACCGTCGCCGGATCGCCCACCGCGGACACCGTGGCGTTGCCGATCTCCAGCACTTCATGCCCGAGCACATCGCCGCGTGTGGACAGCCACTCGGTGAAGCTCCAATGCCACTGGTCGCTCATGCTCCAGGGCTGTGCCTTGACCCGGCGCTTGTCGCGCTGCCACAGCCAGCCATCGGGAACGTCCCGATAGACCAGCGTCGGGCGCACGATCAGCATGCGCTGGCCGACTTCGACCTCGCCACCGAGGTTGCGCACGTAGACCAGATTCTTTTCGTTCGCGCGCTGGCGATTTTCCTCGAGCCCCATGACATAGGGCGCGTTCGCGTAATCCTCTTCAGAAAGGATGTGCGGACGCGACAGGAAACTGCGCACAGCTGCATACGGCAGCGGCGAGATTGCTTCCCGTTCACCTTCTTCGCGCATTTTCGGGCCGATCTCGGCTTCCGGCTCGCGCGGCGGGGCATCCACGACCAGGTGCGGGCTCCCGTCGACATAGACGAGACTCAGCACATCCCCTGGATAAATCAGGTGGGGATTTTCGATCTGTGGATTGGCCTGCCAGATTTCTGGCCAGAACCAAGGGCTCTTCAAGAAACGCGCAGAGATATCCCAGAGCGTATCGCCCTTTTTCACCACATAGGTGTCGGGATGGTCGGCACGAAGTTCGACACCGGCCGCGTACACGACCGTAGCGAACGAGAGGGCTGCTACAACTGAAAGTGCTTTTTTAAGCATGGCGTCCAATTGCCTGATTCCCCAGGGCTTCCTGAGTGTAGCGGAAGAAAGTCACCGTGAAAACGGGGGTGCGTGCGAGTTTTGTGCGCAACGCCTCGTTTAGGCAAAAAAAACGGCGCATTCACGCCCTTGTGGGGGTGAACGCGCCGCTTTCGACTTTTGCACGCAGCTTAATTTCGCCCCGCGCTACAATTTCGAATCGGGATCAGCCGCCGCTCGGCATCGGGCCGATGCGACCGAGGTTGCGCATGCTTTCGCGTGAGTCTTCGCGGATTTCGGCCTGGCGCTTGCGCGTCATGCAGCGGCGCTCGACCATGCGCGAGCCGGTGCGCGAGCTTTTCTCACAGACGATCCCGCCTTCTTCGAGGCCGATGATGCCGGTCTCGAATTCCGAGAACGCGATCTGCAGGGTCTTGGGGTCCGGCGCCTGCGTATGCGCAGCGATCAGCTTCTTCATCTCGGCAAGCTCAGCGACGACCCAGGCGCGATCCTTGGGCTTGAGGACATCGTACTTGCCGCGCTCAAGGCGCACTTCGACGCCGGCGACGTACTCGACAATCGCATCCGGGCTCAAGTCCGACACCACGACCACCTTGTCGGATTTCGCCGCAATGGCGAACTGGGGAAGTCCGGCGCATGCGAGCGCGGCTCCGAAGGCGAGGATGGTCAGTTTCATCAGCTTTCAGCTCCAGTCTGGGGTTCGGGCACAACCTACGACTCTGTTCGTAGACTGTCAACCCTTTGCGATGTGACTATTCCAAACCGGAAGATGAATGGCTACGATGTACATCGTCGATCAGGCGCAGGCGCCGCAAAAGGAAAGACCATGGTTTTCAAGCCGGCCCTCCAGCGCCCGACCGAAGGCGAGATCGAGATCCTGAAGGTGATGTGGGATCGCGGCCCCTGTACGGTCCGCGAAGTTCATGAAGACCTGCAAACGGCCGCTCGCCAGACCGCCTACACCACCACCCTCAAGTTGATGCAGGTGATGCACGGCAAGGGCCTGGTCATTCGTGACGAGTCGCAACGTGCGCACCGGTTCGCCGCGACCGTCTCGCGTGAGGCCACGGAGCGCGCCTTCGTCGGTGCGCTCATCTCCAAGCTCTTCGACGGCTCGGCCGCTCGCCTGGTATTGCAGGCGCTCGGCAACGATCCGCCGACGACCGAATCGGAGCTTGCCGAAATCCGGCAGCTGTTGCAGAGCATCGAGCAGGAGCGCAGCTGATGGACGCCTTGACCGTCTTTGTCCGCGCCGTGGGCTGGACGCTGATCCACTCGCTGTGGATCGGAACTCTCGCGGCCGCTGCGTACGCGGTGATGACGGCGCGCCTGCGCAACCAGCGACCGCAGTCGGCGTATGCGCTCGGCCTGCTGTGCATCTTCGCGCTGGTCGTCGGACTGGCCGGGAGCTTCGCCTATGAGCTCGATGCCGCACGCGCCGGGGCCGACGAACGGGCGATTGCCGTCGCGTATGCCGCGCTGCCGGTCGAACATCAGCTGGTCGGGTCGCTGCCGCTCGCGAGCGCCACGCCCGGCTCCGTCAGCGCCTGGATCGAGCCTTTGCTGCCCGCCCTGGTGCTGCTCTGGGGCATGGCCGTGCTCGGCATCGGCAGCGGCCTGCTGCGCACCCACCTGGCGCTGCGTCGGCTGGTCGCTGCGGGATCGGTGCTGCCGCAGCTGAGTGCGCCGGTCGTCGAGCTCGCGCGCGCGTTCGGCGTGGCGCGGCCGATCGCCGTGGTTTCCTCGGCGATTGCGCGCGTGCCCTTCGTCATCGGCCATTTCGCGCCTGTGATCGTGTTGCCGCTCACCATTGCCGCCGGCATGCCGTGGCCGCAATTGCGCCTGATCCTGGCCCACGAGATTGCCCACCTGCGGCGCGCCGACTACCTGGTCAATTGGCTGCAGCTGGCACTCGAGGTCCTGCTGTTCTTCCATCCCGCGGTGCGCTGGCTCAGCGAAGAGCTGCGCAGCTTGCGCGAGGCCTGCTGCGACGACCTGGTGGTCGCATTCGCCGGTGGTCGCGGCGACTACACGCGCGCGCTCCTCAGCCTCGAGGAATTTCGCCACGAAGCGCCGTTGCTGGCCCCGAGCGCGGTAGCGGGCGGCCTGCTCTGGCGGGTCCAGCGCATTGCCGGACGCGCACCGAGCACACGCGGCGGCCTGCAGAAACTGGCGCTGCCGACGGTGGTCCTGGCATTGGCCGTGAGCCTGATCGGTGGCGGACTGCAGCTGCGGCCTGCCAGCGGTACGCGCGATTTCGTGCTGCCGCAGCTTGCCCTGGCGAACCCGGTGCTGGAACCCGTCGCCGCCAAGCTCGAAATTGACCGCTGGCAGCGCGAACGCGCCACGCCGGCGCCGGTCGCCGTGCGCCTGCCGCCGCCGCGCATCAGCACGGCACCGCAGTCCGTCCTGCCACAGCCATCGCTCACGCGGATGTCTGTCGAGCCTGCCGTGGCGGCACCGTCGCCATTGATCAGCGCTGCAGCCGCTCCGACACCGCTGCCTGCGGCCAGCCAGCAACCGTCGCTGTCACCGACGCTGACCCCGACGGCGCAACCGCTGGTGTCGCGTGCACCGGTCTTCCCGGCACGCCAGCGCCCGCTCAAAGACGAGCTGGCGGTCGACCTGCGTTATCGGCTCGACGGCAGTGGCCGGGTCATCGATATCCAGGCCAGCAGCGCGACCCCGGGTGTCCATGACTTCATCGCCGCCGCGCGCGATGCGCTGGCGCATTGGCGCTTCGCGCCGGAAGTCGCCGCGGAGCACGCAGGACGCGACCTGCAACACCGTTTCGTCTTTCGCGACAGCGCCCAGAGCGAGCCCGACAATTGCAGCATGAACCTCGGCACACGCATCTGCGTCGTCACCGGAAAAACCAAGGATTCCGACGCCTCCGGCCGCTGCGAATCGACCACGGGGTCGAGGCTCTGCCGGCGATGAGGACGGCCGCGGCGTAGCCAGAGCAAAGAACTTGATCCACAGATTACGCAGATTTGCGCAGATTTTTTGACGTTGGTTGAGCCGTCGGAATGGAGGGCGCAGGCCAGGCCAAGGCGGCGGCAAGCCAATGACCTCTGCTCTTAATCTGCGTAAATCTGCGAAATCTGTGGATAAGCTGCTTCTGCTTCTGCAGCTGTGCTCTTGCACCTCGCTATTCCTGTCTGAATCGAAACCCTTCACCACGCGGTCGGCTGCGCCCTCGGCCGGTGCGGATTACACTAGCTGCATCTCATCGCGTCTGACCCAGCCCATGGCACTGCTCCCGATTCTGGAATATCCCGACCCGCGCCTGCGCACGCTGGCGAAGCCGCTCGAGCGCATCGATGATGAGGTGCAGCGCAAGATCGACGACATGTTCGAGACCATGTACGAGGCGCCGGGCGTGGGCCTGGCGGCGACGCAGGTCGATTTCCATCGGCAGCTCATCGTCATGGATGTGTCCGACGAGAAGAACCGCCCGGTGGTGCTGATCAACCCGCGCATCGTCGAGACCGAGGGCACCGAGACCTGCCAGGAAGGCTGCCTGTCGGTGCCGGGAATCTTTGCCGACGTAGCGCGCGCGGAGCGCGTCATCGTCGAGGCGCTCGATCGCCACGGCGAGCTGCAGCGCTACGACGCGACCGGCCTGTTCGCCATCTGCATCCAGCACGAAATGGATCACCTCGCCGGCAAGGTCTTCGTCGACTACCTGTCGCCACTCAAGCGCCAGATGGTGCGCAACAAGCTCGAGAAGAGGCGCCGCCAGGCCGTTTCCGAACGCGCCACGAGCTGAGACTGCATTGATGCGCCCGCGCGTCGTCTTTGCCGGCACGCCGGAATTTGCCGTCCCCTGTCTGCGCGCGGTGCTTGCCAGCGGCTGGGACTGCGTCGCCGTCTACACGCAACCTGACCGACCGGCTGGCCGCGGTCGGCAACTCAGTCCGAGCCCGGTCAAGCAGTGCGCGCTGGAAGCGGGCATTCCCGTGTTGCAGCCCGAATCGCTCAAGGATGGGCTGGTGCAGGACGAGTTGGCCGGGCTGGCGCCGGAGCTGCTGGTCGTCGTCGCCTACGGGCTGATCCTGCCGCGCGCGGTGCTCGGCCTGCCCCGCCATGGCGGCTGGAACGTGCATGCCAGCCTGCTGCCGCGCTGGCGCGGCGCGGCGCCGATCCAGCGGGCCATCCTCGCTGGCGATGCCGAGACCGGGGTTGACCTCATGCAGATGGAGGCCGGGCTCGACACCGGGCCGGTGCTGCTCGAGGCGCGCACGCCAATCCTGTCCGAAGACACCAGCGCGAGCCTGCACGAGCGCCTGTCGAGCCTGGGTGCCGACTTGCTGTCACGCGGCCTGGCGACGCTGGCGCGCGGCGAGTCGCTAACTGCACGGCCGCAGCCCGCCGAGGGTGTCACCTACGCCCACAAGCTCGACAAGGCGGAGGCGCTGCTCGACTGGAACGAGCCCGCATCCGTGCTCGACCGCAAGATCCGCGCGTTTCAGCCGTGGCCGGTCGCGCAGGCGCTGATCGCAGGTGAGTTGGTGCGCATCCACGCTGCCGAACCGATTCTCGAGGGCGGAATCCCCGGCGAGCCGATCCACAACAGCCGCAGCCGCCTGTGCATCGCGTGTGGTGAAGGCGCCCTGGTCCTGCTGCGTGTACAGCGCGCCGGCGGCCGGGTCATGGACGTGGCCGACTTCGTGAACGCGCGGCCCGAGTTGAAGCGTCAGGCACGTGAAATGTAGGCCGTAGTGCCGCGCAGCGGCTCTGCGGCACGCGCCCGAACAGCGCCGCAGAGCGCGCCAAAAGCCGCGCGCACTGCGGCCTACGTGAACGACGGAGAAACCGCCATGAATCCTGAGCCGATCCGCATCCAGGCCGCGCGCACGCTGCTCGGTGTCGGCCGCGGGCAGTCGCTCGATACCGCATTGGCGCAGCAGATGGAGGCCGGGCATCCGCAGTCTTCGTTCGGCCGCGCGCTGGTATATGCGGCGCTGCGGCACGCTTGGTCGGGCAATGCGCTGGCGCGGCGGCTGCGGACGACGGCCGGGCGGGCGCCGAAGCCGGAGATTGCGGCGCTGCTGCAGATCGCGCTGGCGGAGCTACGCCATCTCGACACCGCCGAGCACGCCGCGGTGAACGAGAGCGTCGCTGCGGCGCGCGCGCTGCATGCGGCCAGTGCCGGCTTCGTCAATGCCCTGCTGCGCCGCTACCTGCGCGAGCGCGCCGTGCTGGAAGCCGCGCTGCTGGAAGACCTGGAAGCGCGCCACGACCATCCGCAATGGATGATCGAGCGCTTTCGCGACGACTGGCCAGGGCAGCACGCCGCCATCTGCGCGGCCGGCAATCGCGCCGCGCCGATGTGGCTCCGGGTCGATGCCCGCCGCAGCTCGCGCGCGGATTACGCTGTGCGCCTGGCGACGCTTGGCATGGTGGCGCACGCGCCGGACGCCCCCGCGTACGCACTGCGCCTCGAGCAGCCGGTCGCGGTCGACAGCTTGCCGGGTTTCGACGCGGGCCTGGTGTCGGTCCAGGATGCGGCCGCGCAGCGAGTCGTCGAGGCGCTCGACGCGCAGCCGGGCCAACGCGTGCTCGATGCGTGCGCCGCGCCGGGCGGCAAGACCGCTGCGCTTGCCGAGCGCGTCGCCGATCTCGACCTGGTGGCCATCGAGCGGGACCCGGCGCGCGCGAAGCGCCTGCAGGAGACGCTACAGCGCTGTCGGGTCGATGCGAATGTCATCGTGGAGGACGCGCTCGCGGTGACGCGCTGGTGGGATGGCCGGCCGTTCGACCGCATCCTGCTGGATGCGCCCTGCACCGGGACGGGGGTCATCCGCCGTCACCCGGACATCAAGCACCTGCGCCGCGCGACCGACGTGGCCGCGCAGGCGCGGCAACAAGCGCAACTGCTCGATGCACTCTTTCCTATGCTCGCCCCGGGCGGGCGTCTAACCTACGCCACATGCTCGATCCTTCGCGCCGAGAACCACGACCAGATAACGGCTTTCCTGGCCCGCACGCCAGCGGCGCGGAGCGCGGCGCTGTCGTTTGTGCCTGGCGACGCGCCCATCTGGCAAAACCTGAGCGGCATCGACGCGGCCGACGGCTTCTTCTATGCCTGCTTGCAGCGCTCTGCCTAGATCCGGCATTCGCCCAGGAGATCGTCCTGGAACGCGCGCGTAGCCCGCGTGCGCTGGAGCCCACGCTGCGGCTCGAGCTCGGTATCGAGCTCGGTCCGCGGGCCACACTCGCGCTGGAATCAGGGCTGGTGCTCGGGCTTCGGGTGGACTGGGAGCTCGCCGACGGACGTGCGCTCGCGCAAACGCTGTGGCTGCGCTACAGCCCGCTGCTGCGTCGCTACGCACTCGCGGTCGGGGAGCGCCCGAGCCAGCAGTTCAGCCTGCGCAATGCGCTGCTGGCGGCCGTCGAAAATGCGCAGCTGAGCTGGCCCGAGGAGGCGCGTTGCGAGCCGGCCTGCGGTGGTCGCGCGCGCGTGCAACTGGCGGTGAGCAGCCTGCCGGCGCCCTTGCGGCTGCCGGCACTGACGCAACGCGAATGGCGTCTCGACAGCGGCTGGCAGGCACTCACCCATGAGTAGCGACATGCGCTCCGGGGCCAAGCGGCTGCTGCCGTTGCTCGCGCTCGGCATGCTCGCCTTCGGTGCGGTGTACCTGAGCGGTCGCGATGCCGAAGTCGGCCCGCGCATGGGTGCGGAATGGTCCTGGGTGCTGGCCGGCATGGGCCTCGCGCTGACCATGCTGATCGGCGCACTGGGCATCGAGGCCTGGCGGCTGCTGCGCGATGTGCGCGCGCGCGCCCCCGGTGCCCGCCTCAGCTGGCGGCTGCTCAAGCGCCTCGCGCTGCTGGTGCTGCCGCCGCTCGGGATGCTGTTCTTCTTTTCGCTGCGCTTCGTCCACGGCGCGGTCGACGGTTGGTTCCGGGTCGACGTGGCCGCGGCGCTCGACGCCAGCCTCGCGGTCGCCCAGCGCTCGATCGATATCACCGAGAGCCAGGCGTTGGCGCGCGCGCGCCTGCATGCAGGACGGCTCGACAGCGGGGATGCCGGCAGCGAAGACGCGGACCTGACCGATGCGCTCGGCGAGCTCGATGCACTCGAGATTGCGATCTACGACGGCCGCCGCCGCCTGGTCACGCGGGCCGCCGCCGATCCGCGCTTCCTGCTGCCGACGGTGCCCGAGGATGCGCTCTGGCAGGCAGTCAAGGCTGCCGGCTCGGCCAGCAGCATCGATCGCAGCGGCGAGGGATTCAGCGTTGTCGCGCTGGCCGAGTTGCCAGGGCGTGGCGAAGTGCTGCTGGCGCGTTTCGCGGTCGACAACGAGCTCGCCACGCTCGCCCAGACCATCGAGCAGCACTACTTCGACTATCGCAAAGCCGCCTTCATGCGCGACGCGTTGAAGTACACGCTGACGGTGGTGCTGAGCGTGGTGCTGATCGCGGCTGTGCTGTTCGCCGTCTACCTGGCCTTCGCGCTCGCACGCGGCCTGGTCGAACCGCTGCGCCGGCTGGTATTGGCGACGCGCGCGGTCGCCCAGGGCGACTACCGCATCAGCGTGCCGGAGATTACCGACGACGAGCTAGGCGGGCTCGCGCGTGCCTTCAACCAGATGGCGCGCGAGCTCGAGCAGGCCAACCAGCGGCTGACGCGCGCCGCTGGCGACTCCGAAGAAGGCCGGCGCTACTTCGAAGGCGTGCTCGATCGCATTTCGTCCGGAGTCTTGAGCCTCGACGGCTCGGGGCGCCTGCGGACGTCCAATGGCGCCGCGCAGGAGATCCTCGGCGTGGACTTGTCGCCGTGGAAGGGACTGGCCATCGAGCGCCTCGGCAAGGCCGATCCCCCGTTGCAGCCGCTGGTGCAGCGACTGGTCGAAGCGCTCGCCCGCCAGCCCGGCGACTGGCGCGAGGAAGTGCGCCTGCAGCGCGGCGGCCAGGAGCAACGCCTGCTGCTGCGCGGCGCGCGCCTGCCGGGTGGCGATGGCGAAGTCGGCGGTCTGGTGCTGGTGTTCGACGACGAGTCCGCCTATGCGCGGGCCACGCGTGACTCGGCCTGGTCGGAAGTTGCACGCCGGCTCGCCCATGAGATCAAGAATCCGCTCACGCCGATCCAGCTTGCCGCCGAGCGCCTGCGCCGCAAGTTCCTCGACCGCCTGCCTGAAGCCGACCGCGAGGTGCTGGACCGCTCCACGCACACCATCGTCGCCCAGGTCGAAGCCCTGAAGGCGATGGTCAACGCCTTTTCCGAGTACGCGCGTCCACCGCGCCTCGAGCTCAAGTTGATCCGGCTGTCGAAGGTCATCCGCGAGGTCGTCGACCTGTACACCGGCGAGACTGCACGCGTCGACATCGTGCTCAATATCCCCGCGGACGAACCGCCGGTGCGCGCCGACGTCGGCCGCATCCGGCAGCTGCTGCACAACCTGCTGCGCAACGCGGAAGAAGCGCAGTCCGACGGGCGCGCGCGCATCGATGTTTCGCTTTACGGCGCCGCCGAAGGCAGCCGTACCTACCTCGAGCTCGAGATCCGCGACCACGGACCCGGCATTCCCGAGGCCCTGCTCGACCGCCTGTTCGAGCCCTACACCACGACCAAGGCCAAGGGGACGGGCCTCGGCCTCGCCATCGTCAAGAAGATCGTCGACGAGCACGGCGGCCACATCCGTGTCGACAACATGAGCGACGGCGGAGCAAGGTTCCGGGTGCGGATGGGGCTGTAGAAATCATGATCGGTTGCGGTATTGCCCGCACCGATAGTGAAGAGCTTCGACGCAAATGAACGCAAATGTGAGCAAAGGGACGCAAACAAAGCACGGCTCGTGGTGGTCGCGACTGAAACCGCGCGTGCACGAAGGCTTTTTTGCGTCCCTTTGCCCAACTTTGCGTTCATTTGCTTCAAGAATCCACGGCCCGAACAGAGCGTGCACAGGGATCACGCCCATCACCCTCCGCGCCGTTCTATCCTCGACCCATCGCCACCAACCTGGAGCCTCGTATGAGTGCCTCTTCGCGGCCGCCACGCCAGCCAAAGCCGGTCCTGATCCAGGATGATCTTGGTGAAGCCCCTTTTCGCGGCGGGCTTTCGCGCCGTGAGATCGACGCCACGCGCCAGGTCTGGCGCAACCACGTCGGTGCCGCCAACGGTTTCGAGTTCGATCGCCTGGATGGCTTCCTGACTGCCCTGACCTTGCTCCCTGGGATGCGCGCGGAGCAGTGGTTGCCAATCGTGCTCGGCCCGGAGTTCCTCGAGCTGGAGGCCGGCGTGCGCGACGAAGTGCTCGAGCATCTGCAGCGCTTCCAGGCACACGTGGTCCGCCGCGTCGGCCTCGATCCCGATGCGCACCGCGAAGAGGTACTGCCGGAATTCGACTTCTTGCCGCGCGGCGACGACGAATCGGAGGAACAGGCCGAGAGCCGATCGGCGAAGTCCTGGTCGGCCGGCACGGCACTGGCGCTCGCCCTCGATCCACAACGGGTCGAGGACATTGCTGCCGAAGAGCGCCGCCGCAATTGGCTGAGCCCGTTCATCCTGCTCGGTCGCGACGGTTTCGACGACGGCCGCGTCATGACCGCCCGCGAACGCCGCCGCCTGATGGTCGCCGCCGCCAAGGGCGCGCATCAGTTGTGGAAGCACTATGCGAAGCGGGTGCATTGAGGCTCGTGGCCTTGGTAGCGTGGCTCTGAGCGCGCGTTGTGTTGGTTTTAAGCGGCAACGTTCATCGCGCCAGCGCCGCGTGTCACTACGTAGCGAGAACCCCCAGTGCATTACCCGCCATTCCGCGACACCCTTGGCACCCTTTAGATCGAACCCGCGTTAATCTGATTCGATCAGGTCGAGACAACGCGATGTTTCGAATCACCTCTTTCTGCCTGCTGCTGGCCAGCGCACTGCCCGCAATGGCGCAGATCGGTGCCCCGGTGCAGTCGTGGGCCTACGGCGGCTGCCTCGCCAGTTTCTGCCAAGTCGGCTGGTACAGTGGTCCGGCCGTGGCGGACATCGATGCCGATGGTGCGATCGACGTGGTCTGGGGCAGTTACGACGCGGTCGCGTTGAATGGTGTCGGCGGCAGCCTCAAATGGCGCGGGACGAACGCGCAGCGCGTGTGGCCGGCGATTGCGGTGGCCGATTTCGATCTCGCCAGCCCGGGCCTGGAAAGTGCGGTCGGGCGCGGGCGTGAGTCAGGCACCGGCAATCAGCTCTATCTTTACAGCGCGACCGGGGCGGTGTTGTGGGCGCGCGCGGCGTTCCCGACCGGCGAGATCCGCAGCCTCGCGGCCGCCGACCTCGACAGCAATGGCGACCTCGAGCTCATCGTCGGGCGCGCGTCGAGTGGCGGCACCGAGCAGGTCAGCGTGTACGAGCACGACGGCAGCGTGCGCCCGGGCTTCCCGGCGCGGCGTGCGGTCGAGAGTGCGATCGGCACCGGTGCCGGCATGTACAACGAGAACCTCGCCATCGGGGATCTCGACGGCGACGGCCAGAGTGAGATCTACGCGCCGACCGACACGCACTACATCACGGCACTCGACAATGCCGGTAACCAGTTGAATACCAACGTGGTTTACGGCTTGAGCGGCGGCCGGCCCAAGAAATGGTCGCAAGTAGGCGTGCACGTCGACCAGGCGGCAGACCTGGTCGGCTTCGCTGCCTGCGGTGTCCAGCACCGGCCCAACTTCGCCAATGCCGCACCGACCATTGCCGACATGGATGGCGACGGCAGCCTCGAGCTCGTCGTCCCGGGCGACGTGTACAACTGCGCGGTCGGCGATCCCGCCGGCGACCTCTACTACATCCCCTGGATCTTGAGACGCGACCGCACCCGCTGGAGCGGCAGCGGCTACGACTGGACCATCCTCCCGCCTCAGGGGCAGAGCGGCCCGCCGCTGATCCAGGGGCAGTTTTCGACCATCGAAGATGCGCTCGTCAATGCCGTTCCGGCCGATCTCGACAGCGATGGGGACAAGGAAATCCTGTTCGCGAGCTACGACGGCAAAGTGCACGCCTGGTGGCTCGACAAGACCGAAAAACACAGCTGGCCATACACGGTGCCCGGCACCGGTTTCCGCTTTGCCGCGGAGCCGGCCGTCGTCGATCTCGATAACGATGGGTTTGCCGAGGTGATCTTCACCACCTGGCCGCAGAAGACGCCAGCGGGCTCAGTCGGCCGACTGATCATCTTGAGCTACGAGGGCACGTTACTGCACAGCGTCAACTTGCCGGCGCCACGCGGCAGCGCCACGTGGAACGGCGGCCTGGGCGCCCCCACCATCGCCCAACTCGACACCGATCCCAACTACGAAATCGTGGTGGGGACCAGTGCTTCCGGCGTCGTCGCGTATGAAATCCCCGGATCCGCCAACGCCCGAACTCGCTGGGGCACCGCCCGCGGCGGCCTGCTGCGCAATGGGCAGGCCGCCGTGAACCCGGCGGGAGTGAGCGATCTGCTGTTTCGCAACGGCTTCGAATAGCGCGCGGCGCGGCAGGACTTTGTAGGTCATGTTGACCGCGATAGCGGTCTACTTGACGACTTTCGGCAACCAACCCGTCAAGTAGCCCGCTCGCGCGGGCAACATGACCTACCAAAACCACGGTCTTTTACAGCGCTTCGGCCCCGCGACTGATCGCCACCACGCCTGTGCGGCTGGTTTCGACCAGGCCGAGCGGGATCATGAGGTCGATGAAGGCGTCGATCTTGGCCGGGGTGCCGGTAAGCTCGAACAGGAAGCTCGAGTGGGTGATGTCGATGACGCGGGCGCGGAAGACTTCGGAGAGGCGCAGTGCTTCGCTGCGGCTTTCGCCGGTACCGGCGACCTTGACCAGCGCCATTTCGCGTTCGACGCCAAATTTTTCCTGGGCGAGGTCGACCACGCGGCGCACCGGGATCAGGCGCGCGATCTGGGCCTTGATCTGCTCGATGATCTCGGCCGTGCCGGAGGTGACGATGGTGATGCGCGACGTGTGCTTCTGGTGATCAGTTTCGGCCACCGTGAGCGACTCGATGTTGTAGCCGCGACCGGCGAAAAGGCCGACCACGCGCGCAAGCGCGCCGACTTCATTGTCGACGATGATCGAGAGGGTCGCCTTGACCGGGCGCGGCTTGGAATCGACCAGGAAGTAGGCGGAGGCGGACTGGTTCAAGGTGCTGGTCTCGGGTGCACGGCCAATGGAGACCACGGGCGCAGGCGTGGCGGTGAGCGGCGTGGTGAACGGATGGTCCGAGGTCATACGAGCATCTTCCCGGCCTCGGAAACGCCAACCCCGTCGACCGCATCCGGCAGGATCATTTCGTCATGCGCGGCGCCGGAGGGAATCATCGGGTAGCAGTTCTCGAGCTTGTCGACCACGCAGTCGAAGATCACCGGGCCCGGATGGTCGATCATTTCGAGGATTGCGGCGTCGAGCTCAGCCGGCGTCTGCGCGCGCAGGCCTTTCGCGCCATATGCCTCGGCCAGCTTGACGAAGTCCGGCAGCGCTTCGGAATACGAGTGCGAGTAGCGGCCGCCGTGCAGCAGTTGCTGCCACTGGCGCACCATCCCCATGTATTCGTTATTCAAGATGAAAATCTTGATCGGCAGGCGGAACTGCACCGCCGTGGAAATCTCCTGCAAGGTCATCTGCACGCTGGCTTCGCCCGCGATATCGATGACCAACGCGTCGGGATGCGCGACCTGCACGCCGACCGCGGCCGGCACGCCATAGCCCATGGTGCCAAGCCCACCCGAGGTCATCCAGCGGTTCGGCTCCTCGAAGTGGTAATGCTGCGCCGCCCACATCTGGTGCTGGCCGACTTCGGTCGTGATGTAGGTGTTCCTGTCCTTGGTGAGCTGGTACAGCCGCTCGACCGCGTACTGTGGCTTGATCGTCGTCGTCGAGTGCCGATACGCCAGCGACTTGCGTGCGCGCCAGGCGTCGACCTGCGCCCACCACGCCGTCCGTGCCCCCATGTCCGGCTGGTGCGTGCGCGCCTTCCACAACTCGAGCATGGCTTCGAGGACGTGCGCACAATCGCCGACGATCGGCACATCTACCCGAACATTCTTGTTGATCGACGACGGGTCGATGTCGACATGAATCTTCTTGCTCCCCGGTGAGAAGGCATCCAGGCGCCCGGTCACGCGATCATCGAAGCGCGCACCGATGTTGATCAGCAAGTCGCAGCGGTTCATCGCCAGGTTGGCTTCATAGGTGCCGTGCATCCCGAGCATGCCGAGCCACTGGCGGTCGCTCGCGGGATAGGCACCCAAACCCATCAAGGTCGAGGTGATCGGGAAGCCGGTCACGCGCACCAGTTCGCGCAGCAACGCGGAAGCGCGCGGGCCGGAATTGATCACGCCACCGCCGGTATAGAACACCGGGCGCCGCGCGTTGGCCATCAGCTCGACCGCCTGCTCGATGCGCGCCGGGTCACCCTGGACGCGCGGCCGGTAAGTGCGATGAACGATGTGGCCCGGCCCGAGGTACTCGCCCTTGCGGAACTGGACATCCTTCGGGATATCGACCACGACGGGGCCCGGGCGGCCGGTGGTCGCAATGTAGAAGGCATCGTGCAGCACGCGCGCGAGGTCGTTGATATCGCGCACGAGGAAGTTGTGCTTCGTACAGGCACGGGTAATGCCGACGGTGTCGCATTCCTGGAACGCGTCCGTGCCGATGAGATGGGTCGGCACCTGGCCGGTGATCGCCACCAGCGGGATCGAATCCATCATCGCGTCGGTGAGGCCGGTCACCGCATTGGTCGCGCCCGGCCCCGAAGTCACCAGCAGCACGCCAGCCTTGCCGGTCGAGCGCGCATAGCCTTCCGCCGCGTGCGCCGCACCTTGCTCATGGCGCACCAGGATGTGCTCGATGACGTCCTGCTTGAATAGCGCGTCGTAGATCGGCAGCACCGCCCCGCCGGGATAACCGAAGATATGCCGCACGCCCTGATCAATGAGCGCCCGCACCACGATCTCCGCACCCGTCATCAAACTCTCGCTCATCGCCAACCCCTGGACCACGCTTCACCCGAGAGTACCCGCAAATGCTGCGAGTGCACACTCAAGCGCGCCAGACAGCAGCAGAGCCTTCTCACACAAAAAGCACAAAAAGAGCGGACACAAGATGCACATAAAGAGCTTTTGTTTTGTTTAGAACCTGGAGCTCCGGTCGCGCCGCGCACCCAACTACCAAGAGCGATGTTTTGTTTGGTGCGTGGGGCTGGATAGCGCCGCGCGCCAACTACGTAAAGCTCGTGATTTCTTGGGTTGCGTGGAGCACAGGTCGCGCCGCGCACCCAAACTACAAACAGCTCGTTATGTGCATCTTGTGTCCGCTCTTTTTGTGCTTTTTGTGTAAGAAAGGCTCTCGTTCGATCAGACGTCGAGGTTCGCGACGCGCAGGGCGTTGGCTTCGATGAACTCTCGGCGCGGCGCGACAGCTTCGGTCAGGCCCGTCAGCATAGCTGCCGGGCGTTCGGCCTTTCGCGGCTGCGCCGCTCGAAACCTCGCCTGTCGCTGGCGCTCGTTGGCGGTTTCATACATCCAGGTTCGCGACGCGTAATGCATTCGCTTCGATGAACTCGCGGCGAGGTTCCACGGCCTCGCCCATGAGCATCGAGAACATCTGGTCGGCGGCGACGGCGTCTTCGATGCCGACTTTGAGCAGGCGGCGGGTTTCGGGGTTGACCGAGGTGTCCCAGAGCTGTTCTGGGTTCATCTCGCCGAGGCCCTTGAAGCGGCCGATTTCGCGGTTGCGCTTGGCTTGTTCCATGAGCCACGTGTGGGCTTCACGGAAGGTATTGATTTCCTTGGTTTTTCCGCCTCGGGTGACACTCGCCCCGGGGGTCAGCAAGCCGCCCAGGTGCCGCGAGAGCTCAGCCAGCGGGGTGTAGTCGGAGCTGGCGAAGAAGCCGGCGGGCAGCAGCGTGTGGGTGCTGAGGCCGTGGTGGGTGCGTTCGATCGACAGCGCGAGGGTCAAGGCCACGTGGCTGCCGTCTTCGCGTGTCCCACCGCCCTGTTCGATCACGCGCACGGTGTAGTGCGGATGGTCGAGCGCCGGGCCGGCGAGGCGCCGTTCCAGCGTGGCGGCAAGCTCTTCGAATCGGCCGCGCTCGGTGATCGCCTCGGCATCGACGATTGGCAATTCCATGATCGCTTCGAGCACGCCCGGGTCGAACCGCAAGCGCAGGCGCTTGAGCTGGGACTGGGCCGCGTCGAAGCGCTGCATCAGCGTTTCGAGCGCATGGCCAGCGATCGCCGGGACATCGGTGCCGGGGCTGAGCGTGCTGCCTTCGACCGCGCTGGCGAGCAGGAACTGCCCGAGTGCCGAATCGTCCTTGAGATAGGTGATCTGCTTGCCCTGGGTGACTTTGTACAACGGCGGCAGGCCGATGTAGATGTAGCCACGCTCGAAGAGCTCGGGCATCTGCCGGTAGAAGAAGGTCAGCAGCAGGGTGCGGATGTGCGAGCCATCGACGTCGGCGTCGGTCATCAGGATGATGCGGTGGTAGCGCACCTTGTCGGGGTTGTACTCGTCGCGGCCGATGCCGCAGCCGAGCGCCGTGATCAAGGTGCCGATCTCGGCCGATGACAGCATCTTGTCGAAGCGCGCCTTTTCGACATTGAGGATCTTGCCCTTGAGCGGCAGGATCGCCTGGAACTTGCGATTGCGTCCCTGCTTCGCCGAGCCACCGGCCGAGTCGCCCTCGACGATGAAGAGCTCGGACAGCGCGGGATCGCGTTCTTGGCAATCCGCGAGCTTGCCGGGCAGCCCGGCGACGTCGAGGGCGCCTTTTCGCCGCGTCATCTCGCGCGCCTTGCGCGCAGCTTCGCGCGCTCGCGCGGCCTCGACCACCTTGCTGGTGATCGCGCGGGCCTCGGAAGGATGTTCGACCAGGAACTCGGAGACCTTCTGGCTGACGATGCTCTCGACCGCGTTCTTGACCTCGGACGAAACCAGCTTGTCCTTGGTCTGCGAGGAGAATTTCGGATCGGAGATCTTCACCGAGAGGACCGCGATGAGGCCCTCACGGCTGTCGTCGCCCGAAAGCTCGACTTTCTCTTTCTTGAGCTGGCCTGACGATTCGATGTACTGGTTGATGGTGCGCGTCAGGCCGGCGCGGAAACCGGCGAGATGGGTGCCACCATCCTTCTGCGGGATGTTGTTGGTGAAGCAGTACACGTTTTCCTGGTACGCGTCGGTCCACTGCATCGCCAGGCTGACGCTGATGTCATTGGACGTGCCGACCACGCTGATGACGGTGGGGTGCAGCGCCGTCTTCAGCTGCGCCAGGTGCTGCACGAACGACCGAATGCCGCCTTCGTAGGCAAAGGTGTCGGTCTTGTCGCTGCGCTCGTCCTTGAGCTCGATGCGCAGGCCCGAGTTCAGGAACGCGAGCTCGCGCAGGCGCTTGGCGAGGATGTCGTAGTGGTACTCGACGTCAGTGAAGATCGTCGTGCTCGGCTTGAAGTGCACCGAGGTACCGCGTCCCTCTGAGGGCTTGACCTGGCGCAGCGGATAGACCGGATCGCCGAGAACATACTCCTGCTCCCAGAGAAAGCCCTCGCGCTCGATGCGCAGGTGCAGCTTCTCGGAGAGCGCATTGACCACCGACACGCCGACGCCGTGCAGGCCGCCAGAAACCTTGTAGCTGTTGTCGTCGAACTTGCCACCCGCGTGCAGTACGGTCATGACCACTTCAGCGGTCGACTTGCCTTCTGGATGCATGGCGACCGGAATGCCGCGGCCGTTATCGATTACCGACACCGAGCCATCCAGGTGGATCGTGACCAGAATCGCATTGCAGTAACCGGCCAGCGCCTCGTCGACCGAGTTGTCGACCACCTCGAACACCATGTGGTGCAGGCCGGTCCCGTCATCGGTATCACCGATGTACATCCCCGGTCGCTTGCGCACCGCATCGAGGCCCTTCAGGACCTTGATTGAATCGGCGTCATAGGCCTTGCGATCGGCCGGCGTATCGCCTGAAGAATCTTTCTGGTCTTCGCTCATGAGTCCACTGATTCGATGCTGGGAAGCGGCCGAAACAGGCCGCAAAAGCTGACTCAGTAGGATAGCAGAGGGGCTGTGAAGAGGCTGGGCCGCGCGAGTGGGCCTGCAAGCGAATCAGAGTAACGGACGCAAGAAGGCGCAAGAAAGAGCGAAGGTCGCAAAATAGAGCCGCGGGAAGTTAATTCTCTGCCCACCCTACTGCACCCTTTTTGCGGCCTTTGCGCCTTTTGCGTCCATACCCTTGATCTTGATCTTGATCTTTATCCCGCCGGCAACACCCGTCCATGTTCCACGTGGAACTGAGCGACGGCCCCCGGCCAAGCATCCAACGCCGGGCTGGCGACGGTGCCGGTGACCCAGGTCTGGGCGCCGAGGGCGGCGCAGGCGTTGAGGGCGCGGCGTTGGTGGTTTGGGTCGAGTTCGGAGAAAAGGTCATCGAGGGCGATCAGCGGGGCCTCGCCGCGGTGGTCACGATAAAGGCGGGCGGCGACCAGGACGGCGGCCAGGGCAACCAGCTTTTGTTGCCCACGCGACCCTTGTTCGCGGACGCTGTGTCCTCCGAAAGCCACCGACCAGTCGGCTCGGTGTGGGCCCGACAGGGTGTACCCAACCTCCCGCTCGCGCACGCCGATGGAGTGCAAGCGCTCGGCAAAGCCTACGCCATCCTTCCAACCGCGTTTGAACGCAATCACTGCGCTCCCCATTTCGCCCAGCAGCTCCCCCAGGGTCTGGGTCATTTGTGCTTCGAATTCAGGGAACACATTCGCCCTCAAGCCAGCCAGCTGCTCGCCGGCGGCCACGAGCGTCTCCGTCCACACTGCCAACTCGGTTTCCCCGGGGTTTCGCTTGAGCAATACGTTGCGCTGCTTCAGGGCACGCATGTAGCGGCGATAAGCATCCGCGAAGCTCGGTTCCACGTGGAACACGATCCAGTCGAAGAATCGGCGGCGCACGTCGGAAGCCCCACCGACGAGCTCATGGGATTCGGGACTGAAGCACACGACCGGCACCAAGGCTGCCAGCCGCACGAGCTCACTGATGCGTTCGCCATTGCAGAGCCCGCGCCAGCTGGCAGCGGCGCGTTCGAAGCCCACCCGCAGGCTGCGGCCCTCCAACTCCAGTTCTGCGTAGACCTGAAGCGCAGGTCGGTCGCGTGCGATCAGTGCATCGGGTCCGCCGAAGCGGAACGATTTTCCCGTACCGAGACAATAGGCAGCTTCAATGACGCTGGTCTTGCCCGCGCCGTTAGGGCCGAGAAAGAGGTTCAGCCCATACCCTGGCGAAATTTCGACCCCACTCAGGCAGCGCAGACCATCGACAGTGAGTCGGTGAATCCGCATGTCATCCCTGCCTCAAAGAACGACCAAAGCGGCGCAAAGCGCCGCTCTCCAAATCACAACCGGAGCGGCATCACCACATGCCGGGTCGACTCGTCCTCGAGTGACTCGACCAGCGCGCTGCTGGCGCCGTCGCGCAGGCGGATGCGCACCCGCTCGCCATCGACCGCAGCCAACGCATCGAGCAGATAATTCACGTTGAAACCCACATTGAGCTGGTCGACCTGGGTATCTGCCTCGATTTCCTCGACGGCTTCTTCCTGTTCCGGGTTGTGCGCCGCGACGCGCAAGACACCCGGCGACACTTCGAGTTTCACGCCACGGTACTTCTCGTTGGACAGGATCGCGACGCGGCTCAGCGCCTGCCGCACTTCCTCGCGGTTGACCAGGATGATCTTGTCGGCCGCAAGCGGGATGACTGCTTCGTAATCCGGGAAGCGGCCATCGATAAGCTTGGAGCAGACCACGCTGTCGGAGAGCTTGGCGCGCACATGGTTCTTGGCGAAAGCCAGCTCGAGCGGTGCCTCGCCGCCCTGCAACAAACGCTGCAATTCGAGTACGCCCTTGCGGGGCACGATCACCTGCCGCCGCACTTCGCCGCTGCCGGCTCCCGGCGTTTCTGCGAGCGCCAGCCGGTGGCCATCGGTCGCCACGGCGCGCAATCCGCCCGTGCGAATCTCCAGCAGCAGGCCGTTCAAGTAGTACCGCACGTCCTGGACGGCCATGGCGAACGCACTGCGCTCGAGCACGCGCTTGAAGCTGCCCTGGTCGAGCTCGATCCGCTCCACGACCTCGCCCGTATCGGTTGCCGGGAACTCGGAAGCGGGCAGGGTGGCGAGCGTGAACTTGCTGCGGCCGGCCTTGAGCTGGACGCGTTCGCCTGCCTGGACCAGCTCGATGCGGGCGCCGTCAGGCAGGGCGCGCACGATATCGAAGAACTTGCGTGCCGGTACCGTGATCTCACCGGCTTCACCCGCATCAATCGCCATGCGCGATGACAGTTCCACTTCCAGGTCCGTGGTCGTGAAACTGGCACTCTCGCCGTCCACGCGCACCAGCACATTGGCCAGCACCGGAAGGGTCTGCCGACGTTCGACCACACCGACGACCTGCTGCAAGGGACGCAGCAATGCTTCTCGTTGGACGCTCAGACGCATGTGCAAAGCTCCTTATAGCTTCTGATCTTTTCTTTTAAAGAAAGAAGACAATGATGATGATGATGACCGGTTTTGCCTGTGGAAACTCTTCAAGTTGCTGTTTCTACGTGCAATTTTCAAGTTGACCCCTGTGTACCGCAGGCCCTGGAGCCTGGGGACGCATTGTGGATAAGTTTTTGGCCCATTTGCATACCGTAGTTATCCACAAGCCTTCAACAGCTCAGCCGAGCCACCTCTGGCGCTGTCATACGCTCAGTAAACGCACCAGTTTTTCCCAATCGTCACGCATGCGCGCATCGGTTTCCACAAGCTCGCGCATGACCTTGCATGCATGCAGCACGGTGGTGTGATCACGGCCGCCGAAAGCCTGGCCGATCTCCGGCAGGCTATGCGCGGTCAGGTCCTTGGCCAGCGCCATCGCCATCTGCCGCGGACGCACGACCGAGCGTGTGCGCTTCTTGCCGAGCAGGTCCGAGAGCGGGACGCGGTGATAATCCGACACCGTTTTCTGGATGTTCGAAAGCGAGATCTGCTGCTCGTGCGGGCGCAGCACATCGCGTAGCGTCGATTGCGCGAAGGACAGGTCCACCTGCGCACGCCCGAGCAGGTTCGCATGCGCGTGCAAGGTGTTGAGCGCACCTTCGAGCTCGCGCACATTCGAACGCATGCGCCGGGCAATGAAGCCCGCTACTTCCTCGTCGAGGTCCATGCCGGCATCCGCTGCTTTGGCAAGCAAGATCGCCACCCGCGTTTCGAAATCCGGTGGGTCGACGCCGACGCTGATGCCCCAGCCGAACCGCGACTTGAGCCGTGGCTCGAGCTTCTCGACCTCCTTGGGATAGCGGTCGCAGGTCATCATGATCTGCTGCTTGGCGTCGTACAGCGAATTGAAGGTGTGGAAGAACTCTTCCTGGGTGCGGTCCTTCCCGGCAAGGAACTGGATGTCGTCAATCAGCAGCGCATCCACCGAACGGTAGGTGCGCTTGAACTGGTCCATCTTGTTCTGCTGCAGCGAATGGATCATCGCCCGGATGAATTCCTCCGAGCGCACGTACAGCACCCGCGCCTTGGGATTGTTGCGCACGATCAAATTGCCGGCCGCATGCAGCAGATGGGTCTTGCCGAGCCCGGTGCCGCCGTACAGCAGCAGTGGGTTGTAGGCCTGGCCCGGCTTGTGCGCCACCTGCAGCGCGGTCGCGCGTGCCAGTTGATTCGACTTGCCTTCAACGAAGTTGTCGAAGCCGTAGCGCGGGTCGAGCTTGCTCTCAAAACGCTCGTTGACTTCGATCAGCGGCTGCGTGGGTGCGGCGGCGCCGGCGATGGGCACCGGCGCTTCGTGGATCTCATTGGAGGACAGCTCGACGCGGACTTCGAGCACACTCGGATCGAGCGCCGCGACCAGCGCGACGATGCGCTCCAGGTATAGCTTCAGGACCTTGTCACGCACGAAGCCATTGGGCGCCAGCAGCACCAGATTGCCGCCTTTCGAACGCGACTGCAGGGGCTTGAGCCACGTCTGTACGTCTTCCGGCGGCAGCTCGGCGCCAAGGCGGTCGAGCGCTCTTTTCCAAGCCTTGTGCATGTGCAATACGACCGAAGGTAAGGGCGCGCCGTTGCGCCCCCGAACCGCTGAGGATAGCCCGGATGCCATACGGCCGCATGGTGATTGCCTTCCGTAGGTCATGTTGCCGGCGCACGCCGGCTACTTGACGATCTCCCCCGTCCGACAGCGTCAAGTAGCTCGCTGCGCGAGCAACATGACCTACGTCCGCTCTCTTTGCGTCTTTGCGTTTCCAGCCATTTTGCGTACTTTGCGTCCATTGCCTTGATCTAGATTTTCCAACCATGACCGCAGATCTCTCCTACACCCTGCTCGGGCGCAGCGTCGACTCGCAGCCCGCCTACAGCCCCGACATCCTGATGCCGATCGCGCGGGCGTTGACGCGCGGGGCGCTGGGGATCGCCGAGGTGCTGCCGTTCGTGGGCTCGGATCGTTGGACGGGCTATGAGCTCAGCTGGTTGGGGCCAGGTGGAAAACCCCGGGTGGCGGTGTTGCGTGCGGTGGTGCCTGCGCACTCGCCGCAGCTGATCGAGTCGAAGAGCTTCAAGCTCTATCTCAACAGTTATGCGCGCGAGTCATTCGCCGACGCTGATGCGGTCGCGCTGCGCCTGCGCGCCGACCTTTCGGCCGCGGCCGGCGCGTCGGTGGCGGTCGAGGTCCTGGTCCCGGCGCAATGGCCGCAACTGGGCCCGCAGGAATTGCCCGGCGAGTGCATCGATGAGCTGCCGGTGGGGATGGTGCATGACGGTGCGCTGCACCCGGAAGTCCTGGCTTGCGACGGCGGTCGCATGGTCGAGGAAAGTCTCTACTCGCATCTGCTCAAATCCAATTGCCCGGTGACCGGGCAGCCAGACTGGGGCAGCGTGCTGATCCAATATCGCGGAGCGCAGATCGAACGCACCGGGCTGCTTCGCTACCTGCTGTCGTTCCGCGAGGTCTGTGAATTCCACGAACACTGTGTCGAACGCATCTTCGTCGACCTGATGGCGCACTGCGCGCCGGCCTGGCTCAGCGTCGAGGCGCGCTATACGCGGCGTGGCGGGCTGGACATCAACCCCTATCGCGCCTCCGGTGGTGCGCCGATTGCCAAGGATCGTCGCCAATGGCGGCAATGATCGGAGCGGACCCAAGCCCATGAAGTTCACCCTGGAAGAACTGGAAGACGCCGCCCGCGTGGTCCACGCGGCCATGCTGCCGACTCCCCAATACGCATGGCCGCTGCTATCGCGTCGCCTTGGAACGGAGCTGTGGGTCAAGCATGAGAACGCTGCGCCGACCGGTGCTTTCAAGGTACGCGGTGGCCTCGTCTTCGTCGAGCGCCTGCGCCGCGAACAGCCCGAGGTCCGCGCCATCACCAGCGCGACGCGCGGCAATCACGGCCAGAGCCTGAGCTTTGCCGGCAAGCGCGCCGGCCTGGATGTCTCGATTTTCGTGCCGCACGGCAACAGCCAGGAAAAGAATGCGGCGATGCGTGCCTACGGCGCGCGCCTGTTCGAGCACGGTGCCGACTTCGACGAGGCGCGCATCGAGTGTGTGCGCCGCGCGACCAGCGAGGGCCGCGTCTACGTGCCCTCCTTTCATCCCGACCTGGTGCGTGGCGTCGCCACCTGGGCGCTGGAGCTGTTCCGCGGCGCGCCGCCCATCGACGTCCTGTATGTCCCGATCGGCATGGGCTCGGGGATCTGCGGCGCCCTGGCCGTGCGCGACCTGCTCGGGCTCACGACCGCGATAGTGGGGGTGCAATCGAGCGGGGCGCCGAGCTATTTCGAGAGCGTGCGCCAGGGCCGCCTGATCAACCTCGACAGCGCCGCGACCCATGCCGATGGCATGGCCACGCGCATGCCCGATAGCGTCGCCCTGGAGATGATCCGCGCGGGCGTCGAACGCATCGTCCTGGTCGACGACGACGAAGTTGCCGCCGCCATCCGCGCCTACTGGACCGACACCCACCAGCTCGCGGAAGGCGCCGGCGCCGCCGCCCTCGCCGCCGCACTGAAAGACCGCAACCAACTCACCGGGAAACGCGTCGGCGTCGTCTTGAGCGGCGCCAACATCGACCTCGCTCTCTTCCGCGAATGGGTCCTCGAACCGCGCATGCTGGTGTGACGGGGGAAGTCGCCAAGCGATTCATCAAGATCAAGGGAATGGATGCAACAAGGCGCAAAAGTAAAGCCAAGACCGCAAAAGGCGCAAAAAGGAGCCTGGACCCCACTGGCTCTTTTTAGCGTCCTTTGCGTTTTTTGCGCCTTCTTGCGTCCATTCGTTTGACCTTGTTATTGAGGTCAGCCCACGCGCGGTGCACGGGTGAGGGACCAGATGCCCACGAGTACGACGGCTGTGCCGGCGATCTGCGTGGGGGTGATGCTTTCGCCGAGAAGCCAGTGGCCGAGGAAGAGCAGCGAGACGGGGCCGAGCATGCTGAGTTGCGAGGCGCTGGGGGCGCCGATGCGGGCGATCGCGAACATGGTCAGGAAGACCGGCGCAACGGTGCAGACCAGCCCGTTGATGAGCGACAACTCGAGCACTGCGCGTGGTTGCGCAAGATCGCTGACGCCGTGCACGAGCAAGTAGTGGACGAGGCACAGGCTGGTCGAGACCAGCATCACGTAGGAGACCAGGCGCAGGCTGCCCAGGCGCGCGACCAGCTCCCCGGACATGACCAGGTAGCCGGCGTAGGCGAGCGCCGCGCCGAAGACGAGCACGCTGCCGAGCAACACCGCGCCGCCGTCGACGCGCAAGTGCTCGATGAAGACCAGGATCATGCCGGCGTAGCTGATCGCCAGCGCCCACAGCTGCCGACGCTCGACCGCCTTGCGCAGGAATATGACCGACAGCAGCAGCACCAGCGTCGGGGTCAGGAACAAAATCAGGCGCTCGAGCGCCACCGCGATGTACTGCAGGCCCCAGAAGTCGAGGAAGCTCGACAGGTAATAACCAAGACCGCCGAGCACCGCAATCTGCCGCCACTCCCCGCGCGTCAGCCGGTCACCGCGCAGCCGCGCGCGCCAAGTCTCCAGCGAGGCAATTACCAGGAACACGGGCGCCGCAAAACCCAGTCGCAGGCTCATCAGCGTGATCGCGTCGATCTGGTGCCGGTACAGCAGCTTGGCCACGATCGCCTTGAACGAAAACAGGATCGCCGCCAGCGCCGCCATGCCGAAGCCGATCAGTTGGTTGCGACGCGTCGGGGTCAAGGGGACCTGGGAAGCAAGATCAAACTCACAGCATCCACAGATTACACAGATGAAAAGGGGAAGAAGCGGATAAGAGCGGATTAGATCGTGGTGGGTCTGCGCTCCGAGCGCGGCCCGACCTGGGACAAGGGCAAGGGCTTCCCGACGTTCGGGCCGATCGGCCCATGGCTGGTCACCGCCGATGAGGTCGGCGACCCGCAGGCGCTGTCGATGTGGCTCGACGTCAACGGCAAGCGCCTGCAGAACGGCCGCACCGCGACGATGATCTTCACCGTGGCGCAGATCGTCGCCTATCTCTCGCAGTTCATGGTGCTGGAGCCGGGCGACATCATCACCACCGGAACGCCGCCCGGCGTCGGTCTGGGGCAGAAGCCCGAGCCCTGGTATCTGAAGCCCGGCGATGTCGTCGCGCTCGGCATCGAGAAGCTGGGCGAACAGCGGCAGGACTTCGTCGCCTGGGAGGCGGGCAAGTGACCGCCTACGCAGGCCGTTTCGCCGGTCGTACGGCGATCATCACCGGCGGCGCGTCGGGCCTCGGCAAGGCCGTCGCCACGCGCATCGTCGCCGAGGGCGGGCGCGTCGCGCTGTGGGACCTCAATCCCGAGGCGCTGGCCATCGCGCAGGCCGAGATTGGCGCGGCAGACATCCGGGCGCTCGACGTCGCCGACCCTGAGGCGGTCGCCGCGGCGGCGGCGGCCAGCGCGGAGGTGCTCGGCACGGTCGACGTGCTCGTCTGCTCGGCGGGGATCACCGGCGCGACGGTGCCGGTCCACGAATTCCCGATCGACAGCTGGCGTCGCGTGCTCGACATCAACCTCAACGGGCTTTTCTACTGCAACCGCGCGATCGTGCCGCTGATGATCGCGGCAGGCTATGGCCGGATCGTCAACATCTCCTCGGTCGCGGGCAAGGAGGGCAACCCCAACGCCAGCGCCTATTCGGCGTCAAAGGCGGGGGTGATCGGCCTGACCAAGAGCCTGGGCAAGGAGCTCGCCGGCAAGGGCATCATGGTCAACGCGCTCACCCCGGCGACGTTCGAAAGCCCGATCCTCGCGCAGCTGCCGCAGAGCCAGGTCGACTATATGCGCTCCAAGATCCCGATGGGTCGCCTCGGCGAGATCGAGGAATCGGCCGCGATGGTGTGCTTCATGGCGTCGGAGGAGTGCAGCTTCACCACCGCCGCTACCTTCG
>JANPJV010000187.1:0-3400 GCA_031425695.1 Rhodanobacteraceae bacterium | reverse complement strand
GCCGGAGCGAAACCATGGCCCTCGACGAAACAGCGGCGGCGCGGGAGCGCCGCCCTCCAGGAGCGCACAACCCTGCTATTGCATGACGCGGCCTTCCATCCACGGTTGACAGCCAGTCCACCCTTGTCTAGATTTCGCGGTCCGCGCAGATTCGTCGATTCACCGACGACCTGCCGCGCAGCCACATGCCGAGGTGGCGGAATTGGTAGACGCACTAGTTTCAGGTACTAGCGGGTGCAAGCCCGTGGAGGTTCGAGTCCTCTCCCCGGCACCAACAAACAAAAAACCCCGCGCAAGCGGGGTTTTTTGTTGGTGACGTGGTCATCGCCCGATCAGGCTTTCCAGCGGCACGCCGAGTCCGCTGTGCAGTTTCCGAATCATCGTCAGGCTCAGCCCGCGCGTACCGTTGAGTACCTCGTAGACGCGATTCAAGCCACCGATGTATGGCTTCAGATCGACCGGCTTCAGGCCGGCTTGCTCCATTCGGAAAACGATGGCTTCAACGGGGTCAGTGGGTCCCAGCGGGAAGTGCTTTGCCTCGTAGCCCTGGATGAGAGTGAGCAAGGCTTCGAAGTGCGCACCCTCGTCACTGTCAGGATCGGGCTCCTCTTCCGCATCGAAGTAAGCCTCGGCGCGGACCAGTGCGGCCTTGTAGTCGGATTCGGTGCGAATCGGCGTAAGTACTTGATTCTTCTTCATGGCTCCACCTGGTCAGCTTTGATTGCATCGTACTGCGAGTGCGTACCCACGAACTTGATGTAGAGGGCCTGGAAGCGATAGGCAACGGCGACGACTACGCGGTAGTCGTTACCCTTTACATTGAAGACCACTCGGCGTCTCTTGAGGATAGTGGCGGTGCGAAACTGCGCCTTGATGTCCGGCGGCTGCGTCCACTGCGCCTTGCGCACCTCATCTACCCAAGCGAGCAAAGGCTGCTCGGCCGCTGGGTGCAGCTCCCAGAAGTCCCGCAAAGTCTTGATTGAAACGATACGCATATGAAATCTTAGTCCCATATTGGGACTTACGCAATCGCACCAAACTGTTCGAGTCCTCTTCCCGGCACCAAACAACAAAAAACCCCGCTCAAGCGGGGTTTTTTGTTTTCCGCGCGGGATTTGCGTCAAGTAGCTCGCCTGTCGCTTCGCGACCGCGAGCAACATGACCTACGATGCTGGTAACCCTGTTCACGGGCACCGTAGGTCATGTTGGCCGCGCGTGCGACGCACGCAGCGGACTACTTGACGATCGCGGTCGCTTCGCGACCGCGAGCAATACGACGTTACTTCGGAAACAGCATCAGCCCGCCGTTGACCTTGCCTTCGTACGAGCAGTCGAAGCCAGCGGAATCAACGATGACTGACCAGCGCTCTTCCTGTTCTGATCCGTCGCGCTTGGTGTAGGAGACGATCACGCCGAACTGCGAGGGCAACTCGCTGCGCTGGACGAAGGCGATGATCTCTTCGCCGGTCTCGAGGGTGGGATAGGTTTCATCAATGAAGTGCGCGTGCTCGCGGTGGTGCCAGTACATGGACACGCCCCAGATCTGCGCGCCGTTGTTCTTGAGGATCAGCACGATCGCCGAATCGCCGAGCGAGTTTTCCGGACGCAGGAACAGGCGCGGATCGCTGTCGGCGGGGAGCTTGTCAGGTGCCAGGGCGCTTGCGGTGCGCGCGGCGCTGCGCGTCAGGCGATTGACCTGTTCGCGCTGCAGCTTGAGCTCTTCGCGTTGCAGGGCGAGCTGCCGAGTCTGCGTGCGCAGGACCATCGCCAGCAGCCCGGCGGACGCCACGACGCCAAGGCAACCCAGGACGATGGCTGCATTGACCAGCGACCATCCGCCAGGCGACATGCCGCCCTGGATTGCAATCGCCAGAGCCAGCACCACGCCGATGATTGCGACCCAACCTTTCGAAAGCATAAGCCTCTCCTGCTCGCAGCTTTTGCGATCGTGGCATGTCGCCCGAGCTGAGAAAACCCCCGTGACACAAGCGTTACGGTTTCGGCACATCCAAGCCTGGATTTGACAGGCCGCATTCAGTTCTGGGAAGCGAATCGCAGCGAACTGTTGCGTGCGTGTGCCGGAAGTAGACGTAATTGGTGGCGCCGTCGCCGCCCGCGCTCGCCTTCACGTCGCGTGCCTATACTTTCCCGGCCATACGAACGGATCGACACCGATGACGCAGATGATGAAAGCCCTGGTCAAGCGCGAAGCTGCGCGCGGGATCTGGATGGAGGAAGTGGCGCGTCCGCAGATCGGCCCCAACGACGTGCTGGTCAAGCTCGAAAAAACCGCGATCTGCGGCACTGACCTGCACATCTACAAATGGGATGAGTGGGCGCAGCGGACGATCAAGCCGGGCCTCGTCATCGGCCACGAGTTTGTCGGCCGCATCGTCGAGATCGGTGGTGGCGTGCGCGGATACACGCTCGGCCAGCGCGTCTCGGCCGAAGGCCACATCGTCTGCGGCGTCTGCCGCAACTGCCGTGCCGGACGCCCGCATTTATGTCCACACACGATCGGCATCGGCGTCAATCGCGCCGGCGCTTTTGCCGAATATGTCGCCGTGCCTTCGAGCAACCTGTGGCCCATCCCCGACCAGATCCCGTCGGAAATCGCCGCGTTCTTCGATCCGTACGGCAACGCGGCGCATTGCGCGCTCGAGTTCGACCTCATTGGCGAGGACGTGCTGATCACCGGCGCCGGACCGATCGGCATCATCGCCGCCGGCATCTGCAAATGGGTCGGCGCGCGCAACGTCGTCATCACCGACGTCAATGACTATCGCCTCAAGCTCGCTGCCGACATGGGCGCCACGCGCGTCGTCAACGTCTCCAAGCAGTCGCTCAAGGAAGTCATGCGCGACCTGCACATGGAAGGCTTCGATGTCGGCCTGGAAATGAGCGGCAACCCCAGCGCCTTCAACGACATGCTCGATTGCATGTACCACGGCGGCAAGATGGCCCTGCTCGGCATCCTGCCGAAGGGCGCGGGCATCGACTGGGACCAGGTGATTTTCAAAGGGCTCACCATGCAAGGCATCTATGGCCGGCGCATGTACGAGACCTGGTACAAGATGACGCAGATGGTACTGACAGGCTTCCCGCTGCAGAAAGTGCTCACCCACCAGATCCACATCGACGACTTCCAGCGCGGCTTCGATCTGATGGATGCGGGTCTTTGCGGCAAGGTGGTGTGCAGCTGGAATTAGGGAGCCGGCGAAGCATCCGAGGGCGTGCTTTGCTGGTGGTGGGTCTGCGCTGGCGGAGACTTGCTGGTGGTGCGTCTGCGCTGTCGCAGACTTGCTGGTGGTTGGTCTGCGCTGTCGCAGACTTGCTGGTGGTGGGTCTGCGCTGCGCGCGGACGCCGTTGATCTTCTGGAGAAGCGTCCGCGCACAGCGC
>JANPJV010000186.1:0-12505 GCA_031425695.1 Rhodanobacteraceae bacterium | reverse complement strand
TCATGGACGCTCTTTTGCAGACTTATCGTCCGCTCAAGCGCCCACACAAGACACTCCGAATCCGTTTTTAAAGAACCTTGGCAGCCGAGCCGCCTTTCCCGCCTCACCAGCATCTCGCCGGGTGAGCCAACCATCATATCTCATAAAAACCCGCTGTCAACATCCCGTAGAAACTTTTTTGTGAAGACCTGGGACTCGTTCAGCGACCCGGCAATGATGGTTGCGTTGCCGGGGTCGCCTTTATACGCCGCTGTGCGGGCTTATGCACGCGTTGTATGCCGCTTGTTTGCCTTTCCCTTTACATATGCCACTTCGCAACAATTGCCGTCGAGGTGACGCCCTGTCCCCCCACATGAGCTAGAGCTCGTCCTGGGGCAAGTGTTCGACTTCGGCACGCGCAGCGAGCTCCCACTCCACCATCCCGGGATGGCTCAACAGCGCATGCTGCAAGCGCGCGGCCGGTTCCGGCACCATCAATCCATAGCCGCGAAAGCGCCAGGCTACCGGCCCATAGAAGGTATCGGCAATCGAAAAGTCGCCGAACAACCACGGCCCGCCCGACCGCTGCAGGCACTCTCCCCAGATCGCGAACACACGCGCGCAATCGGCTTTGGCCGCTGTGCTCAGCTGCACAGCGCGAGGTTCGCGCCGCACGTTCATGGGCATCTCGGTGCGCAGCGATGCGAAGCCCGAATGCATCTCGCAAGTGATCGCGCGTGCTTGCGCTCGCGCGCGACCGTCGCGTGGCCATCCAGCGCCGGCCAGCCAGCGCTCGTTGACCGTCTCGCAGATTGCGAGCGAGTCCCAGATGCGCTCCTCGCCGTCGATGAGCACCGGTACCCGGCGAGCCGGCGACCAACGCGCGATCTCGACCTGGAACTCGGGTGTGTCCAGCGGCAGCCGCCGCTCTTCGAAGGCGACCTCGAAATGTCGCAGCAGGAGCCACGGGCGCAGCGACCAGGAGGAGTAGTTTTTGTTGCCGATCAGCAGTACCGGTAATGACATGCGCGAGCTCCAACCGTATCGGGAGAGCAAGTCTACCGAGCGCTCCGTCGGCAACTCCGGGCCGGAGCCGGGCTGGCTCAGGGCTGGTTGGAGACGCGCGGCAACACTTGGTGCGGCGGCGCGGAGAAGGCCACCATCGCATCCTTGGAGCGGGCGGGACCGTCGCGGCGCAGGAAGACGCGACCATTGGGATCGGCCACCAGGAGATCCTCGCGCTCGCTGCCGCTAATGCTCATCTGTGCGCGGGCCGCCGGGTCGAAACGAAACTCGAGTCCTTCGATCGCACCGCCTTGGTAGTCATTGCCGAGCGCGCGCATGGCCGCCTCGACATCGACCATGGCCTGCGCCAGCTCGGCAAAAGAGACGCGAACGTGTGCGGGCGGCTTGACCTCGACGACCAGGCTGACGCGCAGGCTGCCGGCCGGCTGGTTGCTGACGACGCGCGGGTTCTCCGCGATCAGGGCATCCGACAATGGAAAGGTGGCGCGGCCCTGGCGGTCAATCGGTACCGCAATGTCGCCGCCGCGCGCCTTGATCACGATCGCGATCGAATCGGCCGGAACGTCCGGGTTCTTGCTCTGGATCTTGGGGATGGCGAGCAGGCGCTCGAAGCCAGTGACGGCCGAACTGGCCTTGAAGACCCCGTGCAACGCGGCGTAGTCAGTCGAACCTTGCGCCGCTACCGCGCCGACCTGGAGCAGGTACGCCAGCAACAGCGTCAACCCTGTACGGCGCATCGGCATCCTCCCCGGCTTGCCGCTAGGATGCGGTAGAAATCGCCATGCTGCACCTTCTCTGTGCGAACGGGCTCAGGCAACGGCCTGGCTGTTCCCATAGCGGCGCGTGCGCTCGCCATCGATGAAATGCGCGCCGACGCTCTCGCGGCGGCGCAAGGCGGCATCGATGATCAGCCGCGCAACCAGCAGCTGACGCAGGACCGGTGACCCGGCCAGGCAGCGGCGCTCAAGCACCTGGATCTGCTGCGAGGCGCTGTGCAGACCTTCTACATTGCGGATCACGCCAACTTGCGCCGACATCAGCTGGCGCAAACGCCCCAGCACCAAGTGGTCGTTTGCAGAGGGCGTCCGAGTCGCGTGACCGATCGCTGCATCGGCATTGGCAATCGGCGCACTCTCGCCGCGCTGCGCCAGTCGCTCGCCAAGCGCGCGCCCGAAAGCAATGGCCTCGAGCAGCGAGTTGCTGGCGAGGCGGTTCGCGCCGTGCACGCCGGTGCAGGCGACTTCACCGACCGCATAGAGGCCGGGCACCCGGGTCATGCTGTGCAGGTCGACCTTGATTCCGCCCATGTGGTAGTGGGCGGCCGGAACGACTGGAATGAGATGCGCGCGCGGATCGAGCCCACGCGTGGCGCAGTTCTGCACGAAGGTTGGGAAACGCGTGCGAATGCCATCCCCGAGTACACGCGCGTCCAGGTAAACCCGATGCCCGTTGGCGATCTGCTCGCAGACTGCACGCGCAAGGACGTCGCGCGGCGCAAGCTCGAGCTGGGCGTTGGCTGCGCCCAGGAAACGGGCGCCCGTCTCATTGACGAGCACTGCGCCGGCTCCCCGCAGGGCTTCGGTGATCAGGGGCAGTTGCACGTTCTGGCTCGCATCCTCCGGAGCCATCGCGGTTGGATGGAATTGCACGAATTCCATGTCGCTGAAATCAGCGCCAGCGTGGTAGGCCAGGGCGAGCCCGCTGCCATCGGCCTCGCTGGGGTTGCTCGTGTGCCGGAACAGCTGTCCGACGCCGCCAGTGGCCAGGACGACGTTCGGCGCCAGCAATCGTTCCACCTCGCCATGCCGGTTGCGCACGCTGACGCCGACGACATTGCCCGCGTGCTTGAGCAGTTCGCAAGCTTCGCAGAATTCGAACCGCTCGATCCAGCTCTGTTGGCAGACGGTCTCGCGCATGACGCGCATGAGCTCGGCACCGGTTGCATCGCCGCCCGCGTGCAAGACGCGCGGGAAGGAGTGTGCTGCTTCGCGACCCAGCGCGAGGCGGCCGTTGACGGTGTCGAACTGGACCCCGAGGGCAAGCAGCCAACGCACCACATCCGGCGCGGCTTCCGCGAGCCAGCGCACCGCCGACTTGTTGTTTTGTCGGGCACCGGCATTGATGGTATCGGCTGCGTGCTGTCCGGCCGAGTCGCCAGGGCCGAGCGCCACCGCCATGCCGCCCTGCGCCCAGCAACTCGTACCGTCGAGGCCGAGCATGCCGCGGCTGACGATCGCTACGCGCAGTCCGACGGCGCTGAGGGCGACGCTCAAGCCTGCCGCGCCACTGCCGATGACGATGAGGTCGAACCGTTCCGACATTGCCTCGTCCCCGCTCCTGGATCGGTCATTGACCGATCATCGCGGCCAGTGTGATGAAGAAACCTTCCTCGGTGTGTGAGGAACCACACAGTTTAGTCGCATTTTGTTACGCGGGCAGCCTCCCATCGAGCGGTTGGACAAGAATTGGACGAAATTCCGTTCCGAGAAGGCCCGACACGAGCACCGGCCAAGCTCAGGCGGCCTCCCTGCGACCGAATTCGAGCATCCGCTGCAGGGAACGTCGAGCGGCATGGGCGACGCTGGCATCGATCTCGACCGTGGGTCGCAGATCGCGCAGCGCATCCCGCACTTTGGGTAGGGTGATGCGGCGCATGTGCGGGCAGAGGTTGCACGGCTGGGTGAACTCGACGTCAGGGAACTCTAGCGCCAGGTTGGCGGCCATCGAACACTCGGTAATGAGCACCACGCGCCCTGCGCCGCTGCGCCGGATATCCGCCGACATGGCAGCCGTCGAGCCCACGAAGTCGGCTTGCGCGAGGACTTCGGGCGGGCACTCGGGATGGGCGATGACGCGGACGCCTGGTGCGCGCAGCGCCGCAATCTGTGGACCCGAGAATCGCTCGTGCACTTCGCAGGCGCCTTCCCACAGGATCAGCCGCTTGCGCGTCTGGCTGGCAACAAATCGGCCGAGATAGCGATCCGGCACGAAGATGACCGTGTCCTCGCGCAGCGACTCGACGATATGCAGCGCATTGGCCGAGGTGCAGCAGACATCGGCCTCGGCCTTGACCGCGGCTGACGTATTGACGTAGCAGACCACCGGCGCGCCCGGATAGCGCTGGCGCAACAGCCGGATATCGGCGGGCGTGATCGAGGTCGCCAGCGAACAGCCGGCATCCATGTCGGGCATCAGCACGGTCTTCGACGGGTTTAGCAACTTGGCCGTCTCGGCCATGAAATGCACGCCACAGACGACGATCACGTCGCTGTCGGTGTCGACCGCTCGCTGTGCCAGGGCCAGTGAGTCACCCACGATGTCGGCGATGCCGTGATAGATCTCGGGCGCCTGGTAGTTGTGTGCCAGCACCACCGCGCGCCGGGACTTCTTGAGGCGCTGGATGTCGTCGATCAGCGGCTGGTGCAGCGCCCATTCTTCGGGCGGGATGCGCGAGCGCATGCGCAGCGGCAGGGTCGAGTACGCATCCACGGGCTCGGCAAGCACAGCAACAGCCTCTGCAATCACTCCACTTCCTTCTCGTGACCGGCGCAATCACCCTTATGCTACTGATGAGCAAAAGCCAGTCAAGCTCGCATTGCCAAGGCTTGGTGAAAGCGCACAGTTGAGTTTTGTGTTGCGCCCGTCACCTGCTTGTCGCTATTTATCGGGCCATGAATCCAGACCCGCGCTACCGCATCGAAGTGAATGTGTCGACGCGCTATGTCGACGAACAGTCGCAGCCGGCCGAACATCGTTTCGTGTTTGCCTACACGATCGAAATCCGCAATGTGGGCGAGCTGCCCGCACGCCTGCTCACGCGCCACTGGCTGATCGCCGATGCCAACGGCAAGCTCCAGGAAGTGCGCGGTGACGGCGTCGTGGGCGAGCAGCCGTGGGTGCGCCCCGGGGAACAGTTCGAGTACACCAGCGGCGCCGTCCTCGAGACCAATGTCGGCACCATGCGTGGCAGCTATCAGATGATTGCCGACGACGGTACTTTGTTCGAAGCAATGATCCCGCCGTTCACGCTGTCCGTTCCGCGAACTTTGCATTGAACGGATCCCACACACCGTGAGCACCTACGCTATCGGCGATGTCCAGGGTTGCTATGACACCCTGGTGCGGCTGCTCGACCGACTCGCGTTCGATCCCGCAAAGGACCGCCTGTGGTTCACGGGCGACCTGGTCAACCGCGGCGGCCAGTCGCTGGAAACGCTGCGCTTCATCCGCAACCTCGGCGATGCCGCGATCAGCGTGCTCGGCAACCACGACCTGCACCTGGTGGCCGAGAGCGTCAAGCAATTGGATCGCCGTCAGAAGAACCAGGACCTGCGCCGGGTTCTCGAGGCCGAAGATGGCCAGGAGCTGATCGACTGGCTGCGCCAGCGCCCGCTGCTGCATTACGACGAGCAGCTTCGCTTCGTCATGATCCACGCGGGTCTCGCACCACAATGGACGCTCGAGCGCGCGCGCCTCGAAGCTGAGCGCGTCGAGAAAGAGTTGCGTAGCAAGGACTTCAAGAACGTCCTGCTGCGCATGTATGGCGACAAGCCGGGCGGCTGGAGCCGGCGGCTGAAAGGCCTCGATCGCACGCGCGCGACGATCAACGCGTTCACGCGCATGCGCTATTGCGATCCGCGTGGCCAGATGCATTTCGACGCCAAAGGCGTGCCCGGCAGCCAGCCCGCCGGCTACTACCCATGGTTCGAAACACCCGGCAGCAAACCACGCGACTTTCGTGTCGTCATCGGCCATTGGTCGGCGCTCGGGCGCTTCCAGGGCATGGGCGTCTTCGGCATCGACACCGGCTGCGTCTGGGGCGGCAAGCTGACCGCGTTGAAGCTGCAGGACGAACCCGAGTTCATCGCGGTCGACTGCGCACAAACCCGCGCCGACGCCGCCGATCCCACCAGCATCGACGACATGGGCGATAGAGATTGATCGGCTGAGACGGCCCATCCATGGGCCGCTCAGCGACGCTCAGCAAAAACGTGGTTTTTGCTGAGCTTCATTTTCGACGACTCGCGTCGTCGAAAATGGCGGCACATCCTTGTGCCGCAGCGCGTTGATCCCAGCGCGCTACGTCAGTGACGGGCTCCTAAACCGCTCATACGACACGAAGTCGAACGCGTGCGCGTGGCTCGCGTCGGCGGGGTGAGGCGTGCGGGCGGTCTCAACGAAGCGGCCCGTCGGAATTAATGGAAACCAGGCGTCGGCATCTGCCACCGTGGTCGCAACTTCGGTGACTTCAAGCCGGTGCACCCGTGGCAGCGCCAGCGCATAAATCTCACCGCCGCCGATGATCCAGATCTGCTCGGAAGTGCTGGCCAGCGCCAGTGCTGCATCAAGGCTGGCCACGCGCTCCACACCGGGCGCGGCGAAGCGTGGATCGCGGCTCAGCACGAGGTTGCGTCGTCCCGGGAGTGCGCGGCCAATGGAGGCGTAGGTCTTGCGCCCCATCAGCACGCAGTGGCCGAGCGTGAGTGCCTTGAAGCGCCTCAAGTCATCGGGCAGGTGCCACGGCAAGGCGCCGCGCACGCCGATGGCACGCAGGCGGTCGTGGGCGACGATCAGTGCCAGCTGTCCACTCATTTCGCCGCAGCTACCCCAATCTTGCGATAAAGCGCATCCGGCGAATAACGCGCGCCACCTTTCATCACCAGTCGGACCTTGCGGATATCGGTGATGTTCGTGAGCGGATCGCCGTCGACGAGGATCAGGTCCGCGCGCCAGCCCGGCGCAATCAGGCCCAGATCGTGCGCACGCCGATTCGCCTGTGCGGATCCAAGCGTGGCCATGCGCAGGATGTCCGCGGCTGGAATGCCCGCTGCCGCGTACAGTTCGAGCTCTCTATGCAGCGCGAATCCCGCCATCCCATCGGTGCCGGGAATGATCGCCACCCCGGCCTGATACATGGCGCCAAGGAAGCGCAGCATCGACGAAAAGGCGTCGGCATAGCTCTGTTCTTCGCCGGCAGGGGGACGCAGCCCGCCCAGGCGAAGCGAGCGCTGGACCTCGACGGGCAGCCGCTCGGCCACCGCGGCAAATCCGGGATTGAGCTCGCCAGCCCTGGCCTCGAAAAAACCCTCGAAGATATTGATCGTGGGGTCGACAACGACCTGGCGCGCGGCCATCTGCGCAATGAAGGCGCGCTCGCGGGAACCCGCCGGATCGATCGCCGAGGCAAAGCGTCCGATCGACGTGAAGCGGCGCATGTCGCGCGTGTCTGGCACTTCCTTGGTCAGGAAGTTGAGGAACACGAAATTGAGGTGCTGCAGCTCGTCGGCGCCGGCGGCGATGAACTGCTCGGCGCTCATGAATGCCGGTACGTGACCCGAGACACGCAGCCCGCGGGCGTGGGCGAGGCGCGTGATCAGCGGCACCAGCTCGCGCTTGATCGAGGAATAAATCTTGACCTGCACATAGCCATGCTCGGCGTACCAGTCGACCCATTGCTGCGCTTCGGCAACGTTATCGACAAAGACCTTGGTCGGACCGGCAAATTCGCCGCGGCCATCCATGAAGCCGGCCATCAACACGCGCGGCCCGAGCTCCTCGCCGCTGTCGAATCGCGCTACCCGCGTCGGCAGTGCTTCCTGGTCGTTCGCCATGTCGCGCACGGTGGTCACCCCGGCGGCCAAATGCATGAGCCCGTCATTCGGACCGAGATGCACATGGTTGTCCCACAGCCCAGGCATCAGGAATTGACCCTTGGCGTCAATGCGCTCAACTTCAGGCGGCAAAGCCATGCTCGCCTGGGCTCCGACGGCCGCAATGTAGCCATGCTCGACGAGCACGCTCGCCTCCGCCACGCTGCCGGTCCGCGGGTCGAACACCCGTGCGCCAGTAATCAACATCGGCAATGACGGCTTTTGCGTCAACTCCGTTGCCCACGCGAGCGCGCGCTTCCCCTGGTGCTCGCTCTGCGCAGTCAGCAAGACGGGCTGCCAATCTTCCCGACCGACCGGTAGCACGCTCATCCATTCGCTGACGAAGCCGAGGTATGCGCCGTCGGCATCGAACCACACCATCCCCGGGGAAAAGTCGAGACCGCTGATCTCGTAGGCGATGAGCTCGCGCTTCTTGCGGGCTTTGGCCCCCGGCTCGGCCAGTCGCAGCGCTTCCCTGAGCACGGCCCTACCGGTCGGCAGCATGTCGATGGCATGGTCCTCGTCCGCCAGCAGGGCCTGCGCGAGCACGCCGGTGTAGCTCGGCGGAGCATTGATCGGAAGGTAGAAGCTGCTGGCCGCGTCGGCCTGGCTCGCCCGTTCAGCGCTGTTTTGCCAGCTGCCCTGGTCAGCCTTCAACGCATAGCGCTCATCGATGGGGGCCTTGAAATAATCCACGCCCGAGATGTTGACGGCATTCGGAAAGCCCGCCGCCGAGACGCGCCAACGCGCCTTCAGATCCGGGCCGCGGCCGCGGTCGTTGTAGCGGAAGGTCGCATGGCTCTCGCCGGCTACCTCGTGCAGCGTTTCTTCTCCGGCAATCTTGCCCACCATGATCACGCTGAAGCGGCGTGCTTCGGCAGGCGCCTCTTCGGCAACGAGCGGCGTGAGCCCGAGAATCATCAGCAAAACCGAGACGGAGAGCTTGCTCATGGGCTTCCTTCGCGCGGAGGTCGCGTGAGGATAGCGGAGCGTGCCGACGTGCAAGGGGCCAGCCGAAAGGCGCCTGTACTTGCGATCCGACGTAGGTCACGTGCGCCCGCGTGGAAGACGCCCGGGCGAAAGTTGCAGTCGGGCGCTACGTGACCGCGCCGCGACCCGTTGTCACGTAGCGCCCGAAAGGTCGTTTCGCCAGTCGCGACACAACGCGGGCGCAACGTGACCTACGAACGATGCGCAGCCGCGCACGCGTATCGCTAGTGCGCCACGCCCTTGTAATCTTTCTCCCCGGCCGTCACCGCCAGATCGAGGCGATTGCCCTGCGGCGGCATCGGGCAGGTGGCGTAGGCGGTGAACACGCACGGCGGGTTGTACGCCTTGTTGAAGTCGACGACGATCGTCCCATCCTTGGGTGGGCCGGCATAGAGATAACGCGCCATCCCATAGGTTTCCTTGCCACTGGTGCGGTCAGCCATGATCAGGAAGAACTGCTCGGTGCCCTCCTCCACCAAGGCTTCCAGCGAATGGGTCTTGCCATCGCGCTCGAACACGATCCTGCCGGGATTCGGGTACGACTCGAGCGTTCCGCTGACAGTAGCCACCTCGATGGTTCGTGGCTCGGGGTAGGCCTCGAACCTGGCGTCAATGCGCCACGACGGATCGACGTCGAACATCTCGATTCCAGAGAAGCTGCTGCGCGTCGGCGCCTGCGCATCCTTGACCCGCAGCGCGTGTTTGTCGCCGCGCTCAATCAGCTGGAAGTTCGCGGTGCCGAACTGGACGATCGTCGGCTTGCCAGGCTTGTCGTCGACGAGCTCGGTCTGCGTGACCAGCGAGTCGCCCACCTTTGTCTCGACGCCATCCGCGGCGGTAAACCACGCCTTGTCGTCCTTCCATTCGAGCCGGCCGAGGCGCTTCGGGCCGGCTCCCAGGTCGAGGTCGTTTTCGGGCCCATTGCCGAGCTCGAGTGGCGCGCGCGAGGTGAGCCAATGCAGCCCGATCAATGACAGCCAGCCATCAGGTGCATTCAGGCGCTCGACGCGACGGGCGCGCCAGGCGGCGACATCCTGCTCGTGCTCGGTGAGCGCGCTCGCCGGAAGGCTGGTGATGAGGCTGATGGCGACACAGGCGACCGCAAGCGCTGACTTCATGGCCAAGCTCCGAAAAATTGATCTGCAGCTTGGCGATATGGGGCAGTCACGTCGCAAAGGCAAGCTTGCCCGCAAAAAGGCCGACACGTAGAGCGACTGTCTCGTGGGATCTACCGCCTCTTCGCACACGCGTGACATCTCGATTGGCCTACTGATTCCGACGCCCGCAAAACGCCCCGAGGTCGTCATTGCAAAGTCGTATCTGGATGTTCGACTGCATGCCAAAGGAGTAACCCATGCGCTGCTTCGTACCCGCGACCGACGACGAGATTTATGCCCTGATTGAACGCTACGGCTTCAAGGCGCTGGTCGCCTACCGCTGCGGCATGCACCTAGGCATACGCTCGCAAGAGCCGGCGCAGACACAGCCCGGCCTCATGGCCGAGCGCCGTTTCTGGAACGAGCTCGAAGAAGCGCCGCGTCAGGCCGCCTGAGTCACATCCAGATAGTCAGGTAGCGTAACCCCTGCGGGCAGATCGTCCGCAGGCAGTGGTGCTCCGAATTGCACGCGTTGCGGCAACACACCAGCCCACACACGCAGACCCATGTCCCGGTCCAGATCCTTGGGCCCGCCAGTGCGGACCTTTACACTGAGCTGTTCAATGGCGACTTCGAGGACCGAGGTGGCCGGCAGTTCCTGGGCATCCGCCGCACGCCCGTCGGCGGCGCGGCCCGGGATCAGGGCATCGACCATGCGTGCGAGCACACGACCTTTATGCGCCCGCTCCGTGAGGGCGTGCGCGTGGCCGAAGACTGCGACTGATCGATAATTCACCGAATGGCTGAAATGCGAGCGCGCCAATACCAGGCCGTCGACGTGCGTTACCGTCAGGCAGCAGGGATGGCCGCCGGTCAGGTGCTTCATCATGCGACTGCCGACGCTGCCGTGGAGGTAAATGCTGTCGTCGATGCGGACATGCAGCATCGGGATCACGTACGGCTGGCCATCGACCGTGAACCCGACATGGGCGATCTGCGCGGCATCGATGATCGGATATGCCGATTCGCGGTCGTAGCTGCCACGCTCCGGATGACGGCGGACTTGCGAGTTGGGCAGCTTGAGATCGACAACGGCATTCATGGCAGCGCTCCATCGGGTTGACGGCAGTCTGGAGTCCAGCTTGGCCCTAAACTAGAGCCAATGCTGAGTTATCCGATGGGGCCATGTTTCACCTAGAGCTTCCCCTGGACCGCGAGTCTGGCGAGCCCCTGAGCGCGCAACTCGTGCGCGCCCTGCGTGCGGCGGTCATCGAAGGACGCTTGCCCGAGGGCAGCCGCCTGCCCTCTAGCCGCGCCCTGGCGACGGCCCATTCCATCGCGCGGAACACCGTGCTCGCGGCCTTCGATCAGCTGACGGCCGAAGGTTTCATCAGTGCCAAGGCGGGAGCGGGCTCGCGAGTCTGTTCGGGCGCCACCGGGACGCAAGCCACGCCGGGCGATCCGCCGGAACGCACCCCGCAACTGTCGTCCTATGCAAGCCGGGCGCTGGCGCTGGTGCCGCATGCCCGTGCGCCGGCGCCAGTCACGCGCCGGCTTGATCTCGACTACGGCCGCCCGCTGGTCCTGCCGGCCATGCAGAGCGCCTGGCGGCGGTCCCTGCTACGCGCCGCGGATGACACCGCTTTCGAGTATCCGCCCGTCGCCGGATTGCTGCGGCTGCGCACCGCGCTCGCCGGCTACCTCTTGCGACGGCGCGGCCTGCAGGTCGATCCAGACGACATCGTCATCGTCAATGGCACCCAGCAAGGGATCGAGCTCACTGCGCGCCTGTTGCTCGACCCCGGCCAGCACGCGCTGGTCGAAGATCCCTGCTACCAGGGTTTGCGCCAGAGCCTGCTGGCGCAGGGTGCGAAAGTCTCCGGGATCGCGGTCGATGCCGAGGGGCTGGTCGTTTCCGAGTTGCAGAACCGGCATGCGCGTCTGCTCGCGGTGACGCCTTCGCATCAGTTCCCCAGCGGCGCTGCGTGCTCCCTGGGACGTCGCAGCGCGATTCTGCAATGGGCGGAGCACCAAGGCGCGTACATCATCGAGGACGACTACGACGGTGAGTTCCGCCATGGCGGGCGCCCGCTCGCAGCGCTGAAATCGCTCGATCGCCACGGGCGCGTGATCTATCTCGGCTCGCTCTCGAAAGTACTGTTCCCGGCGCTGCGGCTCGGCTTTCTGGTGGTACCGCGGGCCTTGCGGGAAGCCTACCGGGCGGCCAAGTGGCTGGCCGATCGCGGCTGCGCGGCGATCGAGCAACAGGGCTTGAGCGGGCTCATCGAAAGCGGCCAATTCGAACGCCTGCTCCTGCGCAGCAGTCGCCACCTGGATGAGCGCCGACGCGCGTTGCTCGACGCGATCGCGCGCCACCTCGGCACCCGCGTGCGCGTGGTCGGCGAGCAGGCGGGCATGCATGTGTGCGTGTGGATCGCGAGCTGTCCGTCGAGCCAGGAATCCGCGCTGATTGATCGGGCGGCGGGGCTGGGTGTGTCGCTGTATGGGATCAATCGCTATTACGAAAGACCGCCGGCGGAGGTCGGTCTGCTGGTCGGCTATGCACATCTGTCACCGGGGGAGCTGGATGAGGCGGTGCGGCGATTGGCGGTGGCGATCAACCGGACGTAAGCGAGCTCGGGCTTGTGGTGGGGGGGGGGGGGGCGGGGGGGCGGAGCCCCAGCGGGCAAAAGGCCGCGGCCAGCGCACGCCCCCCCCCACCAAAAACCCCCCCGCCGGACGGAGGCCCCCGCGGGCCCCCCC
>JANPJV010000185.1:0-66930 GCA_031425695.1 Rhodanobacteraceae bacterium | reverse complement strand
TCCATTCGGGTATTGCGAGGTAGGCTCGGTGAACACCAGATCCCACCCGGTTGAATCGCGTTGCGAATTCCACCAGCGTCCGCTGATGCCCGGCGTCAACCCCGGTGTGATTCCCGCGGACGAGTTGCGACACTCGAGCATCGGCCGAAACCCGATGGTGTTGTTTGGCGGCGGCGGCGTTCCATTACCGACAACGATCTCGGCCCTCGAGACAATCACCGATTGCATGGCGTCATTGCGACGAATGACGAACTTCCAGCGGCCGGCAGTCAGCATTTGTACCTGGCTGCCACTGGATGCGGTTCCAATCAGGAGCTCCTGAACCGGGTTGGTATCGGTGCGGAGGCGAAAGGTCCTTGCACCGGCGACCGACGTGAACCAGGCAACGGTCTTCTGACAGCTGGTCACGCCCGGGGCCAGCGTGCAATTACCCGCTGGACTTACATGCAGGGCGTTGGTCGCCGCGGCCTGCTGAAGATTTCCAGCTCTGTTGAATTGGACCGATTGCCCAACTTCCGCGGAGCTGAGGCTCACTGCAATGTCGACCGCGGGCATGTCAGCCCGACCGCTTTGTGTCAGCGTGCCTGCAGGCCTGGGCGCCGATACGCAGCCCTGGTGCGCGCACGACGTGCTCGGCACGCCACCCGGATAATTGGAGTAGTAGTAACTGAGCGGAATCGGGCCGGATTGCTGGCTTGGTTGAACGCCGACAGTCCAGACACTCGCGCCTGAGGAATCAAAGCCGAGCATGACCAGCCGCTCCCCCGAGAAGTCCGCGGACTGCAACGGCGTGCGGACGATCTCGTAATCCCCGGACGACGGGTTCTCCAGGCGTTGTGCCCGCCATGTTCCAGCATCACGACTCTCACCGAACGCGTCGATCAGGCATTCGTCGAGGGGCGGACCTTCCTTTCTGTCCAGCGACCATCGAATCGCGATCTTCCCGGGATTTTCCTTTATGAAGCGAATGGCGACGGCGCCGATCGGTGCAGGTTCGACCGCCACGCCGCGCTCGAGACGAGCACTTTCAATACTGGCGCGCCAAGTCATGGTGATTGGGTCGATTTGTGCGACCGCGGACCGATACCAGACCGGCCGCCTGGCGGCGTCGAAGGTGTACCAGGTCACCGACATCAAGCCGGTTTGATCATCCCGGTGCAGGTCCCAGCCAGTGCCGTAGCGGGCAGGATTTCTCCAGGCGCCTGGCAGTGCGTCCCGAGCAACGGAGCTCATGGCCTGGTTGCCGTTGCACAGCGCCGGGCCCGGCGCACCGATATTCAGCGCGGTGATTCGGCCCGCACCGTCGGCCGCAGAAAACTGCGCTCCGACACCTGCAGCAGCGACCATCAACAACAGAAAAGCCAACAAGCGGGAGTAGCCGGGGAGCGTGCGCATGGGCGTCATCGTGGATGCAAGAAGGGACACAACCACTAGCGCGGAGCCACATGGGCCGATCGATCAAGCTGTGGAAAAAATCCCTCGTGCGCGGTTGGCCCCCGCTGGTGGCAGAATCGCGCCCTGCCCGGCTTAGGTCCGAACATGCGTAATCCATTGCTCCGTTGGCTGCGATCCGCCAAGGCCCTCTTGATACCGGGCGAGCAGGCGGCGTCGCTTCCCGCGACGAGCAAGGCGAGCTCAACGGACGACGCCTACCAGGCGCGCATGGCGGCGGAGATCGCGATTTTCCGGGACCAGGTGCAGGTGCACGAGCTGCCGAAGATGTTCCATTACTGGTCGAACACCTATCTGCGGCCGATGCTGGAAAGCCTCGGCTATTCCTATCCTGAAGATTTCTTCGCCAAGGAGATTGCGCGTGCGCGGAGTGCGCGTGGCCGCCCGATCAAGGTGATCAGCCTGGGCGCGGGCAACGGTGACTCGGAGATCCGCGTCGCGCAGCTTTTGCGCGAGCGCGGTGTCGATGGTTTCCGCATCGAGTGCATGGACATCAATCCGAACATGCTGGCGCGCTGCGCCGACCTCGCCAAGGAGCATGGGCTTTCGGAATTCGTCGTTCCGGTGCGTGGGGATTTCAATCGCTGGCAGCCTGCCCGCGAGTACGACGTGGTGATGGCGAACCAGTCCCTGCATCACGTGCTCGAGCTGGAAAACCTGATGGACACCACGCGCCGGGTGATTGGCGCTGATGGTGTCTTCCTGACCTGCGACATGATTGGCCGCAACGGCCACATGCGCTGGCCGGAAGCGCTGGTCGAGGTGCGCAAATTTTGGGCGGAGCTACCCGAGCGTAGCCGCTACAACCTGCAGCTGAAGCGCGCGGAGCCCGAGTTCCTGGATTGGGACTGCTCGGTCGAAGGCTTCGAGGGGATTCGGGCGCAGGACATCCTGCCGTTGCTGCTGGAGCGCTTCGCGTTCGACACTTTCCTGGCCTGGGGCAATGTGCTAGATATCTTCATCGACCGCAGCTTCGGCCACCATCTCGATGCGGACGATCCCAAGGACCGCGACTTCATCGATCGCCTGCAGGCACGGGACGAGGAAGGATTGCTCGCCGGGCTGTGGAAGCCGACGCACATCCTGGCGGTCATGACCCGCGACCCGCGCGGACCCACCCGCCAATGGCAGCATCTGTCGCCGGAATTTTGCATGCGCGCGGTAGCGCGCGGGGCGATCGGCGCGGGCAGGTAATTCGCTGACAGCGTTCGCCGGAACGCTCTGCGGACCAGACCGCGATCAGCCGCCGACGCGCGCTTCCGGTGCTGGCCGTGCCCGCCAGCGCCAATTCTTCAACCGCAGCGCCGGCTTCTCGACCAGGTGCCAGGACAGCATCGCGAGCGCGAGTGCCGGCAGCAGGGATAGGAAGAAGATCTCGAGTGGCATGGGATCACCGAGCACCGCGACTACGACCTGCTGGCAGGGATAGCCCCACAGGTACAGCCCATAGGAATAGTCGCCGCGGATTCCGGCCAGCGGCATGCGCGGGACATAGGCCAGCCACAAGGTGGCGTAGGCGACGGTCAGGCCGAGCAGGTAGCCATGATGCGGGGTGTGCCGGAACAAGAAGCAGGCAAAGCACAGGCCCGCCACGATCACCACGTTCAAGCGGATGCGGCCGGCATTCAAATAGAACAAGGCTCCGGTACAGAACAATCCGGCGATGCGCAGAAAATCGCGATGCAGGATCGACTGGCTCCAGTCGGGTTTCAGCGCTTCGGAGAAGATGAGCCCGAGCACAGCGACGCTGGCCAGCGCCGGGCGCTTGAAGATTCCGCTCAGCCCGATGAGCGCCAGGCTGACATACATCTGCATCTCGGCCGGCAGCGTCCACAGCGATCCGTTGACGATCGACGGCTTTGGGTTGCTTTCAAAGACGCCGGGCAACGCCCACTTCAGTTGATCCGCCGAAAACAGCAGATTGGAGGCGATGTAGCTCCAGACCTCGCTGCGAGCGAAATAGTCCGCCAACGGCAGCGTGGTCATCAATGGCCCGAGCACGAGCGCAGTCAGGCTGATGCAGACGAAATAGCCGGGCACGACGCGCAGCAGCCGTGACTTGGCAAAGGACCGGAAGTCGCGACGGATGAACGACGCGGTCACCAGGAAGCCGCTGATGACGAAGAACACGTCCACCGCCAGCGAACCCGTGTAGGCCCCGTAGCCGACGTCCATCAAGGTCACGAAGTCGTGCAGTCCCGGGACCGCCGCGAGGCCATAGCTGTGGCCAAAGATCACGGCCGCCGCCGCCAGCAGCCGCAACTGCAAGAAGTTGTCGCGCCCGCTCGCGAAACATTCTGCCAGCGTAGGCGAATCCGGTCCTGGATAGGCCGGCCCGGGCAGCGCCGGTTCGCTTCTTGGCTCTCCGGCCCCTGCGTCAGTCATGGCTGTGTTCGAGTGTCCCTGGCGTGCCGCCATGAGCTGGCGGCGGCGGAGTATGCGATCGGCTGCAACGCGAGGGCCAGTGCGGGTGGATTTTTAACGCCAAAGGGCGCGGAAATAGTTGCCAAGAGGGGCGGCGCACTGCGCTGGCAGGGTGCTGCAAAGTCCTTCCGTGACTTTTGCACGTCGCGGCATCCTTTTCGCGCGTCTGGCGGGGTGCTTTGCAACACCCTGCTAGACTCGAATCTGCTCACCAGACCAACAGCGAGGGTGCCGTGCAACGTTGGGTGCGACTTCCCCAGGGCGGTTTGATCGATGCAATGCGCATCACCTACATCGGCAAGGTCGAGGCGTTCGCCAAGCTCGACGAAGAGGGCAACAACATCGGCAACGACTATGCGGTGAATATCGGCATCGATCTCGACCGCAATCACCACTTGATGGTGACCGGCAGCAAGGACGAAATCGGTACGCTGATGCGCTCCATCGTAGGTCAACAAGCGGCTTCGTGATTAGCGACGGCTGACGTTCATGAGCCTTCCTGAAAATCGGCGCCCGCTGGAGAGCGCGATCACGGTCGACCTGACCGATCGCCTGACCTATGACGGCTATTTGCTGCTCGATCGGTTGCTCGACGCGCAACGGCCGCTTTCGCAGCCGCCGCATCATGATGAAATGTTGTTCATCATTCAGCACCAGACCAGCGAGCTGTGGATGAAGCTGCTGATCCACGAGCTGGAAGCAGCAATCAGGCGCCTGCGCAATGATGATCTCGGCCCGTGCCTGAAAATTCTGGCGCGCTGCAAGCACATTCAAAAACAGCTGTTCGAGCAGTGGGCGGTGCTGGAGACGTTGACACCAACCGAATACATGGAGTTTCGCCACGTACTCGGCCCCGCCAGTGGCTTCCAGTCAATCCAGTATCGGCTGATCGAGTTTCTGCTCGGCAACAAGAATGCACAGATGCTGCCAGTATTCAACCATGCGCCGGAGCAGCAGGCGCGGTTGCGCGCGGCACTCGAATCGCCGAGCCTGTATGACGAGTTTCTGCGCCATCTGGCCCGCGCCGGGCACGCCATCCCGCCCGAATGCGTCGAACGCGACTGGTCACAGCCGCACGAACGCAATCCGGCCTTGATCCCGATGCTCAAACGCATCTACGAGAATCCGGACGACTTCTGGTCCGCCTATCATCTGTGCGAGCAGCTGGTCGATGTTGAAGAAAGTTTTCAACTGTGGCGCTTCCGGCACATGAAAACGGTCGAACGGGTGATTGGGTTCAAGCGCGGAACCGGTGGCTCCTCGGGCGTCGCCTTTCTGAAACGCGCGCTGGAACTGACCTTCTTTCCCGAACTGCTGGAAGTGCGCACCGTTCTCGGGCGCGAATAACCAGCCCGGGACGACCGGATTCAGTTTCTCCATTCAGTAGCGTGATCATTTTCACAATCCTTTCAGGCTAAAAAGCTTTTCATTCGCGCCATGCGCGTGCAAAATGTACGCGCTATACCGAAATTTACTCCGAGAGAGAGGTGTGAGATGGCAATTGACCTGAATGGCTTGAGCATTTCCGAGCTGAACGCCCTGGTTGATCAGGCGAAAGCGCGGATCGAGCAGGTGAAGAAGCAGCAATACTCCGAACTGCGTCGAAACCTGGAATCGCAGGCACGCGAGGCCGGATTCGATATCTATGAGTTGTTCACCGCGCGCAGTGGCAAGGCTGCGGCCTCCAATGCGGGTGGCGGCGACGCCGCTTCCAAGCGCGCCGTGGCTCCGAAGTATCGTAATCCGGATGACAAGTCCAAGACCTGGACCGGTCGTGGAAAGCGCCCGCATTGGGTTCGCGATGCCTTGGCGAAGGGCGCGGACCTCGAGACCCTGGCGATCAAGTAAGCGATTTTGGCATTCGGCCCGCTCACGCGGGCGCTGGACAAAAGGCCCGCTGATGCGGGCTTTTTGTTTGGCGGCGCCTTTGCTGTTGTGGGAGCAGCCACGGCTGCGACCTTTGGTTTTGGCTTCAAGGCGATTCCAAAGCTAGGCAAGAGCATCGCAGCCATGGCTGCTCCCACAAAGTCGAATGCAGTCCTTCTTAATTCAATGGGTTACGGCATGTCTGGCGAGAGAGCGGCGTGCCTGCGATGTCTCGTCCCGGCTTTCGTTCGCGCCCAGAATATCGATTAGGCGAGCGACAGACGCATGCACAACGGCAGCTAAAGCCAAGCAGCCGCAGCCAGGAACCAACGGCCCGCATTCGCATCTGAGCACAGCCTCGGCTGGCGTTGCGGCTTGCTCCACCGGCCTTCGCTATGCTCCGCGGTCAGTTTTTCTTTTCGGAGATCAAGTTCATGCGCGTATTTGCCATCGGGCTGCTTGCCCTGTTCGCCGTCGGCTGCTGCGGCCAGGCCGCGGCCCAGGGTCCTTCGCCGGGGACGATGCCGCGGGACTTGGTGCCGGATACGGCGCCGCCGACGCAAATCCCACCGTCGAAGCCGGCCGGTGAAGTCACCTCGCTGCCGCCGAATCCGAATCCGCGCGAATGGGCGCCTGGCCCTCTGCTCGGGCAGGATGGCGCTGAGCCCGCCGGGCGCTTCCATGCCAAGAACGCGCTGATGAGCTTCACCTTGCCCGCCGCTTGGCGCGACAAGGACGTGGTCGTGCGTGAGCTGGTGGGTGCCGACGCCCAGAAGGTGCAGCCGGGAGTGGATGCCGCCGTCGTGATCGAATATGTGCCGGAGCAGGGTAATCCGCGGACGCTGGTCAGCATCTATCGCCTGCCGCTGGCAGCCTGGCGCAAGCTCGAAGATGCGAAGACGACCTTTGGTCGGTTGACCATGAATACCCAGCAGACCGCCTACGTGGTCGTGCGCCCAGAAGACGCCGGCGGGCAGGATCGTTATGCGGTTTTGCGCGGAGATCTCGAGGACCTGCTGATCACGTTGGCCATTTATGACCCGGAAATGGCGGCGGCGGCGCTGCGCCGACCGGTGGCCGAGCATTATGTCGGTACGCTGCCGAATGGTGAGCCGGTCAAGCTCGACTTCGGCCGCGACGGCACGATGGAACTTCACCATGGCAAGAACGCCCGGCTCATCAAGGGCCAATGGATGCAGCGCAACAACCAGGTGATCATGTTGCCGCTGCTGGGCGGTGGCAAGGCGGCCAAGTCGATGCTGCTGCATTTTGACAATCACACGCTGGTCGTCGTCAGCTGGGACGAGCAGATGTTCGGCCCCTCGGGCGCGCGTCTCGACGCGGGTAAGTGAATTAAGTAGTGACCGCCTGGGCCCGGCAGCAGCGTCACCTCTGGTGGCTGCTGCTCGGCTTGGGCGTGTTGGTGATCGGCGCGGGGATTGGCCTGCGCGATCCCTGGCCCGCTGACGAGCCGCGCTTTGCGCTGGTCGCCCGCACCATGGTCGAAAGCGGCAACTGGCTGTTTCCGCAGCGTGGCGATGAGCTCTACTCAGACAAGCCACCGTTGTTCATGTGGATGCAGGCGGCGGCGTATCAGCTGACCGGATCATGGCGGATTGCGTTCTTGCTGCCGGGCCTCCTGTCCGGCTTGCTCAGCCTGGCCCTGCTCTACGACCTCGCGCGCCGTCTGCACGGGCGGCGCGTCGCCTGGATCGCTGCCGCGAGCCTGCTGTTTACGCTGCAGTTCACGATCCAGGTACGCGCCGCGCAGATCGATGGCGTGCTGGTCGGGATGATGACCCTGGCAGCGTATGGATTGCTGCGGCACCTGCTGCTCGGCCCGAATCGGCGCTGGCTGCTGCTCGGCTGTTTCGCAGCCGGCCTCGGTACCGTCACCAAGGGGGTGGCCTTCCTGGCGCTGCTGTTGCTGCCGCTGGCGCTGCTCGGAAGGCGTTTGCGCTGGCAGGGGTTGACCCTGGCGCGGGCGGATTCGCGCCGCGCCGCGCTCGCGATCTGCGTCTTCCTGCTGGCTGTGTCGATCTGGCTCCTGCCCATGCTGGTGACGGTCTGGCGCTCAGGCGATCCGGCGCTCGCTGCCTATGCGCGCGACATCCTGCTCGGCCAGACCGCGCAACGCTTCATCGGCGCCGGTCACCACCAGAAGCCGTTCTGGTACTTCCTCGAAGTCGTGCTCACCCTGTGGCTGCCAACCAGCCTGGCACTCATCTGGTCCGCCCCCGCCTGGTGGCGGCGCTGGAAGCGCGGACGCCGGCCGGCACGCGTGCTGCTGCCCTTGTCATACGCGTTCGCACTCATCGTGTTTTTCTCGTTTTCCTCGGGAAAGCGCGGCGTCTACATCCTGCCGGCGCTGCCGATGCTGATCCTGGCACTCGCGCCGATCCTGCCGGCGCTGCTGCGGCGGCGCGCGGTGCAATGGAGCCTGTTCGCGTTCGCGGCGGTGTTCGCGCTGGCATTGCTCAGCGCGGCTGGGCTTGCGCTGGTGGGATCCGGCAAACAGGCCATGCGCCTGCAGGAGATGGCGAGCGCGCCGGCGTGGCAAGTGCTGTTGGCAATCGGCGGGATTGGCCTCGCGGCCTGCGCCGGATGGCGGCCGCAGCGTGGTGCCCAGGCACTGGCCACCACCCTCGCCGCGTTCTGGATCCTGGCCGGCTTCGGCCTCTATCCGCTGATTACCGACGAGCGCTCCGCGCGCGCAGTCATGCAACAAGCGGGCGCGATGATGGGGCCGGACGCTGAGCTGGCCCTGCTGAGCTGGAAGGAACAGAACCTGCTGATGGCCGATCGCCCCGCGACCACCTTCGGCTTCCTGCGACCGCGTGCCGAGCAGGAGCTGGCCGCGGTGGCCTGGCTGCGCGAAACGCCGGGACGGCAGGTGCTGATGCAGCAGATGAACCTCAGCGCCTGCTTCGTACCCGAGCGCGCACGACCCGTTGGCGCGGCCAACCGCCGCAGCTGGTACCTCGCCGATGCGGGCGCGCTGCGCGAGACCTGCCTGCCGCATCCGCCGGACGCGTGGGAACGGCATCGGGTGGCGTGGCATTGAAGGGGATGCGCAGCTTGGACGTTGGTCACGTTGCGCCGCGTGGAGCGCGCCGGAAGCGACCCGGTGATCGGGCGCTACGTGACAGCGCCTCGCGACCCGTGTCACGTAGCGCCCGACAGCCATTATCGCTCCCTCCAAGAGGCGCGGGCGCAACCTGACCTACGTAGAGCGCGCGACCCCGTGGCACCTACGGCGACGAATCCTCGATGACTGACGATCTCCACATCGAAACCCGCGGTCGCGGACCGCCACTGGTGCTGCTGCATGGCTGGGCAATGCACAGTGGCGTGTTCGAGCCGCTGGTGGGCGAGCTGGCCCGGCACTTCGAGTGCTGGCTGGTCGACCTGCCGGGACACGGCCGCAGTGGCGCGTCGCTGTCCTTGGAGCGCGAAGGCGTCGCTGATGCACTGCTCGCGCGCGTGCCGGATGCGTTCTGGCTGGGCTGGTCGCTGGGTGGGTTGGTTGCGCTGGAGGCAGCGCTGCGTGCGCCGCAGCGGATCCTCGGCTTGATCGAGATCGCGAGCTCGCCGCGTTTCGTGCGCGCTCCGGACTGGCCGCATGCCGTCGATGCTGCCGTCTTTACGCAGTTCGGCGCGGAGCTCGAACGGGACTACGGCGCCACCATCGACCGCTTCCTGTTGCTCGAGGTCAACGGCGACGAGCACGCGCGCCGCGAGCTGCGCTGGCTGCGCGAACAACTCGCCGCACGCCCACCCTGCGCGCAGCGTGCGCTGGTCGACGGGCTGAGCTTGCTCGAAACCAGCGACCTGCGTGCGCGCCTGCCGCAGCTGGTGCCGCCGAGCCTGTGGATCTCCGGCCGACGCGACCGGCTCATTCCCGCTGCAGCGATGGCAGCGGCGGCGGCGATGGCGCCCGGCGGGAAACTGCTCAGGCTCGAACGCGCGGGGCATGCGCCGTTCTTGAGCCAGCCGGAGCAGGTGGCGGAGGCGATCGTGGAGTTTGGGCGAGGGTAACTGCTCCCCTCTCCCATGCTTTTGGGGAGAGGGGCCGGGGGAGAGGGCGCTCTAATGTGCTGAAAAAGCGAAAGCACCCTCTCCCCTACCCCCTCTCCCCAAAAGCATGGGAGAGGGGATCAGTCACGATCCCTACTTCCGCCCACGCAGCTTGAACTTGGGCTTGCTGCGCGGCTCGAAGTCCTTCGGCGGGTTGACCTTGAGCGGGGATTCGGAGCGGGTGCCGTCGATTTCGAGCACGAGGGTGTATTCGCCCGGGGTGATGTAGAGCGGGTGGCCGAGGCGTTTGGACTCGGCGAGCGGGGTGCGGCCGAGGATGCCTTCGTCGGCGCCGGCTTTGTCGTCGGCATTCTTGCCGCCCTGGTCCTTGCCCTTCGCGTCCGCGCGCGCCTTGGCGACGCGGGCGGCCTCGGCGGCGACGCCCTGGTCGGGATCGACCACCAGGTCCCACTTCAGCGTGTTGATGCCGTGGCGCGCGTCGACGTCAAGCTTGCGCACCGGGCGGCGATCCGCATCCAGCACTTCGAGCGTGCCCTTGCCGGCCGCGGCGGACCAGAAACTGAGCTTGTGCGACGGCAGATCTTCGGCATGCGCGAACCAGCGATTGGTACGACCGCGCCAGCCGCGTGAGTAATCGACCTCGGCGACGTGGAAGAGATGCGCCGCCTTGGCGCGCACCTCGCGGGTCAGGTCCTGCAACGGCAGTGCGTCGATGATCCAGACGCTGCGGCCATGGGTGCCGGCGACCAGCTCACGATCGCGCGGATGGACCACCAGGTCATGCACCGGCACGTTCGGCAGGCCCTGCTGCAGCGCCTGCCAGCTCTGGCCGCGGTCGATCGATACGTAGACGCCGCGGTCGGTTCCGACATACAGCAGGTCCGCGTTGACCGGATCCTCGCGCACCACGTTGACCGGCTCGTCCGGCAGGTTCGCGCTGATCGAGCGCCAGCTCTTGCCGAGATCTTCGGTGACGAAGACATAAGCCTGCATGTCGTCGTCGCGATAACCGTTCTGCGCGAGATAGGCGCGCGGGCGGACGTGGCTGGAGGCGACCACGCGACTGACCCAACGATCCTTTTCGATGCCGCGGGTGGCCTCGCGCCAGTCATCGCCACCATCTTCGCTGACCCACACGAGGCCGTCGTCGGTGCCCACCCAGATGAGGCCGAATTCGCGTTCGGATTCGCTGATCGAAGTCAGCGTCGCGAAGGGCACGTCGCCGCGCTCCTTGCTGCGCGTCAGGTCACCGGAGATCGCATTCCAGGTCTCGCCACGATCCATCGAGCGGAACAGTTTGTTGGCGCCGAAGTAGAGGATGTCCGGATTGTGCGAGGACAGCTGGATCGGCGTGTTCCAGTTGTAGCGCAGCGCCGGATCGGTGAGCCCGGGACGCGGACGGGTATCGCCACCGTCGGGACCGACGCGGCGGTACCAGCCAAACTGGTAGCCGGTGTAGACGACGTCCGCATCGCGCGGGTCGACCGCGATCTGCATGCCGTCGCCACCATTGACGAAGGTCCAGCCGTCACCCGAGTCCCAGAAGCCGTCCGGCTTGCTCGGGTCGAGCGTGCTCGAGCCCTTCCAGGTGCCGTTGTCCTGGAGCCCGGTGTAGACGTTGTACGGTTCGGCCATGTCGACGGCGATCGTGTAGCTCTGGCCGACCGACTGCGAGTCGAGCTTGAGCCAGCTCGTGCCGCCGTCGTAGCTGATGTCGATGCCGCCGTCATTGCCGTTGAAGATGCGCTGCGGGTTGGCCGGATCGAAGGTCCATGCGTGGTGGTCGACGTGCACATCACGCGCGTTGATGCTGCCGCTCCAGGTGGCGCCGGCGTCGTTGCTGATCGCAGTCGGCACGCCGAGCACGTAGACGCGGTCGGCGTTGTCGGGGGCCACGCGGATCTGGCCGAAGTAGTAGCCGAAGGTGTAAGTGAAATCGCGGATCGGCTCGCGGTTGGCCTTGGCCCAGCTCACCCCGGCATCATCCGAGCGCCAGATCTCGAGCCCGGTGACGTCGGCATCGAACAGTGCGGCATTGCCGTCGGCCAGCTTGCGCCGCAGTGCATCCATGGTGAGTTCGCCGCTGCGCACCTGCGCGATCAGCAGCTTCGCATCGACGCTCGGGTCGAAGTCGTTGTCGCGCACGAATTGCTCGACCTCGACTGGATCCTGCCGCAGAAATTCTTGCCGGCCCATGGTGCGCAGGCGCGCGCTCGATAGCGGGCTGTCACCGAGGTCGATGGCGTCCGCAGGCAGCGGCTGCTGGTTGTCGATGCTGGCGTAGATGCGCTCAGGATTCGCGGGCGAGATGGCGAGGCCGATGCGTCCGATGTACTTGCTGTTGGGAAAGCTGCTGAGCCGCTGCCAGCTGTCACCGCCATCGGTGCTCTTGTAGACCGCGCTGCCGCTGCCGCCTTCGACGAAATTCCAGGGTCGGCGCGAGCGCTCCCAGAGCGCGGCGTAGATCACGTCCGGATTCTTGGGATCGAACACGAGGTCGGTGGCGCCGGTCCAGTCATCGCCGCCCGGGAGCACGTTCTTCCAGGATTTGCCGGCGTCTTCGGTACGGTAGACGCCGCGCATGCCACCTGGTGTGTACAGCGGTCCCTGCACGGCGACGAAGACGCGTTCGCCCTGGCGCGGATCGACCAGCACGCGCGCAATGCGATCGGCCCCGTCGAGACCGGCGGGCTCGAAACTGCCGCCACCGTCGCGGCTGACGAACATTCCCAGCCCAGCGTACGACGAACGCGAGGCGTTCGGCTCACCGGTGCCGAGCCAGAGCGTTTCCGGCGCAGTCGGGTCGAGTGCGATATCACCCGCGATCATGGTCGGCAGGGCGTCCGACAAGGGCTTGAAGGTGACGCCGTTGTTCTCGGTCTTCCAGAGCCCGCCCGAGGCATAGGCGACGTAGAACGTGTATGGCCGGGATGGATGCACTTCGATGTCGATGACCCGGCCGCCCTGCACGGTCGGACCGATCGAGCGCCACTCGAGGCCACCGAACCAGCTCGAGGCCTCCAGCTGCTGGTGCGCCTTCCAACTCTCCCAGCGGGGGTCGGCGGCGGTGCGCCCCACGTCGGATTTCGCGGCCTGTGCCAGCGCCGGCATGCAGGCGAAGATGAAAACCGAGAGCAGCTTTGCACGCATGAAGAACCCCAGACGAAGGTTGAGCCAAGCCGTTGACGATAACGCGCGCCCGACACGCACGGAATGGGTCGTAAGCCTGTACAGCGCAGTTGCGGTTGGTTGCTGTAGCTGAATGGCCTGCGCTGCGCGCAATGTTGTTGACACTCGCCGGCGCTCCGCAAGCCGTAGGCTGCGAGCTCGACGAGGAGCTGCACATGTTCGAACTGTCATCGCGCGCCAAGGAAATGCGCGAACGCCTGCAGGCCTTCATCCAGGAGACGGTTGAGCCGGGTGAGCGCGAGTTTTTCGCGTTCATCGCCGAGCCTGGCCAGCGCTGGACGCCGCCGCCGGTCATGGAGGAGATGAAGCGCAAGGCGCGCGCGGCGGGCCTGTGGAATCTGTTCCTGCCCGATACGCGCTTCGGAGCTGGCCTGAGCCACCTCGACTACGCCCATCTCGCCGAGCTCATGGGGCACTCGCCGATCGCCGCGGAGGTCTGCAACTGCTCCGCGCCCGACACCGGCAACATGGAGTCGCTGCTGCTCTACGGCAATGAATTCCAGAAGCGCCAGTGGCTGGATCCGCTGCTCGCCGGCGAGATCCGCTCGGCCTTCGCCATGAGCGAGCCAGAGCTCGCCAGCGCCGATCCCACCAATGTCCAATGCCGGATCCTGCGGGATGGCGACAGCTACTCGATCGCCGGGCGCAAGTGGTGGATCGCGGGCGCCATGGATCCGCGCTGCAAATTCTTCCTGGTCCTTGGCGAAACCGATCCCGAAGCCAAGCCCTTCGTGCGCCAGTCGATGCTGATCGTGCCGCGCGACGCGCCTGGGGTGCGCATTGTCCGTGCCTTGACGAGCTTCGGGTATGACGACGCGCCGCTCGGCCATGCCGAGGTGGCGTTCGAGAACGCCCGGGTGCCCATCGGCAACCTGCTGTTCGGCGAAGGCAAGGGCCTGGAGATCGCGCAGGCGCGCGTCGTGCCGGGACGTGTGCACCAGTGCATGCGCTTGATCGGCTTGGCCGAGCGCGCGCTCAAGGCGATGGTCGCACGCGCGCAGACGCGCGTAGTCTTCGGCCAGCCGCTGGCGCGCCACGGCATGGCGCAGGAAGCGATCGCGCTCAGCCGCTGCGAGCTGGAGAGCGCACGCCTGCTGACTTTGTCCGCGGCCTGGGCACTCGACAAGCTTGGGCTGCGCGGCGCCCGCGAGCGCCTGGCGATGATCAAGGTCGCGGTGCCGCGGATGGCCTGCACCGTGATCGACCGTGCGCTGCAGATGCATGGCGCCGAGGGCTTGAGCGAGGACAGCTTCCTCGCCCGCGCCTACGCCCACGCCCGCGCCATGCGCTTCGCCGACAGCCCGGACGAGGTGCAGATCCTGACGGTGGCGCGGATGGAATTGGAGCGTGGGGCTGGGTGACGCGGTGGAAGCGGTGGACTTGTAGGTCATGTTGCCCGCGCCAGCGGGCTACTTGACGCACTTGCTCTGTTTCCGCCGTCAAGTAGCTCGCTACGCGAGCAACATGACCTACAAGAGCGACCTCGTCTCATCCGCTAGGTGCGCCCGCAATCTTGCAAACCCCTCCTCCATCGTCACCTTCGGCACATAGCCAAAATCACGCTGCGCGGCGCGAATGTCGAACCAGTGCGCGGTCCCGAGTTGCTCGGCGACGAAGCGGGTGAGGATGGGCTCGCCGTGCAGGCGGAGCGCGCGGTAGACGCCTTCGAGCAACCCGCCGATGGCGTAGGCCACGCGCAACGGCACGCGCTTGTGGGTGGCCGGCAGGTCGGCGCAGGCGAGCAGGCGGTTGATCATGTCCTCGACAGCGAGCGGCTCGCCATTGGAGATGAAATAGGGCTTGCCGGCGTGCGCGCTGCCGGGTGCCAGGGTGGCGGCCGCGTTGAGGTGGGCGGCGGCGGCGTTGTCGATATAGGTCGCGTCGATGCGCTTGCCGGGTACGCCGATGAAGCGCAGGCGGCCGCGCCGCGCGCGGTCGAGGATCCGCGGCAGCAGATGTTGATCGCCCGGCCCCCAGATCAGGTGCGGGCGCAGGGCCACGGTCGCGAGCTCGGGGCCATTTGCGCCGAGCACCTCGCGCTCGGCGATCAACTTGGTCGCCGGATAGTGGGCGAGGAAATGCTCGGCGTATGGCGTCGATTCGTCGACGCCTTCGAGATCGCCGCCACGGTGGACGACGCTCGGCGTCGATGTGTGCACCAGGCGTCCGATGGCGTGCGCGCGACAGGCAGCGAGCACGTTGCGGGTGCCGAGCACATTGGCGTTGAAATAGGATTCGTACGAACCCCACGACCCGGCCTTGGCGGCGACATGGAAGACCACGTCGCAGCCGCGCGCGGCACGCGCGACGGTGTCGGCATCGGCGATATCACCGCGCACGCAGGTCACCCCGAGGGCGACGAGCGCGGGCACCGCGGAGCGCTGCAGGCTGACGACGGCGTGGCCCTGGGCCGCGAGCTCCCGCGCAATGGCGCCGCCGAGAAAGCCGCCGCCGCCGGTGACTAGAGCCCGCATTGTCGGGGCTTCTGTAGGTCATGTTGTCCGCGCCAGCGGACTACTTGACACCGGTGCTGGCAGAGCCAAGTCAAGTAGCTCGCTGCGCGAGCAACATGGCCTACTTCCAAGCCCACTCCCGCCCTCATACCCGATCCTTCCCCACGACCACCGCTTCGCCGCTCACCCGTCCCTGTGCCCAGTGCTTCAGGAATTCCCGTCCGATCTTGGCGTTGTGGCGGATATCCACCGGGAAGCGAGGGTAGAACAGCACCTCGGCAATGCTGCGGGTGTGCGCGTTGCGCTGGGCGAGGGCCAGCAGCTCTTCGCGGATGCGCGGCTGTTCTTCACGGCCGACGTCCGGCTCGAGCTCGGCGATCACCACCGGCCGCTCGGCGCCGCGCGGGCCGACCCCGACCAGCGCGCTGCGGAACACGAGCGGGTGGGTATTGAAGATCGGCTCGACCTGCTCGGTAAACAGCGGGCCCTGGGTGGTCTCGACGCGCTGGCTCTTGCGGCCACACATCCACAGGCGCCCGGTTTCGTCGAAATAGCCGAGGTCACCCATGCGATGGACGATGCGATTGCCGTCGCGGATCTTGCCGAGGATGTCCGCCTGCGGACGGTTGAAATAGCGCTCGGTCGTGGTCGGTCCGGTCACCGTGATCTCGCCGACGCTGCCGGTGGCGACTTCCAGGTCGTCCTGCCACACCGGGACCGGCTCGTCGCTGATGCGAATGATGCGCACCAGGTTCGGCGGCACCACGCGCCCGACCAGCGTGCCGGCACCGTGCTCGGTGCGCAGGCGCGCAAACTCGGTGAGCTCGCGGCCCTCGACCACCGCGACCGGCAGGCATTCGGTAGCGCCATAGGGCGTCCACAGCGTGGCGCCGTCGGGCAGTAGCTTGCGCATGCGCTCGACCACGGCAACCGGCACCGGCGCGCCGGCCGAGATCACGCGCTTGAGCGTCGGCAGCTTGACGCCGCGCGGCGCCCCCCAGCGCGAAAGTGTATTGACCAGCGCCGGCGACGCGAACAGGTTGGTGACGCCAAAGTCGACGATGTTCTGGATCAGCTTGGCCGGGTCGGCCATCGCCGGGCGGGTGGGATCCATTTCCGGGATTACCGTGGTCATGCCGAGCGCCGGGTCGAACAAGGCAAAGGGCGGAAACGTCGGCAGGCTGATCTCGCCGGGCTCGATGTCGAACGCCGTCCGCAGCAGCTCGACCTGCGCCATGAAATGGCGGTGCTGGTAGACCACACCCTTGGGTACTCCGGTCGAGCCGGAGGTGAACAGGATCGCCGCCGGATCATCCTCGCGGATATCGGCGAGCACCGGCGGACACCGCCGCCGCGCATCGCTGCCTTCGCGCCCGCGCTTCAGGAGCTCGGCGTAGCTGTGTCCACCCCACGCCAGCCGCGGGCCGACGGTGACCAGGATCTTGACCGTGCGTCGTCCCCAGCCGAGCGCGATACGCGCGGCATGCGCGAGCGGGATGCCGATGAAAGCGACCGGCTCGGCTTCGGCAAGGCACTGTTTAAGCGCCGCCCGCGAAATCCCGGGATCGACCAGGATCGGCACCGCCCCGGCCTTGAACAACGCATACATCAGCACGAACAGTTCCAGGCTCGGTCGCACCATCAGTACGGTGCGCACACCGCGGCCGATGCCATTGCGCTCGAGACTGCAGGCGATCGCGTCCGACTCTTCGTCGAGCTGCGCGTAAGTGAGGTGGGTGTGCGCGGGGCGGCCCGCTGCATCACTGCCGCAGGGCACGAAGATCGCAATCTGGTGCGGCCGCTCGCGCGCCATGCGCGTCAGGGCAGACGCGATATTGGCACTGTCCATGGGTGCTGCTGCAATGAGTGGGCGCGAAGGTTGGACGCTTTGGGCCAAGTGGTCAACCTTGGACTGTTGCGACTGGGGACGACAGCGCTCCCGTGCCGCCGCTATTGCTGCTGAGGAGGGCGGCGCTCCTGCGCCGCCGCTGTTGCGTGCAGCTTGGAGAACCGCAGAGCAGCGGCGCGGGAGTGCCGCCCTCCAAAAATCACGGTCCCAGCGCCGCTTGCACCCGCGCGATCCGTTCCTCGACCGGCTGCAGACGCGGATCGCGGGGATCGACCGCGCGGGCGCGGGCGAGCCACTGCCGCGCGGCATCGATGTTGGCCTGCTCGCCGGAAATCGCGGCGGCCTCGATCCACGCGCTGGCGGCGGCGAGCGCGGCGTCGGTGTCGAAACGGCGCAGCGCAGCAACCTGCTCGAAGAGGCGGGCGGCGTCGGTCAGCTGCCGGGCGGCAGGCACCGGCTCGGCGGTCAGGGCCTGCGCGTAACGCTGCTGCCCGGCGACAAAGATCCGCTCGGCCTGTACCGCCGGCCCGAGCAGCGCGAACGCCGCCCCGGCAAGCAACACCAGCATCGCCGAGGCGTGCAGCAGCGGCCAGCCGCGCGCGCTCGACGCCATGCGTGCACCCGGCGGCGCCAGCGCGAAGCCGATCAGCACGAACGCGAGTGTGCGGTCTCCGGTCAAGGCAAAATTCATCTGCAGGTGCAGCAGCCAGGCGCCGAGCGCGCACGCCAGGGCGACGGCTTCGGTGCGGTCAGCGGACGGCGCTTGCCACAGTCGCGGCCAGAGCCGGGCGGCAACCAGCAGGCACAGCGCCAGGCCCGCGGCGAGGCCGAGCCAGCCGCTTTCGAGCACGCGGTCGAGCAGCAACTGATGGGCGCGGTCGGCCTGCATGACGGCGGCGTCGGGGCGCAGTCCCGACAACTGCAGCCGCAGCGGCGCCTGTTGCTGGTCGGGACCGTAACCAATCCAGGGGCGCCAGCGCTGCAACGCATCCGCCTGCCCGGAAAGATCGACGACCCGCGGCGGCGTGCCGATGGTATGGGCGGCTGCCCGCCAGAGCACGCTGCGGTCGTGCAGGGACTCGATGCGCTGGCTCGCGAGCGCACCGGTCAGCAGCACGACCAGCGCCAGCACCGGCAACCGCCAGGCGCGCCAGCGCGCCTGCAGCAGCGCGAGCATCAGGCCGGTCAGCGCGAGCGCGATCGGCATGCTGCGATTGCCACTGGCGAGCAAGCCCGCGAACAGCACGCCCGCCGCGATCAGCCACCGGCTGCGGGCGCGCGGCCGCGACCACGAAAGCCACAACGCGAGTAGCAGGCAGAGCCCGAGAAAGCCAGCCAGCACACTGGCGTTGCTGAGGGTCGCAGCCGGGCGTGCTGGAATCGCCGCGGTCCAGCCCAGCGGATCGAGGCCGGCGCGTTGCAACAGCGCCATCGATCCCACCAGCAGCCCGACCAGGACGGTGACGACGATGGTGCGGGTGCGCCAGCGTTCGTCCAGGTTCGCCGCTGCAGCGACAACGATGACCAGGCCGAGGCTGGCGAGCAGTCCCTGGGCACGCCCGACAGTGCCGGACAGCGCGATCGCCGGTTCCCTGGCGAGCAGCGTCGCGATCAGCAGGCTCACCAGATAGCCGGTGAACACTCGGTTGGTTGTCTGCGAGAAAACATCGATCCGCACGCTGCCGACCAAGGCGGCCGCGACCAGCAGCAATCCACACAATTTGACTGGCTCCGACAGGCCGGGTGCGACCGCGAGCGCGCTCCAGGCGATCGCCACAGCCGGAAGAAACGGCGCGTACGGGGCTGTCATGTCGAGAACCAGGATTGGGAATCGGCCTTTCGCCGCCCCACAAAAAGTTGGCCCCGAGCGTTGGGGGGCGCTCGGGGCCGGGGGTCAGATAACCAGGTTGGGGAAGACCTGGAGATCTAGGAAGGTTCACTTCAGGGGAGGAGTGAACCGGGCCAAACTGAGTTGGCCCGAACCCATAGATAGGGTGCAACAGCAAAAGTTCCATGTCCACTGTCGAAGGTCACGGCAAAGGTTCATTTACGAGTAACGAGATGAAGGCCGATTAATGTTGACGGAGGCGCCGCTGACTCCCCAAAACCGCGCAACTGCGCGGCAGCGACTGCAGTAACTGCCGCCACGGCAACATTGTCATTGAGCCCGGTGGCTGAATTCAGGCTGTCGCGCCGAATTCCCACCGGGGCTGGCAATGACACCAAGTGTCACACCGCCTGTGTTAAGTTGAAGACCGATCCGATGCATTGGAAGCTACCTGGTCATGGGAGCGGCGGACGCTCGAATGGACGCAGACTTGGCAACCTTGGTCGATCGCATCCGCAGAGGCGATCGGCTGGCGGAGCAGGCGCTCGCGCTGCGCTACGAACGTCCCGTGCGCGCGCTCGTCAAGCGCCATTGCCGACCCAACGAACCCCTCGCCGAAGACATCGCCCAGGAAGTGCTCGCCGATATTGTCGAGAGACTCCGCTGCGGATTGATCGAGGATCCGCAGGCCCTGCCGCATTACCTGCAGGTGGCGATCAGCAACCGTTGTCGGGCCCATTATCGAATGGGTGCAGCGTTTTCGAGTGGCGTCGATCCTGACGCGATGGCCGATCCTTCGGCGGCCGGTGCCGATCCTGCCGTCCAGCGGGCCCAGGAGGAACAATCGAGATTGCTCCGCGGCCTCGTCGAGTCCCTGCCGGTGATGCGCGACCGCGAACTTCTCCGGCGCTTCTATTTTCTCGAGGAAACCCGTGACGAGGTCTGCTCGGCGCTCGGAATCGACGCGGCCCACTTTCATCGGGTGGTGCACCGTGCACGCGAACGCCTTCGCGATGCATGGATCGCGCGCGAGTCCGGCCCTGCGCCCGCAGCGGCGCCCATGCGGGCAAAAGCCTGAGCCCGGCAAGCGCTCCGATGGGCCGTGACCGCACGCGGGCTTCAGATTGCCGGAGACGGCCGCTGCGCTGCGTGGCTTACTTCAGCCACGCCCTCCTCCTGGCGAGCTCGCTGGCGGCCAGCGCCGCTGACTGGCGTTATGCGGCAAGATTTTCCGAAGCGAGCGAAACCCTCGAGGTCGAAGTCTGCCCGCCGGCCGGTGAGCGTGTGCTGCTCGAATCGCTGGAAGCTCACGCCCACGACTATCTCGTCCCGCTCGACCCGAATGTCTGGGACACCGCCGTTGGTCGCGAGCGCCTGAGCGCCCGGGAAGCGGGCTGTGCGAGCTATGCGGTGGCGCTCGGCCGCCTGGCCGACCGCAATGGCAATGACCATGGCTATCGGGTCGGGCCCGACCTGTTGCTGTGGCCGGCCAGCTGGCTGTGGTGGCCGCCGAGCCGCCGCGTCGACATGCAGCTCGTGATGACGCTGCCGAATGGCTGGTATTTCAGCGCGCCCTGGCCGCAGCCGGATCCCCGGCGGGCGGTCTACACGCTCGGCAGCTGGCCACGCTACTGGCCGGCGCTGACCGCCTTCACGCGCACACCCGGGCAGGTCATTGCACGCGGCAAGGATCGCCTGCAGCTCGCCGTCCTCGGCAAGCTGGCGCCCGCCGAGCGCACGCGCATGCACGCTTGGGTGTCCCACCTGGCGGACCTGCTCGACGGCATGGTCGGCGGCTTGCCGCTGCCCCAGGTGCAGGCGCTGGTGGTGCCGACCGCGCGCGGCGGCGGTCCGGTTCCGTGGGGACAGGTTTATCGCGGCGGGCTCGGTGGCGTGCACTTCTTCGTCAACCTCGAGGAGACGCAGGCCAGCTTCATCGAAGACTGGACCGGCGCGCACGAGGTCAGCCACCTGCTGCACCCGTACCTGGGTGCGCGCGGCAGCTGGATGGGCGAGGGCCTGGCCTCGTACCTGCAGAACGTCCTGCGCGCCCGCGGTGGCGTACTGCCGCCCGCGGAGGCCTGGGAGAGGCTGGTCGCTGGTTTCGAACGCGGCCGCAAGCATCCCGCGCGCGACCAGCCGCTGAGCGAGGTCGCCACCGGCATGCACGATTCGCGCGCCTACATGCGCGTCTACTGGTCCGGGGCGGCATTCTGGCTGGCGGCTGATGTGGAGCTGCGCCAGCGCACGCAGGGACGCCAGAACCTCGACCGCGCGCTCGCCGCCTTTGCCGACTGCTGCCTGCCCGCCCTGCGCCCGTGGACCCCGACCGAATTCGCCCGCGAGCTCGACCGCCTTACCGGCGAAACGGTATTCGCGCCGGCGGCCGCACGCGCCGAGTCCGCGATGAACTTCCCCGATCTCGACCCGCTTTACCGCGAACTCGGCATCGAGCTGGATGCCCGGCGGCAGGTCAAGGGGTTCGATGACGCGGCGCCGGACGCGGGGATTCGGCGGGCGATCATGGGGCGGCGATCCGGGAACCCGTAGCCCGGGTAAGCGCAGCGCACCCGGGGAAATGTCGCGGGGGTTTCCCGGGTGCGCTGCGCTTACCCGGGCTACCTCAATCGATCAGTAATACGTCATGGAGGCGGCGTTCAGCAGTCCGACGCTGATCGATGCCGCGGCAACGAAGGTTCCGGCCGCCTGCTCGCCGCGTGCGATGCGGTCGGGCAGGCCGCTCAGAACCAGGCGTAACAGCAGGAAGGTCAGTGACTGGATCAGCACGGCGATCAGGCCCCAGAGCATGCAATCGAACAGGCTGATCGCGTTGGTGATGGCCCCGTGCAGCGGCAGTGCAAAGCCAAGCAGCGAGCCACCAAGCGCGGTGGCGGCGGCATTGTTGTTGAGGCGGATCAGGGTGAACTCGCGCTGCGGCGTCAGCAGCGTGTAGATCAGCAGGAACAGCGCGATCAGGCCCAGCGAGACGCCAAAGTAAGCCAGGAAGGCTGGCAGGCCCTGCAAGGATGTTTCCGCCGACTGCCACATGCGCGTGCCCTCAAGATTCTTGTCGATGGCCGAGCATAGCCGCAGGCAGGCCCGCCAGGTTCTCGAGCCGCGCAACGGGCTGACAGCTGTCAACTCGAGCGGTTGACGCCTCCCACTGGGTAGGGAAAGCGTGGACGCGCAGGCTTCGGGCCACCCAACCACGACTCAAGAGGCCCCCATGAATGCCCTGACGCGACCGCTCGACCGCGCCCCGGCCCTGCCGATGCGCGACCCCCACGCGGCACGCGTTCTCGATGACCTGCGCGACGAGGCCGCGCGCATCACGCAGCGCGGTATCGGCATGCCCATTGCCGGCACCCTGTTCTGGCTCGCCTTCGCCGCGCTCGGCTGGTTCCAACCGCCCAAGACGGCGGCCTTGCTGAGCTTTTTCGCGACCGGCGTGGTGTTCCCCCTCGGCTGGTGGTTCACGCACCTCGCCGGCGGCGACCTGATGGCCAAGGGTCATCCGCTCAACGGCCTCGGCGGGCTGCTCAATGGCGTGCAGTTTTTCTACTGGCCGGTGCTGATCCTGGTCTACGCGCTGGCGCCCGCCTACGTCCCGTTCGCCTTCGGCGTGCTCTTCGGCTCGCATTTCCTGCCGTATGGCTGGCTCTACAAGAGCGCCGGCTATACCGGCCTCGGCATCGGCGCGCCCGTGACTGCGCTCGCCGTGCAGTTGGCCTTCCCGGGCCACGTCGCGTGGTTGCTGCCGCTCGCCGTGGCGGCTGCATATGTCATCGCGGTGCTGCGCCTGCGCTACGAAAATCGCCGACGCGGCTGAGCTCATCCTCGGGACCCACATGTGCGCGAGCGTACAGAATCATGACGTCTGCCGTAGCAAGCTTGGCTTCCAAATATCCCCTCAGCCAGGAGTTGTGTCATGGGATTCGACCAGAAAGGCGCGACCGTGTTCTGCGTGGTGCAGGGCCAGAATGGGCAATGGAATGTGTGCGAAGAGGGCTTCGAGAAGCCGCTCGCATCGTTCGACCAGGAACAGGACGCGCGCGAATATGCCGAAGGCATTTCCCGCAGCAAGAGTGATTCCACTGTGCAGCAAGGCGTGAACGGCGGGCGCTTGAACGGCGTTTGAGCAAGTTGCTTTGCGTGGGTCCGGACCTTGTCCGGACGCTTCTACCTCCAGCCGGCAGGAAAAGCGTTCGGACAAGGTCCGAACCCACGCAGGCAAGAGCACCAGAAAAGCGTTCGGACAAGGTCCGAACCCACGCAGGCAAGAGCGCCAGCAATACAGACCCACCAGCCGTTACCGCTCCCCCATCTGCTTGAACAGCCGCCAGCTCATGCCGGCTAGCACCAGCACAGCGAGGATGAGCACCGACCAGAGCAGCAGCTTGCGCTGGTCAACGCCATCGGGAGGCGAGGCCGCGGGGGTTGCGGGCGGCGGCGTGGCGCTGCGGGGCGGGACGCTCGGAGCGCCGGGAACGGCGGCCTCCAAGGCGCTGAGCTCGGCTGCGTTGAATCCCGGGGCGACGCGCTCCAATCCGGCGGCGCCACCGAGATAGCTTTGCGCGCGCGCCGGGTCAGCGCCAAAGGCCAGCATGAAGCCGGTTCCGCGGGCATTGAAAACCAGCGTGCGTGGCTTCCAGCGCAACACCAGTTCAGGCGGGCGCGACTGCGGTGCGGCTTCGAGCTGCCGGACCACCCATTCGCTGCCCGCGAGCGGCGCGATCGCAAGCCGGCTCGAGCGGCGCTCCTGGCTGTCGATGCTGAGCCGGTAGAAGGTGTTCTGAAGGTGCGGCTCGAGCATCCACGCCGGCTTGCGACCGGGCAGCTCGCGGTAGAAGCCGATCGCCACCGGGACGACCGAATTGGGCTGGGCGAGCTCGAGGCCGATTTCGGTCGCAGCGATCGCCGGGCTGCTCAGATAGACGAAGTCGCCCGCGACCCGGCCCGGTTGTGCCGGCAGGCGCAGCTGGTAGAAGGGTTCGGCACGCTCGCTCTCGACGACATCGGCGCTGCCGCGCCAGCGTGCACGCACGGCGGCGAACACCCGCGGCTCGCCTTCGAGCCAGCGGATGCGCAGGTAGCGGCCAAAGCTCCTGGGAATCTCGATGCGATCATTGATGAGCCGCGCGTCGGCGGCGCTGCTCAGCCAATCGACGTTGCTGTGCGCAACGGTATCCCAGAGCTTCAGGTCTTCGCTGCGCTCGATGGCGAGCGTGGCGCGATAGTCGCGCACCTCAGCCGGCGCCTCGAACTTGAGCGCATCCAGGTCCTCGCGTGCATTGCTCGGCCCCAGGTCGACGATCAATGCCGTCAGCGCCTCGGTGGCGGTGCCGCCGCTGCGTTCGGCTGAGATCGACAGCAGCGAGCCATCGGGCGCGGCTTTCACTTCGAGCTGCAGGTCCTGCGCCCCGCTCGTCCCGCGCGCAGCCCGCACCGGAAAGAGCGTGGTCGACGCGTCGCGCAGATGCACTTCGCGCGCTGCCCGCGGGGGCGGGATCGGTTCGAAGAAGGCGAAGGGCAGCGTCTCCCCGGCGCTGTTGAAGACGCGCAGGTCGTCGAGCGTGCTGCTGCGTGCCTGCGTGTAGACCATCTGCGGCAGGCGCAACTGCACCACGCCGTTCTTGCCACTCACGGCAAGCGGGATCTGCAATGCAAAATCAGCCGGCGTCGGCATGCTCCGCTGCGCCAGTACCGGTGCCGCGCTTGCGGCCAGGGTCACCGCCACCCAGATCAGCTTCATGCGGGCTCCTCGGCGGCATCCTCGCGCGGCAATGGCGCGAGGTAGCCGATCAACAGCATCAGCCCACCCACGCCCATGAATGAGACGATGCGCGCGACGCTGCCAATAGTCTTGAGATCGATCAGGAACAGTTTCAGCACGACCACCGCGAGCAGTGCAGCGCCAACCATCCACAGGCGTTTGTAGCCGCGGCCGGCAGCGAAACGCATGACCGCGAAGGCGCTCAGGGTCCATACCAGCGACAGCATGGCCTGGACGAACTGCGACGCGTAGAGATCATCGAATTGGTAGGGGATGCCGAGATACGCCGCCGCTGTGCGCAGCAGCATCAGGTTGAACCAGGCGAAGCCGAGCAGCAACGCGAGCCGGCGCAGCATATGCACTTGGGTCGCGTCCATGGCAGCGCGGTGCATGCGCCAGAGATCGGCGAGCAGCAGTGTCACGAAACCGGTGGTCAGGTCGAGCGGATTCAGGATCGGCAGGTAGGGCAGCGGTGCCATGCTCCCGTCCTGGCGCAGGTTCCAATAGACCGCGAGCAGCAGCGCCCAGAACGCGCCGAGCGGGAGGATCACCTTTCCATGCCACTCGTGCAGCGGGTGCAGCGGCCAGCCACCGACGCGCGCCTGGCGCAGCAGCAGGAACAGCGCCGCGATGGCCGCCCAGGCGCCGAGATAATCCGGCCACATCCCCGGGATCAACCAGCTTTCGAGGCCGGTGTGCCCGGCGGTGGGAGGCACTGCGAGCCCGCGGTAGACATTCAACGACACCACCGGCGCGATCATCATCCAGGGCGCAATGACCCGGCCGAAATGCAGCAGGCGCAGGAGCAGCGGCCCGGCCTCCCAGCCCTGCTCGGGATCAGCCTCGCGGCCGATCCCGCCGTGCGCGCGATCACGCTCGGCGCCGCGCCAGTAGCGCAGGCACCAGGCCATCGCCAGCCACATGCCGGCGATCGCGACGAAGGTCCCAAGGTACGGCAGGCGCGCGTCGCCATTGAGCATGCCGAGCAGCACCAGGCTGGCGAGCGCCTGCACGATCGCCGCGGGTGCCGCGACCCAGCGCAGCGCCGGCAGCGACAGCCTGCGTGCCAGCAGCAGGAAGCCGATGGCACTGAGCGCCATCAGCAGCAGATGCAGGTCGGCATAGACGAGCCAGGGCCGGCCGCTCTCGAGGTCGGTGGTGAGGCCGAGCGCCGCCATTGCGCGTGATGCGACCTGCGCGAGCCCATCGATCAGCAGCACATACCAGCAGATGCCGAGGCCCGACAGCCAGATGCCCAGACTGCGCGCACGCTCGTCATCGGCGAGCTCGATGCGTCCGCGCGCGAGGCCTGAGCGCAGCACGCCAGCCCAGGCCAGCGCGATCAGGATCAGCGCGCCGGAAAGCGGGCCACCGAGCCAATCGCGCATGAGCGCGCCGAGGCTCGCGTCCGCCAGCGCGTTGTTCCAGTTGAAGTCGAGCAGGTGGTCGGCGGCGTTGTGATCGGCCGCGTGGACGATGAACACCCAGGCAGCGATCGCACTGGCGAGTGGCCAGAACACCAGGACCAGCTTGCGCGCATGCGCGAAACCCTGGCGTTCGGCGAGCCAGGTCCACGCCCAGGCACTCAATGCCAGACCGACCGTGTACGCCGCCCAGAACGAGATTTGATACCAGGGCGCGACTTCGCCGGCGGCAGGCGTGGTCAGCCAGGACACCGCATGGGCAAGCCCATGCAGGGCGAATCCGCACCACCAGAACATGGCCAGCGAATACCACAGGCCCGACGAGCGCACCGCGCTGGCAGTGTCCAGGACCTCCTTTTCGAGATCGACCACGCGACGCTTGAACGCAAAGGCCGAGACCAGCGCGCCGGCACTCAGCAGCAGGCCACCGAAGAAGCTGCCCTGCCCGAGCACTTCGGCAAACGTGGTCTGCGCGTACACATCGACGTCGTGCCAATCCATGTAGCGGCCCATCAGCCCCAGGAAGGTCACGCCGGCGATTGCCGTGACCCACCCACCGAGCTTGTCGGGCACCGTCCAGCGCGAGCGCCGGCCGATGAACTGCAAGCCGTAGACCAGCAGCAGTGCGGTCAGCACATACAGCGTGGCGCGGTCGACGCCGCGGGTGCGCAGCCAGATTTCCACCCACATGCCGGACAGCAGCCAGACCACGGCAATGCACATGAAGACGCCCGCGTAGCCGCCGAAGCGCGCCCGCTCCTGGCGTTCGCTGTCGTCGCCACCGAGGACGTGCTGGCGGAAGGTCAGTGCCAGGAACACGCCCGTGGCCCCGAGCAGCAGGAAGCCCAGGCCCACGTTGTTGGCGAGCGCCGAGATCGGATCGAACCCGATCAATGTGCGCAGGAACGCGAACCAGGAGCCGATCTGCACCAGCATGCCGAAGCGCCACACCAGTGGCTGCCGCTGCCGCAGGCCGATCCAGATGATTCCGGCACCTTCCAATGCCCACGCCGCCGAGGTCCAGCGCCCATCGAAGGCGAGCGGAATGGCGAGCGTGCCAAACACCACCGCAAGCGCGAAGAAGGACTCGACCAGCAGCCGCAGGTTGTCGCGCTTGATTCGCCACAACACGCTCGCGATGGCGGCATAGAGCATCCCGAGCGCGACCGCGGAAAAGGCCATGCCGAGGTGCATGTCCTTGACCAGGCCGTACTGCAGGCCCATCGCGACGGTGGGCACGCCGAAGACCAGCGTGCCGTCGACGTAGGATTTGAGGCGCGGTGCCTCGCGCCAGGCGTAGATCACCGCGATCGCGATGTAGAAGAGCAGGAACAGGACCAGGAAGGCCTGGGTGCTCTGGTAATGCTCTGGCGCGTAGCTGCGCGTGCCCCAGGCGGTGCCGATGATGAAGGTGAACAGGAAACCGAGCACGTTGAGCACGCGCCACGAGCGGCGCAGGGCAATCGCCAGGATGCCGGCGTTGAGCAGCGCGTAGTAGCTGAACAGCGCAATGTGCGAACCGCCGCCGGTCGAGAGCAGGATCGGCACGGCGAAGCCACCGGTGATGCCGAAGATCGCCAGCCAGAGGGCGTCCTGCAGCACGGCGAGGATGCAGGTAAAGGCGACCAGCACCAGCAGCAGGGCAAAGGTCGGCCCGGCCGGAATCAGGTGATAGAGCTTGAACGCGCCGAAGGTGACCAGCATCAGGATGGCGAGCGCCGCGCCCTGCACCGGCAGGGCGATGCCGGGCCGCTGGTCGCGGATCCGCCAGCCCCACACCAGGAGGGCGATCGCGCCGCCCGCGATCGCGGCGAGGCGCAGTTCGATCGGCACCTCGACATGCGCGCTGGCGAGCCGCAGCAGGAACGCGATGCCGATGAACAGGATCAAGAGGCCGATCTTGGCGACCAGGTTGCCGCCGAAGAGCCAACCCTTCGCCGCAGTCAGCAGTCCCGCGAGGCCTTGCTGCAGATCGCTCGGCGCTTGCGGCGCGCTTGGGCGCGGCGGACGCGGCGTGCCGGGCGGCACGTTGGGCGGCGGCTTCGGCGTCCACACCGGCTTGGGCCCGGGCGCGGCTTGTCGGGCCGCCTCGTCCACGCGCTCGCGCGGCTGCTCGACCTCGTTGCGAACCTGGGTGCTCGCGCTCGCTTCGGCGGGCTCGATACCAATCTCGAACACCGCCGGTCCCGATACCGCCTCAGCGGGCACGGCCCTCTCGACCGGGGCGATTTCCCACACGGGCACTTGCGGCAGATCGAATACGGGCGGCGGCGCCACTTGCGGCGGCACGAAATCGATCAGGTCGAACTCGGGTGCAGCTGGCGCGGGCGCGTTCGGCACCGCGGCTGGCACGCCGAAGTCGGCCGGGTCGAAGGCTGGCCTGGGCTTGGGTGTTTTTGTGGGAGCGGCCCCAGCCGCGATTGCTTTTTCCTCTGGCCGCGGCTCTGCAACCCGCTGCGGCGTTGCGGGCGTGCGCTCCGCAGCCGCACGCGGCGGCACTGGTACTTCGATGACCGCACCGCGCTCATCGAGCTCAGTCGTCGTCGCCGGCGCCACGCGGCCCGCCGCGGTGCGCAGCTCCTCGCGCAGCGATGCAACCTGCTTCTGCAAATCCTTCAGCAGCAGTCCCTGGGCCCGCAAAGCGGCGTTCGCCTCCTCCGCCCGCGACTTGGCGTTGCTCGACTGCACCCACGCAATCAGCGGCGCAACGAGCAGGTACAGGCAGAACAGGACGGCAAAGAGGCCGAGGACTTCCATGCGGTCTTCCGGGAACGAGCAAGTGCGGATGGTAGCAGCGCGAAGGCGGCGTGAAGAAAGGGCAATCGGGCGGCGTCGTTGCCGATTGAGGTAGCGTGGCTCTGTGCGCGCGAACATAAGGTCTTCGACTGCAAGCCTTCGCGCCAGCGGCCGCGTCCAGCTACGTAGCGACAGCAACGAAGCGACAGCCGGGCGCCGCGCGCTCGCATCGCTGGTACGAAAATCGTCGCCAGCATGCGCGTCGGACCCAGCCTACATAGTCAAATCGATGCCAGCGTGCGCGTCGGACCCAGCGTACTTGCGATCAAGGGCCGGGAGGCGGCACCGGGGCTGGATCGAAGAGCCCGGCAACCTGCCCGCTGCGGATGCGCGCGAGCAACTCGGCGCGGCGCTGTTGCATGCGGTCGAACACCGGCTCGGCGATGGTGTACCTAAGCGCCGCTTCGAGCGACTCCTGGCCGCAAGCCCCTGAGGTGGTGAACAGGCACATTCGATCAAGCGCCCGGCTCGAGCTGCCGCAGTCCCGTCCAAGGTCGCACGCCACCAGTTGCCAGACTTGCCGTTCATATACCCAGCCGCGGGAATCGACCGCACGGACACTGTCCCCAAGCTGAGCGATCAGCTCGGGATCTCCGCTCAACAGCGCTTCGTAGAGCAGCCCTCGCAAGTCGGCCTTGGCCGCGTCAGAAAGCCGGGTGCCACGGCTGGCCGCGTAGAGGCGAGCCCCGAGGTCACCGCCACGGCTCGCGAGCGCTTCCAGGCGATCACGCTCCTTGTAGCGCATCTGCCGGGCGCTATTGGAATCGGAAACCGGCGCGCAGCCCTGACCCAGCCGGGCGGCCGCAACCCGCCTTGCCGCACGTTCGGCCGCCGCCATCTCGGGCGACAGCCAGCGCCAAGTGCCTCTTTCCATCTGCGCCTCCGAGTGAGCGCTGAGGGAATAGGCGGCTTGCTCACAGTCACGCTCGGCACGGAGGCGTTGCATCAACTCGCGCGCCTGCATGGCGGTCATTGAGGCAACCGCGGCGGCTGGAGCAGTGCCGCCCGGCGGCGCGCCGGCGGGGAGAGTGGACGCACTGGCGGCGCTGCTGGGCGCTGATTGGGCAGCCGTTGCTGCCGATGATTGATCGCGTAGAGCGAATGCACTTGTGACCGCGGCTGGCGCAGCGGTTCGCTGGGCAATCGCAGGCGAGCCAGGGTTTCTCCAGTCGGGCCGAAGCCATGCGGCCACTGCCGCAAGAATGGCCAGCAGCGCCGCGAAGAGGATCACGTTACGGCGCTTCATGGCTTGGGCGGTGGCAGCGGCGGCTCGGGAGTCAGCATTTCCTCGAACCGGCGCGCCTGCCAATAGCGCAGGATCTCCGCGCTTTGGCCGGCCGCAAGTTGTCGGGCGCGCGGGCTCAACGTACGCAGGCTCAATAGCGGGCCCGGCACCCCGGTCATCGTTTGCATCCCGGGAAACTCGCGCGTGACGTATGCCTCGACATCGGCGGCGCACGCTTCGATCAGCGTGCACGCGGCCATGGCATAGGCTTCCGGCGTGAACGCGTGGTTATATACCGGCAGCCAACCGGCGTGCTCGGCGAGCGCCTCGGGCGCACCTTGCTCGAGAATTTCGATCAAGGCGGCCCTGCGCATTCTATTGGCGACAATCGGATCCATGCCCTCGCCTGATTGGCGCGCGATGGCAGTGAGATCGCCGAGCATCAGGGCGCGCTGGTACCAGGCCTCGGCAAGCGCCCCTGACGCATCCAGGTCGATTTCACCGGATGGAGCACAACGCTGCAGGCGCGCATCATTTTGTTCCCGGGCGCGCGCACGGGTGGCTGGATCGAGCGTGGCGCCCTGGGCGAAGCGATCCCAAACGTAGGCATAGTCAGGAAGGCTCAAGCCGGCCGCAATCGCGCATTCAAAGTGGTGGTCGGCCAGCGTTCCGGCGGCGTCCGCATCGCCGCCATTCGCCAGTTGCTCGAGCTCCTGCACGGCGAGCGTCACGTCCTCGGAACTGGCGAGGCGGTCGGCATGAGACCTTCGTTGCCCGGTGCGGAAACCGCGGACTCCAGTCGGCAGAGATGGCAGGATGGAATCGGCCGGCGTCACTGCGGCCGTGCTCGTCGCTTCCGTACTTGCCAACGCGGGCGCGGGTGCGTCACTCGCAACGGTCGCTCGTGGAATTACCGGCGCGGCGCCCGCTGCGGAGACGCGTGGCCAATGCAGGTAGCCGAACGCGGCGACGGCGCCGACGAATGCAAGGCCCAACAAGGTGCCGCGCTGAATGCTGGTCATTCCGCGGGCGGAGCGATGGCGGCTGCAAGCAGGCTCGAGTGCATGGAGCAATAGTAACCTGCGACCCAAGGGGCGGGCCCTAGCCCTCAAGTCATGCTGGATGAACACAAGGCGCCGGCGCACAGTGGGGACCCACCCGCGTCGCGAATGCCGCACTGCTCGAATCCGCTTGCGAACTCCACATGCCGGCAGCGACGGTGACGAAACCCTCGCCGAACGCACTGCCTGCGTAGCCATCCACGGCTCGGACCTGCGAACGTTACTGGCGGTCCGGAAGATCGCCAGGGGAACCGGCTCAGCTTTCGAGCGCCTCCATCACCAGTTCAAACGAACGCTCCCGCGCGGCGTGGTCGAAGATGTTCGCGGTCAGCATCAGCTCGTCCGGGCGGTGGCGTTCGAGGAAGGCGGCAATGCCGGCACGGACGGTGGCTGGCGAGCCGACCACCGCGACGCTGAGTGCGCGATCGACGCCGGCAATCTCGTCGGGACTCGCAAACTCTCGCAGGGCGTCGCCGCTGCGCAGGGGCGGCGGAACCAGCCCGGGCGTGCCCCTGCGCAACTTCACGAAGGCCTGCTGCTGGGTGGTGAATAGCCGCCGTGCCTCGGTATCGGTGTCGGCAGCGACCACGTTCATCGCCAGCATCACGTGCGGTCGGGCGAGGCGTTTCGATGGCCGGAATTCGCGGTGATACAGCGCCAGTGCCTGTTCCAGCGCATCCGGCGCGAAGTGCGAGGCGAACGCGTACGGCAAGCCCATGGCGGCCGCGAGCTGCGCGCCGAACAGGCTCGAGCCGAGGATCCAGGCTTCCACCTCAATCCCTGCGCCCGGCACTGCGCGGACCGTCGGCAATGGCCGCCCGTCCGTCGGCAGCGGCTCGAAATAACGCAGCAACTCGGCCACGTCTGCGGGAAATTCGTCAGCGCCCTGGTAATAGCGCCGCAGCGCGCGCGTCGCCGCCTGGTCAGTTCCCGGCGCCCGGCCGAGGCCGAGGTCGATGCGCCCGGGATAAAGAGCGCCCAGCGTCCCGAATTGCTCCGCCACCTGCAGCGGCGCGTGATTCGGCAGCATGATCCCGCCCGAACCGACGCGGATGCGCGTCGTGCCGCCCGCCACATGGCCAATCAGCACCGCCGTCGCGGCGCTCGCGATCCCCGGCATGTTGTGATGTTCGGCCAGCCAGTAGCGGTGATAGCCGAGCGCTTCGGCGCGCCGCGCCAGCGACAGCGTGTTCGCAAAGGTCTGGCGCGCATCACTGCCTTCCGTGACCGGCGCGAGATCGAGGATCGACAGAGGAATCATGGGCGGAATTCGCAGCAGCGAGCATCACGATATGGAGCCTTATCCCGGCAACTCCAGGGCTCTCGTAGCGCGGAGCTTGCTCCGCTGCTCCTTGCCGGCCAGTTGCGCTTGTGGGAGCCGCCAGGGCTGCGAGCTGTTGCCTGGCCTCCAACGAACGCAGAGCCAAAGATCGCAGCCATGGCTCTCCCACCAAAACTATTCGAAGCCGTCTGCAAACAACGTCGTTTGCGCATGGGCAACAAACACGCCCGTGCCCCACTCGACCTGGTTGTTGTCCGCCGGGTGCAGGGCGGCGATGAAGGCGATATCGCCACTGGCGTTGATCGAAGGCGCACGGGGAAGACCGTGCCTGTGGGTCCGGACCTTGTCCGGACGCTTTTACTGCCCGACTGCGGGGAAAGCGTTCGGACAAGGTCCGAACCCACGCAGAGCAGCCCCAACGTTACGACAAGGTACCAGCCCGCGCAAAGTCGACCAATGAGAAGATCCGGGTGAGCAGTGCGTCAACGTCAGCAACGCTGTGGCTGGGCATAGTCGCGGTACGGTCGAACTGACGGGAGGCTCTCGATGTTGCGTGCGTGGGTGGGAATGGGTCTGTGGTCGGCGGCGCTGGCCACAGGTGCCGCCGTGCTCAATGTCGGCCCTGGCCAGCCGTTCGCGACGCCTTGTGCGGCCATTGCGGCCGCCAATGACGGCGACACCATCCGCATCGACGCGGCCGGCAGCTACAACGGCAACGTCTGCGCCTGGAGCAAGAACGGGCTGACCCTGATCGGGGTCAACGGGCGTGCGCGCATCGATGCGGCCGGACAGAGCTCACAGGGCAAGGCGATCTGGGTAATCGTCGGCAACGACACGACGATCGAGAATATCGAGCTCAGCGGCGCAACGGTTCCCGACGACAATGGCGCCGGCATCCGCCAGGAGGGCCGCAACCTGATCGTGCGCAACGTGCTTTTCCGCAACAACCAGAACGGCATCCTCGCGAACAGCGTGGCCGGCAGCACCATCACCATCGAATACAGCGAATTTGCCGACAACGGGGCAGGCGATGGCCAGTCGCACAACCTCTACGTCAATGCGGTCGATCGACTGAATTTCCGCTACAACTGGTCGCATGGCGCGCGCGTCGGCCACCTGCTCAAGTCACGTGCCCGCGAGAACCACATCCTCTACAACCGCCTGACCGGCGAGACCGGCGGCACCGAGAGCTACGAAATCAACCTGCCGAACGGCGGACTGTCGTTCGTCATCGGCAACCTGGTCGAGCAGCCAGCGACGTCGCAGAATGGCGCTATGCTCGACTACCTGAGCGAAGGCGGCGCACATCCGGAATCGCGCCTGTTCGTGATCAACAATACGTTCGTCAACAACCGCGGCGCCGGCACCTTCATGCAGGTGGCTGCAGCGACGCCATTGCCGATCGTTGCGCGCAACAACATCTTTTTCGGCGCGGGCTCGGTGACCAACCAGGCGGGCGCGGTGCTGAGCAATAACCTGGTGGCGACCAACCCGCTGTTCGTGGCCCCGGCACAGTACGACTACCGGCTACAGCCGGGCTCGCCTGCTATCGACGCGGGCGTCGCGCCCGGGAGCGTGGGTGGACAGGCGCTGAGCCCGGACTTCGTCTATCTGCACCCGGCCTTGCGGGCGGCGCGGGTGAACACCGGCGTGATCGACATTGGCGCGTATGAGCTCGCCGAGGCGCTGCATGCGAGCGGCTTCGAGTAGGCCGCTGTGCCGCGAAGCGGCTCTGCGGCGCCTTTAGATCCCAAGCGCCGCAGAGCGCGCAAACCGCCGCGCGCACTGCGGCCTACGTTCCGTCGCACGCGACGCGTCAGGCGCGCACGCATGACAATTCCCGCACAATGCCGCCCCTTTGCCGGGAGGCAAGCACGCATGGCACCCAAGGCAACGGTCTACAAGGCTGAGCTGACGATCAGCGACATGGATCGTCATTACTACGCCACGCACGCGCTGACGATTGCCCAGCATCCGTCCGAGACGGCCGCGCGGGTGATGGTGCGGGTGCTCGCGTTTGCGCTGCATGCCGAGGAACGCCTGGAGTTTGGGCGCGGGCTGTCCAGCGATGATGAAGCCGATCTCTGGGCGCGCTCACTGACCGGTGAGATCGAGCTCTGGATCTATCTCGGTCAACCCGAGGAAGCCCGCATTCGCAAGGCCTGCGGACGCGCGCGGCAGGTGGTGCTGATCGGCTACAGCGGGCGCAGCTTCGGGATCTGGTGGGACAAGATGTCCGCCACGCTCGCGCGCTGCGAGAACTTGAGCGTGATCGAAATACCCGAAGGGACGGCCGAAGCGCTGGGCGCCCTCATTGATCGCAGTATGCCCCTGCAGTGCCTGATCCAGGACGGCGAAATCCAGGTCATGAGCGAGACTGCGAGCGTCACGGTCGTGCCGGTCCTGCGCCAGGGCCGCGTCAAGGCTTGAGCCCGGGTGCGTTCGCCGCACCCGGGCTCAAGCTCGTCAGTTCTGCGACTCGAAGCCGTCGGCAAAGATGAGATCGAGGTCATTCGTTTCCGCGATCTTGGACACGAAGCCGTCGCGCACCGCGCCAAAGGCGGACTGGAATGCAGCGGTGGTTGGGAAGTTGATCGACTCGGTGTAGCCGGCGACGTAGGCGTTGCCGACGAGGTCGACGCCGATGCCATGACCCGCATCGGCGCTGATGCCGCCGAGGTAGGTCGAATAGATCAACGCGCTGCCGCTCAATGCGAGCTTGGTGACGAAAGCATCGGTCGCGCCGCCGAGGCTGTTCTGGAACGCGAGCAGCAGTGGGAAGTTGCCCGAAGTGGTACTGCCGGTCAGGAATACGTTGCGCGTGGTATCGAGCGCGACGCTGTGTCCGCTGTCATCGCCGAGGCCACCGAGGAAAGTCGAGAAGACGATCGCACTGCCCGGAGGATTGATCTTGATCGCGAAAGCATCCGTGGCCCCGCCGCCATGACTTCCCTGCATGGGAACCTGCGTCGGGAAATTGACCGAGGCGGTGCGGCCGGTGACGTAGGCATTCATGGGCGCGTCGATGGTCATCCCGAGCGCTTCGTCATCGCTCGCGCCGCCGATGAAGGTCGAGTACAGCAGTGCATTGCCGGCCAGGCTGAAGTGGGTGAGGAAGGCGTCGCGCCCGCCGCCAAGGCTGCCCTGCAAGGCCGGTGACTTGATCGGGAAATTGGCCGACGTGGTACTGCCGATCACGAACACCGCCGCGTCGTCCGCCACCCTCATGTCGGTCGCCCGGTCGTCTTGCGCGCCACCGAGATAGGTCGAGTAGACGATCGAATTACCGGCTACGCTGAACTTGGTCATGAACGCGTCCATGCCGCCGGCGAGGGCCGCCTGGAATGCGGTCTGCGTCGGAAAATTGGGCGCGCTGGTGTTGCCCGAGATGTAGGCATTGTCCGCCGGATCGACGGTGACTGCGGTGCCCTCCTCGAAGCCGGTGCTGCCCCAGTAAGTCGAGTAAACGATGCCATTGCCGGCCGCGGTCAGCTTGGTCAGGAAGGCATCCGTACCGCCGACCTGGGCGGCGATGGTCGGGGTAACGACCGGGTAATTGATCGACGTGGTCGAGCCGGTGACATACGCGGTACCGGCACCGCTGACGACGATGTCGTTGCCGATGTCGTCCCCGATGCCACCGATGTAGGTCGAGTAGGTGAGCCCGCTGCCCGCGAGACGGAGCTTGGTCACGAACAGGTCCTGGCTACCACCGTACGCAGAACTCGGTGTCCCCTGGAGCGGGAAATTAGCCGAGCTGGTGACGCCGGTCACGTAGGCGTCGCCGGTCGGGCCCACATGGATCGAGTTGACCTGATCGAAGCCGCTGCCGCCGAGATACGTCGAATAGATGAGCACGGGATCGATGACCAGCGCCCGCGTGCGGTCGTAGGCACCAAGCGCGAACCCGACCTCCTTGCCATGCAGCACATAGCTGCCCGAGACCAAGGTCTTGCCGGTCGTCCCTTGCTGGTAGATCAACGGTGCCGGCTGGCGCAGCTCGCCGCCCGCCACGCCAAGGACGAGTTCGCCATCGGCGTTGACCGCCATGCGCTCCGCGCCCACGATCTTCATGCGGATCTGTCCGGCATCAGCGCCGGCTGCCAGCACAAAATCGTATTCGACGTTGCGGGCGTTGCCGTAATAAACGAGATCGATTCCGGGATAAATCTCGGCGTAGCGCACTTTTGCGAACGCGACGATATCCGTCCGCCATTTTTCCGGGTCGCTGCCGATGAAATAGTTGGTAATTCCCGGCAAAGCGTCGACGCCGGTGAGCTCAGGCGCCGGGTTCGCGCCGGAAAACTGCATGCGCAAGACGGCTGGCGTTTTAGCGGCGGTTTTGGAGACCGCGTCACTGGCCGAATGTGCCGGCGCGCCAAATACGAGTACGGACTCTTTGGGCGTCAGAAACATCGTATATCCATTGCCGCGCGCCATAAAGTCGACCGACGGGTCGATTTGCCCGACGTTCGGTTCGAATCGCAGCGGAAGGCTCGCGTGACGGGCACTTGCGGCCGCCGCATTTGAATTTGGTTCGATGTCACTGGCGTAGCTGATATTCACGCACGCAAGCGCCATCGCTGCGCAGCTAACGCTGCGCAATTTCAATAAGGAATTCATTGGTGACCCCCCAGGTCGGTGCCGGGAAACCATTGTCCCGAGCCTGAAATCACTTTACAGCACGAGTGTGCTGGGTCCGTGAATTGGGGCCGCGTAGATGAATACTTGGCTTTTTATTTAAGAATCGGCCGCTTTATGGGCACGGCGCCTTGCCAACCTGTTCAACGGTTTTTCGGGCGTGTTGCCGGGGCGTGCTCAGCGGGGCTGGAGGCTTTTTTTGAAAATGTCGCAAGTCCTACACGGGCGCAGCGAAGCCAAGGGCAGCGGAGCGAGCTCCGCTGCTTTTCCTTGCTTGGCGCGTCATGGGCTAAGTAGTGGAGCAAGTTCCACTCTACGTAGAGCAAAGCCGACACCGGCGCGATTTCGGGACGCAGACGAAAGCCGCGCCCCGCACTCGCGATCAGCTCTCCACTTCGACCTTTACGTCGATCAGGTCGTCATGGTCGCTGCCGCGGCCGTGCTTGTGGTGGTGATCGTTGAAATGGATCAACGCGTCCTTGCCATACCAGCGGCCTTCAACCAGCACCAGTTCGTGTTCCTTGGAAATTGGCGCATCGAACACGGTCACGGTGGTGCGCACGCGCGCCTTCTCGCCCTCGATCGTGAGCACTTCGACACGGGTGGTGGCCATGATCGCGTCGATGTCCAGGCCGTAGATGCGCAGGGCCTGCTTGCTCGCCGCGAGCATGTTGCCGGCACGCGCGAGGACTTCTTCGAAGGACAGCATCTTCAGCTGGTCGAGGTTGCTGACGCCGGTACTGCGCGCGGCATTGGTAATCAGCGTGAGCGCCTGGCGCATCGACTGCGAGCTCAGGAAGTCGGTGCTGGTCGCCCAGTTCTGCAGACCCGGCAGCGCGCGCCGGAGGGCGTCGCGCTGTTACGGCGTGAGCTCCGACTCAGGCGAAGTGATCGCCATCTGCAACGCACCAAACCCCATCATCAACGCGCCTGGTGCCTGCGGCCGCACTTCGATCAACTTCGGCTCGATCTCCGCCATGAGCTTGTTGACCGCATCTGGCGCCGTGAGCTTGGCAATACCTTCCTCGAACTCGGCACGATCCTCGTCGGTGGTCCGCTCGGTCCGCTTCACCTCATAGGCGCCGCGCATCATTTTCAGCTGCCCCGGCGGCACCAGCGTCGCGACCAGGCCGGCCAGGTCATTGGCGCGTAGCTGACGCACCGCATCGCGAATGCTCTGCGCCGGATCGGGCGCGGTCACGGCCTGGGCCGAGGCATTGACAGCGCCTGCGAGCGCCGCTGGCTGCGCTGCGAACAGGTGCTGCGCGCCGACCAGGGCGGCCAGCAGCACGGACATCGACAACAGGTTGCGCTTCATGGTGTTCTCCTCGTTGGGAAGACTAGTGTGGTAGTTCACTACATCACCAAGAAGTGCAGGAAGTCATGGGTTTTTGCTTGCGTGGGTCCGGACCGTGTCCGGACGCTTTCTCTGGAGGCCCATGGCGTCTTTGAAGGCTAAGAGCGTCCGGACAAGGTCCGGACCCACGCAACGCAAAAGCAAAAGAACAGCGTTCGTCGCTGCCTGGCGCAGCTGGTAGATCCACGTGCGCTGTTGGTCGCACTTGGCTTGGATCGCCGGTTTGCCACGCCCATAGTGACCACCTGCAGCGCGCTTTCTGCGCTGAGGAGATCCACATGCGTCGTCGTTCGAAGATCCTGTTGTGGCTGGGTGGGGTGATGTCGGTGGCGGTCACCGCGCTGGCGGTCACGCTGAGCTATGAGTCGCCATGTTCGGAACGCCCGGCGGTGGCTGGTGAAGGTCCGCAGATGCAGGCGATCGTCTATCGCTGCTACGGCGGGCCCGAGGTGCTGGCGCTCGAACAGATTGCGCGCCCGCAACCTGACGCCGACCAGCTGCTGGTGAAGGTGCGCGCGGCCGGAGTCAACCCGCTCGACTGGCATTACCTGCGCGGCGAGCCGTACCTCATGCGCATGTCTGCCGGAATCGGCGCTCCGACCGAATCACGGCTTGGTGTCGATTACGCCGGCGTGGTCGAAGCTGTCGGCAAGAACGTCACGGCATTCAAGGTGGGCGATGAAGTTTTTGGCGGGCGTACCGGTGCATTTGCCGAATACGTGGTGGTCCGCGCCGACCGCTCGGTCGTCCTGAAGCCGGCTAACGTGAGCTTCGAGCAGGCCGCGGCCGTGCCGATCGCTGCGGTCACCGCACTGCAGGGACTGCGCGACAAGGGCAAGCTCGAAGCCGGGCAGAAAGTGTTGATCAACGGGGCCTCTGGCGGCGTCGGCAGCTTTGCCGTCCAGATTGCCAGGGCCTTTGGCGCGGAGGTTACCGGCGTCTGCAGCACCCGCAACCTCGAGCTCGTCCGCGGCATCGGCGCCACCCACGTGGTCGACTACACGCAGACGGATTTCACCGCAGGCGAAACCCGCTATGACCTGATCATCGACAATGTCGGCAACCGCACGCTGGCAGAGCTCCGCAGCGTGCTCGAGCCCGATGGGCGGCTGGTGATCATCGGTGGCTCCAGCGACGATCCGTGGCTCGGCCCGATGATCCAGCCGCTCAAGGCCGCACTGCAGTCGCCCTTCGTGAGCCAGGACATGTCCATGCTGATGGCCGAGCTCAACCCGGCCGACCTCCAGATCCTCGCGGACATGCTCGCCAAGGGCACCCTGGCCCCGGTCATCGACCGCCAATACACCCTGGCCCAGGTACCCGAGGCGATCACCTATCTCGAAACCGGCCGCGCGCGCGGCAAGGTGGTGATCAGCATGGGCGGCGGGTGAGTGAGAAGCGGTTTCGGTGTCGGTCGTCGGTGTCGGTAAGAGCGCTTCGCTTTGATCCGAAACCGAAAACCGAAACCGGTTCACCTCACTCCTGCAGCAGCTTGAGCAGCTCTTCCTTGGCCAGCGGGCGGGCGAGGTGGTAGCCCTGGGCCATGTCGCAGCCGAGCTCGATCAGGTGGTCGAGGACGATCTGGTCTTCGACGCCCTCGGCGACGACCTGCATGCCGAGGTCGTGGGCGAGATTGATGATGGCTTTGACGAGTTGCCGGCTGCGCGCGTCGGTGCCCATCGCGGTGACGAAGGACTGGTCGATCTTGAGCTCGGTGGCGGGGAAGTTCTTGAGATAGGTGAAGGAGGAATAGCCCTGGCCGAAATCATCGATCGAGATGGTCACCCCGCGCTCGCGCAGGTTCCTGAGCACGACCGTGCTGAGCTCGGGGTCTTCCATCACGGCCGATTCGGTGACTTCGAGTACCAGTGAGCTGGCCGGGATATCCCAGATGGCCAGGGCCGAGTGGATCTGTTCTTCCAGCCCGAACTGGCCGATGACCTTTGGTGAAAGATTGAAAGCGCAACGCAGGTCGGGGCGACTGTGGCGCAGCGGCGCGTACTCGCGCAATACCGCATTGACGCCCCAGCGCGTGAGCTCGGGCGCGAGGCCGGTCTGTTCGGCGAGCGCGATGAAGCGGTTGGGCGAAATCACCCCGTGGCGCTCCGAATTCCAGCGCGCGAGCGCCTCGACGGCGACGATGCGATTTTCGGCGAGCGCGAACACCGGCTGGAAGTGCACACTGAGCTCGTTGTTGACCAGCGCGTCGCGCAGGTCGTCGAGCAGCCACGCTTCCTTGGCCGCATCCGACGCCACGACCAGGCGCCGGTTCAGCTCGAGCGCCTGGTCGAGCGCTCCCTGGGCACGCCCGATCACGCTCTCGATCGCCTCGGCCGCATCCTTGGCGACAGCGAGCGCCAGCGTCAGCACCGGCGTCATCGGACGTTCCAGCACCTGGATCGGAATCTCGAACTGGCGCAGCACCTTGCGCGCGGCCAGCACCCCGTGCTCGCGGCTCATGAGCTTGGGCAGCACCACCAGCAGTTCATTGGGCGCCACCAGGAACACGCGGTCGATCGGTCGCAGCAATTCGGAGAGGCGCGCTTCGGTCGCATGCAGCAGCGCCAGCGCCGCGGCGCTGCCGAGCAGCGCGCTGACCTGGCGCATGCGGCGCAGATGGACCAGCATGAGCCCGCAACGGCCGCCGCCGGATACCGCCAAGCGCTCGATCTCGCGCTGGAGATCAGTGCCGACCAACAGCCGTGAGGGCCCGCTGGCGCTGGTGACCGCACTCACAGGAAAAGTTCGGTCGGATCGAGACCAAAGGCGCCAGGCGGCAGCGCGCGCTCGATCCAAACGCGCTTCGTCGGATCCTCGTTGCTGCCGAGGCTCCAGAGGTCGACCTGCATGAAGGTGGAGTCCAGGGTCTTGTCCTGGCGGGTGAGCACGGTCACCCGCGGGAACAGCCGGCGCGCCGGGTTCTGCGCCATGACCACGGCAACCTCTCCAGAGGACAGCTGGACCAGCGATCCGGTCGGGTAGACCCCGAGGGTCTGGCTGAACTGCTCGATCAAGTCGGCCTGGAACAAGCCATCGCGATGACGGTACAGCCATTGCAGCACTTCGTGCTTGTTCATCGCCTTTTGGTGCGGGCGCTCGCTGGAGAGCGCATCGAAGGTATCGACCAGGCCCAGCATGCGCGAGGTCAACGGGATCTGCGAACCGAACAGCTTTCGCGGGTAGCCGGAACCATCGTGGCGCTCGTGATGGTTTTCGATCATTTCGATGATCTCCGGGTCGCGAATCCCCGCCTGCTCCAGCATGGCGACACTGTGGCCGACGTGCGACTGGATGAGTGTGGTCTCTTCCTTGATCGGAGGCCCTGCACGACCGAGCAATTCTTCCGGCAGCGCGGCCTTGCCGATGTCCATGAGCATGCCGGCGCTGGCCAGGTCGACCAGCATCGCGCGCGGAAAGCCGAGATGGCGGCCAAAGCTCACCACCAGCGCGCAGCAGTTCACCGAATGACTGTAGCTGTAGGCATCCCGCCGCCGCAGCGCCTCCAGCCAGAAGAAGGCGTCGGCGTTGCGGATCACGCTGGCGACGATCGGCTCCATGGCGCCGCCGAGGTCGTCGGCGCTGAGCCGGCGCCCGGCGCGTACGTCGTCGATGAAGTTCGACGCCAGCGCGCGCACGTCGTCCCACGCCTTGCGCGCGTGCGGCAGCTCTTCGCCGAGCGGGACATCATTTGGGTGTACGGTTGCCGGCGGGGCCGGCCGGCCATGGTGAACGAGGCGCCCATAGCCCAGGCGCTGCAGCAGGCCACGCTGCTTCGGGACCTGACCCTTTTGCACATCGATGAAGACGAAATGACAGTAAGCCCGCAGCGCCTCGATCTCTTCCTGGCTGCTGATCCTGAGCCCCTGCAACGGGAACTTGGTCCCGATCCAGGGCCGATCCAACCGCGAGACGAACATCCCCGGCGTCAGCTCATCAATCGTCACTTTGAGCTCGTCCAATTCCATTGACGCAACTACGCCTCCGGCGCGAACGCGCGCCGATCAAGCATGCCACGGCTTGGGGCTGGCGACGTAGTCGGTTGCGCGATCAACTTGATGGAGGGCGGCGCTCCTGCGCCGGCGCCTCGAAGCTCAGCGTGGTCAGGCAAGGGGGCGGCGTGGGAGCGCCACCCTCGCGAACGCCGGCGGAAGGAGGCGTGCGGACGAGGTCCGGACCCACAACGGCGCACAAGAGCTACTCCGGGCAGTGCGCGCCGCTCTCGATCCAGGCGCGGATGAGGGCACCGAAAGCGGCCTGCGTGCCGGGTACGGGCTCGCGTCCGCTGCCGGGCGCCCAGCCCCAGCCGACCAGTGAGTCTTCGGCCATGTGGTGGATCAGCTCGGCGTGGTCCATGCCGCCGTTGCGCTTCTCGTCTAGCAGCTGCGAGCAGATTTCGCCCGCGGTCTTGCCCTGCCAGGCCATCGACGCGGGCGCGAGCGCCCACTTCGGGTGGCCAGGGACGCCCGCCGGATCGAAGTTCTCATCGTGATGACAAGTGTGGCAGCGCATGCCTGGCGCACCGTGGCCGTCGCTGCCCCGCACCACCCAGGGCTGGTGCGGTTGCAGGCTGTCTTTCTGGGTCGGACGCTCGTCCTTGGGATGGCAGTTGAGGCAGCGCGGATGGGTGATGACCTTGGTCGCCTCCGCGAACAGCGCAATCGAGCGGGCCTTGGCATCGGTGATCTGCGCGAAGTCGTCAGGTGCCTTCAGATGCGGCGGCGGCGTTTGCGGCGCGTCGCCCGTCTCGGCGGCGACGGAGAAGGTGCAGAGCAGGCCACACAGCAGGATCAGGATGCGCATCACACGGCTCCCGGGACGATCGGCAACTGGCTGGGCCGTTCGCGGCCGAGGCGACCGATGGCATTGGCGACTGCCGGGCCGATCGGCGGGACACCAGGCTCGCCGACACCGGTCGGTGGCGCGGCTGATTTGACGATTACGACTTCCACCGCAGGCATCTCCTGGATGCGCAGGCAGCGATAGCCGTCGAAATTCTTCTGCACCGGGCGTCCGTAGTCGAGCCGTATCTCCCCATACAGCACCGCGCCAAGCCCGTAGCCGATGCCGCCTTCCATCTGTGCGCGCACGATGTCCGGGTTGACCACCACTCCGCAGTCCACTGCACACCAGACCTTGTGGACGCGCGGCTCGCCATTCTCGGCCATCGAGACTTCTGCAATCTGGGCAACATAGGTACCGAATGACTTGGCGACGGCGACGCCGCGCGCACGTCCTGCGCGGACTTCGGGACCTTTCCAGTCCGCCAGCTTGGCGACCTCGCGGAGCACGCCGGCATAGCGCGCGTCGTCGCCCAGCAGCGCGATGCGGCCCTCGATCGGATCCAGGCCCTGCGCCTGCAGCAGCTCATCGACGAAGCACTCGACCGCATACGCGGTGTGGGTGCTGCCGACCGAGCGCCACCACAGCCCGGGCACGCCGCTGTCCTCGATGTGCAGCTCACAGGAGAAATTTTCGAGCGCGTAGGGCAGCTCGGTCGCGCCTTCGACCATGGTCGAGTCGACGCCACCCTTCACCATCATCGGTTCCATCGGCGTGCCCTTCGCGAAGGAGGCACCGACGATCGTATTTTTCCAGGCGACGATCTTGTCGTCCGCGATGCCGGCCTGCATGCGGTGCAGGAACAGCGGCCGATAGCGGCCGCCGGTGAGGTCGTCCTCGCGCGTCCATACCAGCTTGACCGGACGGGTCGGACCGAAGGCCTTGGCCACCTGAGCGAGCTCGGCCGCAAAATCGCCCTCTGGCTGCGCGCGCCGCCCGAAGCTGCCGCCGGCGAGCAGGATCTCGATCTCGACGGCAGCCGGCTCGATACCGAGCACGGCGGCAATCGTGGGCTGGTCGATGCTGGGGAACTGGCAACCAAACGCGGCCCTGGCGGTTTTGCCGTCCCAGTGCAGGAAGCCATCGAGCGGCTCCATCGGCGCGTGCGCGAGATAGGGAAAGCTGTAGTCGCGGGTAAAGGTCTTGGTTGCCTTTTCCAGGCCCTTGGCGACATCGCCATGGCCCGCGGCCACCACGCCGGGCTTGCCCGCGCTGGTCCGATACTGGTCGAGCATCTGTGCACTGCTGCGCTGCTCCGCCGCGGACTCGTCCCAGCTGACGTCGAGCAGGCTGCGTGCTTTCAGCGCCGGCCACATGCCGTCTGCGTAGACCGCGATCCCGCTCGGCACCTGCTTGACCGCCACCACGCCGCGAACGCCAAGCGCGGCCTTGTCGTCGAAGGCGGCAACCTTGGCCCCGAAGCTGGGCGCGTGCGCGATCACCACGGTGAGCATTTCGGGCGCATAGACATCGATCGTGAAGCGTGCCGCGCCGTTCGACTTCGCCCCGGTGTCCAGCCGCCGGACCTTGCCTTCGCGTCCGATCAGCTTGAAGTCGGCAGGATCCTTGAGCTTGACGTCGGATGGCACTGGCAGCTTCGCGGCGTCTTCAGCCAGTTCGCCGAAACGCGCCTCGTGACCAGAGGCCGCGTGCGCGACCACGCCGTTGCTGACGGTGATCTCGCCGGCCGGCACCTTCCAGCGTTGCGCGGCCGCTTCGACCAGCATGGCGCGCGCGGTCGCACCGGCCTTGCGCATCTGCTCGTAGGAATTGGCGATCGCCGTCGAGCCGCCGGTGCCCTGCATCGGCCCGAATGCGAGATTGTTGTAGAGGGCAGGATTCGCGGGCGCATGCTCCGCGCGCATCTGCGCCCAGTCGGCGTCCATCTCCTCGGCGACCAGCGTCGAAAGCCCAGTAAACGGGCCCTGGCCGAACTCGATGTGCTTGACCAGCACGGTCACCCGATTGTCGGTGCCGACGCGGATGAACGCATTCGGGGCAAACGGGCCAGCGGCAGCGGGCGACGCCGCTTGCGCGAGCTTGGCACCCGGCGCCAGGAACACCCCGACGACCAGGCCGGCGGCGCCTTTCAGTAGGGCGCGGCGGGACAGCGGCAGCGGATGATCAGCCATGGCTCAGGCCTCCAGCGCAGCAGCGGCAGAATGGATGGCTGCGCGGATGCGCACATAGGTGGCGCAACGACAGAGATTGCCGTTCATGGCGAGGTCGATGTCGCGGTCGCTCGGCTTCTTGACCACCTTGAGCAGCGCCACCGCACTCATGATCTGGCCAGACTGGCAATAACCACACTGCGGCACGTCGAGCGCGGCCCACGCCGCCTGTACCGCACGCGCCTCGGCGCCTTCCAGTGCCTCGATCGTGGTGATCTCATGCTTGCCGACCGCGGAGATCGGCAGCGAGCAGGCACGCAGCGGCTGGCCATCGAGGTACACCGTGCACGCCCCGCACTGGGCAATGCCGCACCCGTACTTGGTCCCCGTCAACCGGAGCGTATCGCGCAACGCCCACAGCAGCGGCGTGTCGGCATCCGCCTCCACTTCATGGGTCTTGCCGTTGACCTTGAGCGTGTAAGCCATGGTGCGTCCTCGGGACTGTGAGCGTGCGCTTCGTAGAGCAGAGTTTGAATGATTTTTCATGTGGGGGCAGCCATCGCTGCGATGGTTTTTTGCCGGGCCTCTCATCCCGAATAGGAACAGCATGAGCATCGCGGCCATCGCCGCTCCCACGGTTTTGAGTGCTGATGACTTGCACTCCCTGACGGTGCCCGCGGATTGCTCCGACTCGCCCGCGCGTGGCCCTGCGGTCAGAGATAGAGTTGCGCATCCCGTTATCTGGAGTGAGGCAGATGAATACCAATCTGCAGCGGCGCAGCCTTCTGGTGGCGCTCGGCATGGCCGGGCTCAGCCTCGGCCTGGGTGCCCGGGCCACGGCGCCGGGCGCAAGCCAGCAATTCGACGATGCACTGGCCGAGGCCGAACGCCTGTCCGGCGGGCGGCTTGGCGTACATATGCTGGATGGCACCGGTCGCGAGCTGGGCCGCCGCTCGGACCAGCGCTTCGGCCTGTGCTCGACCTTCAAGCTGCCGCTGGCCGCAGCGGTCCTGCGCGAGGCCGATGGCGGTCGCCTGTCTCTCGATGATTTTCTCGAGTACGGCGAAAAGGACATGGTCGCGCATGCGCCGGTCACCACCGAGCATTTGAAAGCGGGCCGCATGCGCATTGGCGATCTCGCCGAAGCGGCGCAGAAAACCAGCGACAACGTGGCGGCGAACCTGCTGATCACCAAGCTCGGCGGACCGCAGGCGGTGACTGAGCTGTTTCGCGCCATGGGCGACAAGGTTACCCGCATCGACCGCATGGAGCCGGCGATGAACCTGGTCACCGGCGACGAGGAGCGCGACACCACCACGCCACGCGCGATGGCCGAGCTGGTCGCGCGGATGATGAGCGGCAAGCTGCTCACGCCAGCCTCCCGCGAGCGCCTGGCCGAATGGATGATCGCCACCACCACCGGCATGAAGCGCATCCGCGCCGGGCTGCCGGCCGACTGGAAGGCCGGCGACAAGACCGGCACCGCGGTGTCGGAAAAGATGCCCAACAAGCACAACGACGTCGCCGTGGTCTGGCTTCCTGAGCGCAAGCCGATCGTGATTGCGGCGTACTTCGAAGCGGACGGCCACCACGAAAAGATGCGGCCCGAAGACGACGCCGTCCTTGCCGAAGTCGGGCGGATAGCGGCGGGGTGGATCAAGGCGGGGTGAGCCGCCTGGTTTTGGTGGGCCTCCGGTGTGCGCGGACGCTTTGATCTCGGTGCCTTTGGTGGGTCTGCGCTGTGCGCGGACGCTTTGATCCCGGGGAAAAGAGCGTCCGCGCGCAGCGCAGACCCACCACAAGCCCCTGCTACTCCCGCTGCAACTCCACCGTCGTCAACGCCGCGCGCAGCGGGACCTCGGCAACTTCGAAGCCGGGAACTTCGACACGCACGCTGGGCACGGTAACCGCTTCCAGTTGCAGGCGTCCGCTGGCATCGGTTTCCAAACTGGGATCCGGCATGCCGCGGATCGGTCCGCGCACATCGATCGGCGCGTGCGCGAGGGTGCGGCCCTGGTGCAGGACGGTGAGCTCGACGGCGCGTCCGGGCAGCCGGTCGAGTTCGACGCGATAGCGCCCGTCGGCGTTCGGACGGCGGTTATCGGCGGCAGTCGAGTAGTGGACGCTCCAGGGTCGGTGCACGGCTGCGACGCGAAAGCTGCCCGAGGATTCGATCGATACCGCGAGCCCCTCGGGAACGGTCAGGAAGTAGTCGGCTGAGACGTCGGCCCACAGGCCGTCCTGCTCCCGTTGCAGCACGAAGATCGGCCACGGATCGCCGACGCTGCGTTGCGTGGTGAGCGGGAATCCGCCCACGCTCGCGAGCAGCCACTGAAGCGGGCGCAGCTCGACGGTCTTGCTCACGCGCATGCGCTTTCCGGCCGCGGGTGAAGCAGTGGCAGCCTGGGCCAGCGTATCGAGATCGAGCTCGAGCGCGCGCTGTTCCGGCCAGCTGGGCAGCCCGCCTTCGGCACGCGGAAAGCTGAGGTTGAAGCGGGCTTGCCGCTGGCGATCCAGGTTCTCGAACAGCACGCGACCGCGCTCATCGCTCTCGCGCGCGACCTCGCCGTTCGCGGTCTCGGTGACGGCCTTGACCTGCCCAATCGGTTCACGCGTGCCTTCGACCTGGAAGGTCATTTCGAGATCGATGCTGAGCGAGCGCACGGCTTCAGCCACCAGCGGATCGAACCTGACGTCGGAGATCGCACCGGCGGCGAGCTGCACCGCCAGCCGCTGCGCTTCGACACCGTCGACCTCGAGAATCACGGTCAGCGGTCCGGGCGGCAGCGGCGCGAGCACCTGTCCAGGCGCGACGGTGAGCGCGCTGTCATTCATTGCCGCGAGCAGCGCCGGCGCTTCGCGCGCCAACAAGTGCTGCCACCGGGGCGCGTCCTGCGGCTCACCGACTCGCCGCAGCAGCACGCGCGCCGCGCTGCCCGGCGGCAACCCGTGCTGGATGCGCAGCCCGGCGGCGATGGTCGGGCTGATCGTGGCCGGCGGCGCCGGCGCGGTGAACGCGGCCAGCCAGAAATGCAGGGCGTCGTCGCCTCGCGCCTGCAGGTCGTAGCGATCGGCGAAAGGCAGGGCTAGCGGGCCGACACTCACGCTGCCATCGGGATTGCGCGTGGCGGTGGCTGGCGCCCAACGTTCCACGGTTGCGAGCTCGGAGCGCTCGGCGGGCCCGGCGCCCTGCGAACCACCATCGAGCCATTCCTGGTAGACCCGCGCGTCTTCCGCAGAGATCTGCGCCAGGCCGATGCGCACAGAGTCGGCGCGCGCGCCGACCACGCCGTCGGGGAGCAGCTGGATCTCGATACCCGAAGGCGCGGGTTGCTCCGAATCAGTGGTGGATGCCGCCGGGGCGCCGTCGAGCGCAACGACCGGCGCCACGGCTCCGCGCGACGCCGCCATTGGCACCGAGTCGGGTGCGGTCGTCGAGCGCTCCCATCCCCACCAGGACCCGGCCAGCACCAAGGTGCCAGCCAGGAGCGCCCTGCCCCAAGCCCGTCGCACCATCAATCGGTGTCGGAGCTCGAATACAGATTGAGGAACACCGGCGCATGGTCGGACAAGTCGCGCAGCACGCACATGCTGGCGGCGTAGTCACGGCCCGAGCTCGAGTACTCGCTCACGTAGCTGGCCTGGAACCAGAAATGGTCGTAGGCACTGGCAAACGCGCAGCTGGTATTGATCGAAGTCAGGTCATTCACGCGATAGCTGACGACGGGCGACACCGCGGTCAGGTTCGCCCACCACGGCGAAGTGGAGTCGCGATTGTGGTCGCCGAGCAGGATCACGTCCTGGTCCGAGCTGCTGCCCGACTGCACCGAGCTGAACACCGAAGAGATCGCCGCGATCTCGGCCTGGCGCTCGGCGGTCTCGCCGAAGATCGTGTGCCAGTTGATGAAGGTAAAGTCCTCGCCGGTCTGGATCTGGCGCAGCTTGACGATCTGCGGCTCGCGCTCGAATTTGTCGCCGGTATCGACCCACACCGTCGAGGAGAGCAGGGTCACGCGGTCGGTTCGGAACAGGACCGCGTAGCGTTCCTTGTAGCTGCTGCGCCCGATGGCCGCGGTCACCCGGTAATCCCAGGTCACGCCGCTGATGGCGGTGAGCGCGCTCGCGAGGCTCGCCGCGGCGGTGTCGTACATCACCTCCTGGGCGAAGATCACATCGACGCCGTTGGCCGCGGCGGCGGTGGTACCGAAATCGTTCCAAGCCTGCGCCGCGTAGCCGGGCCAGTCGGTCGAATTGGCGTAGCCCGCGTGCAAGGTGTTCCAGGACAAGACGCGCAAGTAGGCGGCCGCCGGGGCCGCACTCGACACTGCCAACAAACACGCCCCCAGCGTGATCTCTCGCAACCCTTTCATTTCGTATCCCCATACGAGCTCGAGTCGAGCGGCGGGAGTGTAGTCCTCGGAGAATGACGTTTTCGCGTCTTGTCAGAAAATTCCTGCATGAATACGGGAGTTTTACGATAGACGGCAGTGTCGAGTTTGTTGTTGTGGGTCCGAACCTTGTTCGGACGCTCCTTGGCGTTTGCTCTTGTGGGTCCGAACCTTGTTCGGACGCTTTTCCGTACCGGTAGGCAAAGCGTTCGGACAAGGCCCGAACCCACGTAGGCGGCACCCACCTAAGCATTCACCATGGCCGATGCATCATTCGCGCATGCGCTTCCCCTTGAATGTTCGGCAGACTCTCGTCGCCTGGTTGCTGCTCGGCACCAGCACTGCCCACGCGTGCCCGTTGAGCGCGCCCGACGTGCTGCGCGCGGATGGCTTCGAGGATTGCGCCCGCGCGCTGTCGAGCTTCCAGCGGATCGACGCGGACCTGCTGATCACCGGAACAACGCCGACCGTGGTGGCGAGCCGCACCATCGTGCTGAGCCGGACGACACGCATCGTGGCGGTTGCCGACGGTCGCCACTTCCCGGTGGATGCGCCCGCAGCGGCGGTGCGGATCCGCATCGATGGCGACGAATCGATGAGTTCGGTCGCGGTGACCGACTGGGGCTCGACGCAGCGTCCGGTCATGCACGCGTTCAATGTACTCGCCGACGCCACGCTCGGCGCGGGCGTGCATGTGATCGAGCTGGTCGCCAGCGCCCACCCGACGCGGCCCGGGCGCTTTCGCATCGGCGCCGGCAGCGGCCTTTCGCTGCTGGTGCAGCCGCACTCGCAGATCCTGTCTTCCGCGTTGTCCGGACCGAGTGAGAATTTCCAGGTGACCACCTACGCGCCGGAGCAGAACATCGATATCCGCGAGGGTGCGCCCGACCGGCCGCTGCTGCCGGTCCTGACCCAGAGCCTGCGCAACCAGGGCAGCCGCACGCTCGACGTGATCACGCTCGCGAGCGGGCGCGCTTTCCATGCCTGCGACAGCGGCATCGACGGCGGCCACGGTGACGCCCTGCTCGGCCTGCGCGCCGACGGGATCTGTCAGTCGACGCATTCGGCGTCCTGGAGCGTCAACGACATCGACCCGAACGCCGAGCTGCAGGCCCCGGTGATGCTGCACGGCGTGCACCGCCTGCTACCCGGGCAGCAGCGCTCGCTGACGCTGGTCGCGAGCGAACTGGCCTTCGGCAGCGATTTTCCCGGTGCGCACGAAAACGGCGTTTGCTGGGGGCTCGGCAGTGCACGCATGCTGAGCGCGAGCGGCGGTGGCGTGTTCGGCTCGGCGGTGAGCGGACCGGCGCAGGCGTGCTCGACCTACACTTGGCGTTGCGTCGCATCCACCATCGGCGCGCCGCTGTGTCCGCCGCCGTCGACCACGGTGGTGCTCGCCAGCGCCCAGGTCTACATCCCGCCCGGCCACGACGGCATCGTGCTGTTCAATGCACGCACCCGCATCCAGGGCGATAACGCCGATACCCTGACCTCCGCACTGCTGGGAATTCGCGTCAACGGCGAACCCGTGGCCGCGATCGGCATGCAGCAGCTCGCCGCAGGCGCCGCCGCCGCCAGCCGCACCTTAAGCGCCAGCTACCTCAGCGCAGTGAACGCACCCGGCGGCACGCTAGGTCTCGGCCTGCACGTCGTTGAAGTCACCATCGAAGTCAGCGGCAGCAGCCTGCGCCACGTCAGCGTCCCCAACGAGCTGGCTCTGACCTGGTTCGACTGATCGTCCGTCCATATCGAAAAGCAAGATCAAACTCAAAGCATCCGCAGATTACACAGATGAAAAGCGGATAAGAGCTGATTAAAGACGAGGCCTCCCGGCACCAGCGAGCGGCTTGCAACTGGCACGCGTAGAACCACCAACGGCGCGTCCACCGACCTGCGCCTGGGCATTTAATCCACTCTTATCAGCTTCTTCTCGGTTTTCATCTGCGTAGTCTGCGGATGCTTTGAGGTTGATCCCGCTCACTTTGGATTCTTTCGTCGGCGGCGCCTCGACGCTGCAAGAACACGCGCCCTGGGACACTGTCGGACACACCCAAGAGGAGCTTGAAGCTTGTCCACACCCGCGAGTGATATCGATTCGGTGCGCATCACGCGGCGGCTGGCGCAGTTGCTGGATGCCGCGTTCACCATCCCGGGCACCAATATCAAGGTCGGGCTGGATGCGCTGCTGGGGCTGATTCCCGGCATCGGCGACCTGACCGGCGCGGCGCTCTCGGGCGCGATCGTGGTGACGGCTGCGCGTCAGGGCGCGTCGCGTTCGGTGCTTGCGCGCATGCTCTTCAATCTCGGGGTCGACACCGTCATCGGCGCGATTCCGATCCTGGGTGATCTTTTCGACCTCGGCTGGCGCGCGAACCTGCGCAATGCCGACCTGCTCGAAGCCCATCTTGCCCAACCCCAGCGCACGCGCACCACCAGCCGCGGCCTGGTCGCCGTGGTGGTGCTGGTATTGATCCTGCTGGCGGTGCTCGGGATCGCCCTGATGTGGTGGGTAGTGACCACGCTGTTCGGGCTGATGGGGTGACGGAGACAGCGGGAGCGGCCAAGGGCGCTCCCGCTGGAAGGGCATTACTCAGTATTTGCCTGACAGGCGAGCAGATCCTCGTCTTCGATCACCCAAGCGTCCTTTTCGGCGCACAGGGAGATGTCGGGGACGACACACTCGCCGCCGTCCTCGTCGATCAGGCGCACGTCGTAGGTATCGCAGGCAATCTTGAAGATCTCGACGCTGCCGCCCTTGGCCTCGACCACATTGCCCTTGAGCAAGTTGTCGCCCCATTCGGCTTTATCGATGGGCGAGACATAAACCTGATGGATTTCCCAGCTCGAGTTGTTCTGGATGTTGACGACCGAGTCGAGCGTGCCCGCGGAGACGGCGCCAGCGCCGAAAACCAGTGCCGCAGTCGCGATTGCTGTCGTCAGAATGGAGAATCTAGTCATTGGTGAGCTCCTGTGAGCGCCCGTAGAGGAACGCGTCAAACCAGGATATCCAGGCGCCCTGAAGATGGCGTGCAGGGCTGGGCGGAACGTTCAGGTGGGAGGCTTTGTGGTTTAAGTCCCTGGTCGGTTAAGACCCCTTGGCGGGTTCGAACCTGCTCCGAACGCTTCTGCTCCACGTGGGTTCGGACCTTGTCCGAACGCATCTGCTCTGCTCCACGTGGGTTCGGACCTTGTCCGAACGCTCTTCCTTCCTGCCACGGATAAAGTCCGGACAACCTCCGAGCCCACACAAAGCAAAAGCTACTCCAGGCCATCCGCGAACATGCGGTCCGACGCCAGGGCGGTTTCGGCCAGGAAGGCCGCGTTCATGCGCAGGAGGTTGCCGCCCATGGCCTGTGCATTGGTGACATTGGCGGGCACGTCGGTGGCCTGGTGATAGTGCGGGTAGGAGCCCCAGTCATTGGCAATCGTCAGCGCGCCTGGAATGCCCGCGTTCAAGTACGGCATATGGTCGGAACAGCACGGGCTCAGGCTGGTCACCAGCCGCAGGCTCGGCGCATACATCGCGGCGAGGGCGCCGAAACGGGCAAACGAGGCGGCGCCAAGACTGGTGCTCTCGACCAGGACATCGAGATCGGCATCGCCGCTGTAGCCGATCATGTCCATGTTGAGCATGTACACGACCCGCGCGACATCACCGGCTTGCTGCAACGCCGCCACATGGGCGGACGAGCCATAGAGGCCCTGCTCCTCGCCGGCGTAACACATGAAGAGCACCGTGCGCTCCGGACGGAAACGGCTCAGCACGCGCGCCATTTCGATCACGCCGGCGCACCCCGTGGCGTTGTCCTCCGCGCCCGGTGAGGGATTGCTGCCGCCCGGGCCATTGTTGGGATTGCGCGAATCATAGTGGCCGCCAACGATCACCCATTCGTTCGGCCGCCGCGTGCCGGGCATGCGCGCGAGCACGTTCTCGGCCGTGTACTGCTGGGCGCTGTAGCTGAAGCTGAAGCTCGGCACGGTCACGCTGTCGACGCCGGCGATCCCCTGGAATTGGGCAACCAGCCAGTCGCGCGCCTGCACCCTGCCAGCACCGAAGGTGTTGCGGTTGTAGCCCGCGAGGGTCGTGAAACGCGAAACCCACCCGCTTGGATTGACCGCGTCGACCAGCGGCTGTACCAGCGGATCGGGACCCGCGCTGCCGGCGGCGGCCTTCGCCGGATCATTCGACCACAGCCGTGCATAGCTGGAATTGACCTGCACCGGGCGCCAGTCGCGCCCGGGCACCGGATACTTCGCCAGCGATGGCGGCACACGCACGAGCGCAAAGCGCCCGGCCTCGGCAATCGCCGGGAGATGCTTGGTGCCATCGAAGCCGCAACCGCGCGCTTCCAGCACCAGTGCCGCGGGATCGAGCGCGGGCCAGGCGTCCGCCGTCCGCTCCGCCACCCGGTCGAGCTCTTTACGCTCGCCGGTCAGCAACAGGTGATCTCCGAGCTCGAGCCACCACTCGACCCCACGCATTGATTTGAGCGCAGCAACCCGCTCAGCGCCCGCGGTACGCACATCGACGAGACGCGAAACCGGCTCGGCCGTGACAGCCGGAGCCATCGCCAGCAGGGCCAATCCGAGCACGCCGTAGAGCCATGAAAGTTGAGTCAATGCCGTTTCCTGCCCGCAGATCACTGCAATGTGGGTGGTCAGACGGCCTTTGTCCAGGAACCAAGTGTGCTTCCGCGACCGGCCGCACACCTCGCATTCAGGCCCGTATCGCACTTTGCTGGCCCCGCCAGGCGCGCGATTGCGTTTGCTTTCGTTACGATCTCGCCCTGGGCAGTCGGTGGTCGGCTCGCTTTAACGGTTAGAATCGACAGCTCGCGTATCCGCCGGCAGCCCGTGTGTTCCGTGAACGCCGCTTCGGACGCAGCGGCGTTCGCAGCAGCGTGACTGCCGAGCAACCACGATAAGCCCCTTAGAAGAGGCGTTTGCCCCGATGCACGTTCTTGATGAAAACTGGTTTTCCGAAGCGCACGAAGGATCCAACTCCGCGATCTCGTTCAAGATCAAGCGCATGTTGCATTCGGAAAAGACCCCGTATCAGACCATCGATATCTACGAGACCACCGATTGGGGCAACCTGATGGTCATCGATGGCTGCGTGATGCTGACCACGCGCGACAATTTCCTGTACCACGAGATGATGTCGCACCCGGCCTTGTTCACACATCCGCGCGCCAAACGCGTGGTGGTGATCGGCGGCGGCGACTGCGGCACGCTCAAGGAAGTGCTCAAGCACGAGGAAGTCGAGGAAGCGGTGCAGTGCGAGATCGACGAGCGCGTGACCCGGCTCGCCGAACAGTACTTCCCGGAGCTGTGCTCGGCCAACGGCGATCCGCGTGCGCGCCTGGAGTTTGGCGACGGCATCAAGTACATGGCCGAGCATGAGCCAGACAGCCTCGATGTGATCATCGTCGACTCGACCGATCCGATCGGACCGGCCGCTGGTCTCTTCAATCGTGCGTTCTATCAGTCGTGCCTGAAGGCCCTGCGGCCCGGCGGCATCCTGGTCCAGCAGAGCGAATCCCCGCTGATTCACTTGCCGCTGATCACCGCGATGCGCACGCAGATGAAAGGCGCCGGCTTCAGCTTCCTGCGCACGCTGTGCTTCCCGCAGCCCTGCTATCCGTCAGGCTGGTGGAGCTGCACGATGGCGCGCAAGGGCATCGATCTCAACAGCTTCCGCGAGCGCGGCGCCGCGACCAAGAAGTTCGAGACGCGCTACTACAACGTCGATATCCACCGCGCTGCTTTGGCGATGCCGGAGTTCATGAAGGCGGCGTTCCCGGAGGCGTGATTGCGGCTTTCGGGATAGGCTGCGGGGAAAGAGCGGGACGGGAAGGAAGCGAAGGAAAAGCAGAGAGTAGCGAAGTAGAGCCGCAACTGCTTCCACGGTCCTCCTGGCGCTTGCTGTCCTTCGCTTCCTTGCTTCTTTCCTTCGCTTCCTTCCCGCCCGCTCTTTTTGTCGGTCGAGAGGCTCGCCATGGCCGGAACCCAACGCGAAATCACGCTGCGCTTCCTGGCGCAGCCCAGAGACGTCAACTACGGCGGCAAGGTCTTCGGCGGCACCGTCATGGGCTGGATCGACCAGGCGGCGTATGCGCTGGCGGTCGGCTGGAGCGGGCATTACGCCGTCACTGTTTATGTCGGCGGCATCCAGTTCGAGGCGCCGGTGCCGATCGGCAGCCTGGTTGAAGTCAGTGCGCGCCTGCTGCACACGGGTTCCAGCTCCATGCACATCGGCGTCGACGTCCACGCCAGCAACCCGCGCGCCGGCGCCGACACGCGCCAGCGCAATACCCACTGCATCGTGGTTTTCGTGGCGATTGGCGACGACGGCAAGGCGGTCCCGGTACCGGTCTACGTGCCGAAAACCGATGAAGAGCGCGAGCTGCAGGCCTATGCGCAACGGCTGATGCAGTTGCGCAGCGCGGTGGAGGAAGAGCGCCGGGCGTTCTTGGCGAAACGCGGGGTTTGAGGGCTGGTGCGGGCGTCCTCGAAGCCTGCTTGCTTTCGTAGGTCAGGTTGTCCGCGGCAGCGGACTACTTGACGATTGAGGGCAAAGCGCAAAGTAGTCCGCATCGCGAACAACATGCCCTACAAATGCGAGAGCGTCCGGACAAGGTCCGGACCCACGCAGTAAGAGCAAGCAGCCAGAGCATGACCTGCGGCCCATGCGCGCCGGCCGCGTTGGCATAATATGTCGCCTCGCAGTCACAGGAGCTCAAAAGCAGATGGATGTCTTCACCATGGTGGTCGCGATCGTCTTCATCTCGACTTTGGGTGGGATGGCCAATCGCTGGTTCAAACTCAATGAGCAGCGCCGGGGACAGCGCCTGGACGGCTTTGCGCACGGGGCCGATGCGCAGCAGCGCGAGATCGAAGACCTGCGGGCGCGCATTGCAACGCTCGAGGCCATCGTCACCGAGCCCAAGTTCGAGCTGCGCCGCCGGATCGAGGCGCTGCGCGACGCTGCTTGATTTGGAGTGCGGCGCTCTGCGCCGCATTTGGATGCTGTCTCGTCTCCAGCGTTTGGACGACCGCTTGCGGGTTCGGGTCGCCTGAGGACTGACGCAAATCGAGCAAGAGCATCCAAAGCGGCGCCGAGCGCCGCACTCCAAATAGTGCTCACGCGACACTTGCGCGATGCGGTTGCATCATGGCGCTCTCACTTCCGCCAGGATCGAACCATGCCCCTGCGTTTCGACAACCGCTTGCTACGCGAGCTGCCCGGCGACCCCGAGCGCAGTGCGCGGCTGCGGCAGGTCGAGGGTGCTGCGTATTCCTGGGTGAGCCCCACGCCGGTGGCTGCACCGCGGCTGCTGGCTTGGTCGCGTGATGTCGCCGAGGCGCTCGGGCTCACCGAAACCGAAGTGCAATCGCCCGAGTTCCTGGCGGCCTTTTCCGGCAACACCCTGCTCCCGGGAATGGAGAGCTACGCGGCTGCGTACGGCGGGCATCAATTCGGGCATTGGGCAGGACAACTGGGCGACGGCCGTGCGATTGCGCTCGGCGAGGTGCTGGGCGCCGATGGTGCCCGCCACGAGCTGCAGCTCAAGGGCGCCGGCCCGACCCCCTACTCGCGGCGTGCGGACGGGCGCGCGGTGCTGCGTTCGTCCCTGCGCGAGTTCATGTGCAGCGAGGCCATGCATGCGCTCGGCGTGCCGACGACCCGCGCGCTGTGCCTGCTCGCCAGCGGCGACGAAGTCGTACGAGACATGTTCTACAACGGCAATCCCCGCGCCGAGCCGGGGGCAATCGTGTGTCGCGTCGCCCCCTCGTTCCTGCGCTTCGGCAACTACGAGCTGCCGACCTCGCGCGGCGATGTGGCCCTGCTCGAAAAGCTGGTCGACTTCACGCTCGCCCGCGACTACCCGCACCTGACCGGTCCGGTGGAACAACGCCGGGCGGATTTTTTCCACGAGGTCGCTGCACGCACGGCGGTCATGATCGCGCACTGGTTGCGCGTCGGCTTCGTGCATGGGGTCATGAACACCGACAACCTCTCGATCCTCGGCCTCACCATCGATTACGGTCCCTACGGCTGGCTCGAGAACTTCGACCCCGAGTGGACTCCGAATACGACGGATGCACAGGGGCGCCGCTATGCCTACGGTCGGCAGCCGCAGATCGCCCATTGGAACCTTCGCGCGCTCGCCGGCGCCCTGACGCCGCTGTTCCCGGATCCCGAGACGCTGCATGCGGGGCTCGATCACTACGTAGAAGTGTTCGCAGCCGAGCACACGCGCATGAGTTGCGCCAAGCTCGGCATCGAAAACGGCGGCCCGGCCGAGATGGCGCTCGCCAGCGAGCTCGACGAGCTCATGCAACGGGCCGAGATGGATATGACCCTCACCTATCGCGGGCTCGCGCAGCTGGATGTGCGGGCGCCACGGCTCGACGTGCTCGATGCGGCTTTCTACGATCCGGCGCGGCGCGCGGACAACGCCACGGCGCTCGAGGATTGGCTGGTTCGCTACGCACAGCGGCTCGCCCAGATCGGCCGCCCGGACGCGGTGCGCGCCGCAGCGATGAACGCGGTCAACCCACGTTTCGTACCGCGCAACTACCTCGCTCAGCAGGCCATCGACGCCGCGGAAAAGGGCGACCTCGCGGAACTGCATACGCTGATGAAGGTGCTCGAAAACCCGTACACCGAGCAGCCGGGCTTCGAGCGCTTCGCCGCGCGCCGCCCGGAATGGGCGCGCGAACGGGCGGGCTGCTCGATGCTGTCCTGCAGTTCGTAGGGGCATTGCGTGGGTCCGGACCTTGTCCGGACGCTGTTGCCACCGGTTGCGTGAAGAGCGTTCGGACTAGGTCCGAACCCACTAGTGCAGAGCCCATGCTCCGGCCACACCCCCGTAGAATCCCCTCGACCTGATCTAGAACACCTCACTCGCCCATGCCCGAAGCCCGTTCCTCCCGCTCGCTCGGCCCGCTGTCGACGCTGATCTTCTCCTCGCGCTGGTTGCAGCTGCCGCTCTATCTCGGGTTGATCGTCGCCCAGGGCATCTATGTAGTGCAGTTCCTGCGTGAGCTGTGGCATTTGCTCGGCACTACGTTCGGCTTCGCGCATGCGCCGGTCGCGGCGTACACGCACACCCCCGAGATCCAGATCATGATGACCGTGCTCGGGCTCATCGACGTGGTGATGATCTCGAATCTGCTGGTGATGGTGATCGTCGGCGGCTACGAAACCTTCGTGTCACGGCTTGGCCTCGAAGGCCATCCGGACCAGCCGGAGTGGCTCAGCCACGTCAACGCCGCAGTGCTGAAGGTCAAGCTCGCGACGGCGATCATTGGCATCTCGTCGATCCATCTCCTGAAGACCTTTATCGAGGCCGGCACGCTCGGCCAGCCCGGCTCTCAGGTCACCGAGGCGGCCGTGCTCTGGCAGACGGTTATCCACGTCGCCTTCGTCGTCTCGGCACTCGCAATCGCCTGGGTCGATCGCATCATGTCGCGCCCGGCGTCGCCGCGCCTGGACGCAATCTAGTGCCTGATTCCCCTGGCCCGCTGCGTTCCTTTCACTGTCAGGAGGTCTGATGCCCGCCATGCGCGATCCAGTCACGCTCTCGCCGCGCGCCGGCCTGGCGCTCTGCGCCGCGGTCCTCGCCGTGCTGGTCTGGTCCGGCATCGGGCCACACGACCGCCTCACCTGGCTGATGGAAGTGATTTGGGTGATCGTCGCGGTGCCGTTGCTGATCTTCACCTACCCGCGCTTCCCGCTGACTCGGCTGCTCTACATCCTGATCGCCTTGCACTGCGTGCTGCTCATGGTTGGCGGCAAATACACCTACGCGCTGGTGCCGCTCGGCTTGTGGGTGCAGGACTGGTTTGACCTCGCGCGCAACCACTACGACCGCTTCGGCCATTTCGCCCAGGGCTTCGTGCCCGCGATCCTCGCCCGCGAGCTGCTGCTGCGCAAAACCCCGCTCAAGCCCGGCGGCTGGCTGTTCTACCTGGTGCTCGCCGCCGCGCTCTCCTTCAGCGCCTTCTTCGAGATGATCGAATGGTGGGCCGCACTGATCTGGGGCGGCGCCGCGGATGCGTTCCTGGCCACCCAGGGCGACGTCTGGGACACCCAGTGGGACATGTTCATGGCGCTGATCGGTGCGTTCCTCGCGCAAGTGCTGCTGGCGCGGTGGCACGATCGGGAATTGGGTGGGTGAAGCGGTTTCGGTTTCGGTGTCGGTTTTCGGTGTCGGTAAAAGCGGAGCGGCGAGCTCGCGCGTTTCCGAAACCGACAACCGAAACCGACAACCACGCTTTTCCCCTGACGCCTGTCACTACCGCGCAGTCGGGAACGCCAAGAGACTGGCTTCCATAGTCAAGTAGGCCGCTTCGCGGCCAACATGACCTACATCAAGGGTGACTACACACAGGTGACGTGATTCGTTCCCGTGAGTGCATCATCACGCCATCTTTCGAGTAGCCAATGGGCATGAGCCAACCTGATCTCCTGGGACAATTGCGCATCGAGCGCCCGGCCGTGAACGAGGAAGAGCCTTCCGGGAGCGCGCGTTGGCTGTTCCTGGGGGCCCTGCTGCTGATCGGCTCGGCAATCGGCTGGTGGTATTTCGGCCGCGGCCCGGCACCGATCGTGGTCAAGACCGCGAGTGCCACGCCGGCAAGCTCCACGGCCCCGAGCAACTCCGTGCTGGATGCTTCCGGCTACGTGGTCGCGCGGCGGCAGGCTACGGTGTCCGCGAAGGTGACCGGCAAGGTGCGCGAAGTGCTGATCGAGGAAGGCATGCGCGTCGAGCAAGGCCAGATCCTGGCGACGCTGGATGCGATGGACCAGCAGGCGGACGTGGACCTGCGCCAGGCCCAACTCGAGAGCGCGCGTTCGCAGGCGGCCGAGATCGAGGCTTCGCTGCGTCAGGCCCGCGCCGATTACAAGCGCCAGCAGGACCTTTCCGCGCGCAAGCTCACCCCGGCCTCGCAGCTCGATGCCGCGCGCGCGCAGGCCGACGGCCTGGCTGCGCGCCTGACCAGCCAGCGTCGCCAGATCGATGTCGCCGACAAATCGCTGGCAATGAGCAAGGTCTCGCTCGAAGACACGGTGATCCGCGCGCCGTTCGCAGGCGTCGTCATTGCCAAGGCGGCGCAACCCGGGGAGATGATCTCGCCGATATCCGCCGGCGGTGGCTTCACCCGCACCGGCATCGGCACCATCGTCGACATGGATTCTCTGGAAGTCGAAGTCGATGTCAATGAGGCCTTCATCGGCCGCGTTGCCGCGAAGATGCCGGTCGAAGCGACGCTCAATGCCTATCCCGACTGGCGCATCCCGGGCGCCGTGATCGCGGTGATCCCGGCCGCCGACCGCACCAAGGCCACCGTGCGCGTGCGCGTCTCGCTCAACGAAAAAGACCAGCGCATCGTCCCCGACATGGGCGTTCGCGTGGCCTTCCTGGAAGCGCGCGATGCCGAAGCGAGCACCCCGAAGCCCGTCGCCAAGGGCGTGATCGTGCCTGCCAGCGCCGTGGTCGAGCGCGACGGCGCCACGTCGGTCTTCATCATCGAGGGCGAAGTCGCTCGGCTGCGCCGCGTCGAAGCGGCCGCCACCACCGGCGCCCAACGCAACATCCTCACCGGCCTCAACCCTGGCGACAGCGTCATCTTGGACCCCCCGCCCGAGCTCGCCGACGGCACCGAGGTCGCGCGCGAGGCGCGCTAAAGTCGAACTTGAGTTCTTTTGACGCAAATGAACGCCAAGGGGGCAAAGGGACGCAAAGTAGAGCTTTTCAATGCCGGCAAATACGGTGACTTGCGCCAATCCGGCGAGCAAATAGTGCGCATCGTTGCTGATTTCCTTAGCGTCCCTTTGCCCCCTTTGCGTTCCTTTGCGTCAAAAAATTTACTTAAATCGAAGAGAAGAAGCCCATGAGCAACGCCCTGGTCGAGATTCGCAACCTGACGAAGCACTACACGCGTGGGAAGCAGAAGGTGGAGGTGTTGCATGGTTTGTCGATCGATATCCCGAAGGGTGATTTCGTGGCGTTGATGGGGCCGTCGGGGTCGGGGAAGACGACTTTGTTGAACCTCATCGGGGGCCTCGACCAGCCGTCCGGGGGCGAGATCAAGGTGGACGGCAAGCGCATCGACCAGCTCTCGAGCGGTGACCTGGCGCGCTGGCGGGCGGGCAATGTCGGCTTCGTGTTCCAGTTCTACAACCTGCTGCCGGTGTTGACCGCCGAGCGCAATGTCGAGCTGCCGCTGCTGCTCACCAAGATGGGCGGCGCCGAGCGCATCAAGCGCGCCAATATCGCGCTCGAGATCGTCGGTCTCAAGGACCGCGCACGCCACAAGCCGCGCGAGCTTTCCGGTGGCCAGGAACAGCGCGTCGCCATCGCACGCGCACTGGTGTCCGACCCCACCTTGCTGGTCTGCGACGAGCCCACGGGCGATCTCGATCGCAAGACCGCGGACGAGATCCTGACCCTGCTGCAACGGCTAAACCGCGAGCACGGCAAGACCATCGTCATGGTCACCCACGATCCCAAGGCGGCCGAGTACGCGAAGCGGACATTGCACCTGGACAAGGGCAGCCTGCTCGAGTCGGGCGCGCCCGACACCAGCCACGCCTGACCGGAGCGCCTCGCCATGGGATTCCTGCGGTTCATCTGGGCTGGCATGTGGCGCAAGAAGTCGCGCGCCTTCCTGACCCTGCTCTCGCTCATCTGCGCCTTCCTGCTGTTCGGGCTGCTGCAGGCGCTCAGTGTGTTCTTCACCGCCGGCGTCGATTTCGTCGGCGCCTCGCGGCTGATCAGCCAATCGCGCGTGTCCTTCACCGACTCGCTGCCGATGCGGCTCTTGCCGGAGATCGAGGCCATTGCGGGGGTCAAGGACGTCAGCCACGACCAGTGGTTCGGCGGCGTCATCGGCGAGAACACGCAGATGTTCACTTTCGCTTCGGATCCCGCACGCCTGCGGCGCGTGTACCCGGAATGGGTGATGCCGGACGAGCAATGGAAGGCGTTCGAGGCGACCCGCACCGGCGCGATCGTCGGCCGCGTGCTGGCTGACAAGTACGGCTGGAAGATTGGCGACAAGCTGCCACTCAAGTCCAACATCTTTCCGCAGAAGGATGGCTCGATGGCGTGGAGCTTCGACGTCGTCGGCATTTTCGACGGCAAGGACGAGTCGTGGCAGGCGCAGACCCAGAGTATCTACATCAACCATGCGTATTTTGACGAAGCCAACCAGTTCGGGCCGGGCACTGCGGGCGTCTATGCGGTCGTGCTCGAAGATTCGAATCGGGCGAACGAAGTCGCGCAGGCGATCGATGCGCGCTTCCTGAACTCGCCGAACGAGACCAAGACCCAGAGCGAAAAGGACTTCAACAAGGGGTTTTTTGCGCAGATCGGCGACATCGGGCTGATCGTCAACCTGATCCTGATCGCAGTGTTTTTCACGATTTTGATCCTGACCGGCAACACGATGGCGCAGGCCGTGCGCGAGCGCATCCCGGAGCTCGCCGTGCTGAAGACGCTGGGCTTCAGCAATGGCTTGGTGACCAGTCTGGTGCTTGCCGAGTCCCTGTTCCTGTGCATGCTCGGCGGCCTGATCGGCATGGGCCTGGCAGCGATGATGATGAAGGGTATGGCCGAGGCAGTGCCGTTCTTCGCGGCAGTGCGCGCCGACGGCACGGTGTGGGTGCGCGCGCTGATTGCCATGGTGCTGCTCGCGCTCGCGGTGGGTCTGCCACCGGCACTGCGGGCGGGACGGGTGCGCATCGTCGATGCGCTGGCCGGGCGGTGAAGTTTTTGTGGGTTCGGACCTCGTCCGAACGCTGTTGATTTTTCGCATTGATTGAAGTGTCCGGACAAGGTCCGGACCCACGAAAGAACCGGGAACACACCATGTTCAAACAGATCTTCGAAATCGTGATGCTGAACTTGAAGAGCATCCCCGAGCGCCTCGCCGCGTCGCTGGTGATCGTGGTCGGCATTGCCGGCGTGGTCGGCGTGTTCACCGCGTTGTTCGCCATGTCCAAAGGCATAGAATCGACGCTGGTCGCGAGCGGCGATCCGCTCAACGCCATGGTCTTGCGCGGTGGGTCTCAGGACGAGCTCAACAGCTCGCTCAATCGCGATGCGCTCGATCTCGCATCGCGGACTGTCGGCGTGCGCAAGGATGCAAAGGGCGAGCCGCTGGCCTCGGGCGAGCTCATCGTGATTGCCGAGCTGCCGAAGAAAGGCGCCACCCTCGGCGCCAATGTCACGCTGCGCGGCATTAGTCCACAGGGAATCGCACTGCGGCCTCGGCTCAAGGTCGTTGAAGGCCGCGCATTCACCCCGGGTCTGCAGGAACTGTTGGTGGGCAAGGGCGCCGCGGGTCAGTTCGAAGGGCTCGAAGTTGGCAAGTCCGTGCGCCTGCGCAGTTCCGAGTGGATGGTGGTTGGCATCTTCGAATCTGGTGATATCGGCGAGAGCGAGATCCTCACCGACGCCGCGACCGCGCAGACCGCCTGGGGCCGGCCGAATATCTTCTCGACGGTGCTCGCCGCGCTGGACAGTGCCGAGTCCTTCGCGCCCTTCGAAGCGGCGCTCAAGGCCGATCCACGCATGAGCGGGGTCGAGGTCAAGAACCAGCTCAAGTACTACTCGGAGCAGACCGAAAAATCGACCGATGGCATCCGCGTGCTCGGCACCGTCGTGGCGATCATCATGGGTCTCGGGGCCATCTTCGCCGCACTCAACACCATGTACGCCTCGGTCTCCAGCCGGACGCGCGAAATTGCGACCTTGCGGGCGATCGGCTTCGGCGGCCTGCCAGTGGTGATTTCGGTCATGGTCGAGGCCATGCTGCTCGCGCTGATCGGCGGCCTGATCGGCGCGATTTTGGCGTACGTGTTCTTCAACGGGATGACCGTCTCCACGCTAGGTGGGAGCTTCACCCAGCTGGTGTTCAATTTCCAGGTGACGCCAGACCTGGTCGCTACCGGCGTGTTCATGGCGCTCGCGATCGGCTTCGTCGGCGGCCTGCTGCCCGCGCTGCGCGCCGCGCGCATGCAGGTCACCACGGCGTTGCGCGAGGCTTGAGGCGGTTGTGGGTTGCGGGTTGCGGGTTGCGGGTTGCGTAGGTTATGTTGCCCGCAACGCGGGGACGGTAATCGTCGCGGCTCCGCTGGCCATGCAACGAGAAGCCGCGGCCTGACCGGACATTGCGCTCGTAGCCCGGGTAAGCGCAGCGCACCCGGGGAGAATGTGCGACCCGGCTCCCGGGTGCGCCTTTGGCTTACCCGCGCTACAAAGCGGCGGTGATGACGATCTCGACCTTCCACTGCGGCCGCGCGAGCTTGGCCTCGACGGTCGCGCGCGGCGGCGTCTGGCCCGGCACCACCCAAGAGTCCCAGATCGCGTTCATGGCGGAAAAATCGGCGATGTCCGCGAGATAAATCTGCGCCATCAGGATCTTGCCTTTGTCACTGCCGGCCCGTGCCAGCAGTGAATCGATGGCGTTCAGCACCTGGTGCATTTGCCCGGCCATGTCGGCACCGGAATCCTCAGCCACCTGCCCGGCCAGATGGATGATGCCGTTGTAGACACTCATCTCCGACATGCGCTGGCCGACATCGAACCGCTGAATCATGGGAGAGTCTCCTGCTTCGGATCGCGAATTGTAGAGCGGAGGAACGTAGGTCATGTTGATCGCGCAGCGATCTACTTGACGGTTTTGGGCGCGCCAAGCGTCAAGGAGCCCGCTTCGCGGTCAACATGACCTACGAAAGCCGGCTCGACAACGCCCGGGTTGACTCCGCACGGCCCTTCCCGTCGAATCGCGCGCATTGATTGGAGATGCCCATGGATGACGTACGCCAGGATTGGTCACGCGCGGAGGTGCTCGAGTTGTTCGAGCTGCCGTTCCTCGAGCTGGTCTACCGCGCAGCCAGTGTGCATCGCCTGCACTTCGATCCGCGTGCAGTGCAGGTGTCGACCCTGCTCTCGATCAAGACCGGTGCGTGTCCCGAGGATTGTGGCTATTGCCCGCAGAGCGCGCATTTCAAGACCGGGCTCGGGGTGGAGCGGCTGTTGCCGATCGCCCAGGTGCGCGAGAAGGCTGCGCAGGCAAAGGCCGCGGGAGCGACGCGTTTCTGCATGGGGGCGGCTTGGCGCAGCCCGCGCGACAAGGATCTCGCGGCGGTCATCGAGATGGTCGAGGCGGTGCGGGAGCTCGGTCTCGAAACTTGCGTCACCGCCGGCATGTTGCGCGAGGACCAGGCGCAACGGTTGAAAGATGCCGGCCTCGACTATTACAACCACAACCTCGACACCAGCCCCGAGTATTACGGCGAGATCATCACCACGCGCCGGTTCGAGGATCGCCTGGAGACGCTGAGCGCGGTGCGCGAGGCCGGCATGAAAGTCTGCAGTGGCGGCATCGTTGGCATGAACGAGGCGCGTACCGATCGCGCGGGCCTGCTGCACTCGCTGGCCACCCTGCCGGAACACCCGCAGTCGGTGCCAATCAACCTCCTGGTGCGCGTCGCTGGCACGCCACTCGAAAACGCCGCAGCGCTCGACCCACTGGAATTCGTGCGCACGATCGCAGTCGCGCGCCTGCTGATGCCGCGCTCGCATGTGCGACTTTCGGCCGGTCGCGAGGGCATGAGCGAGGAGCTGCAGGCGTTGTGCTTCATGGCGGGTGCCAACTCGATCTTTTATGGCGAAAAGTTGCTGACCACCGGCAATCCTGATGTCGAAGCCGACCGACGCTTGTTTGCGCGGTTGGGATTGACGGGGATGGCGGCGCCGGCGGCCTCGGAGCCGCGGACGTGCGCGGCCTGATTTGGAGTGGGGCGGGGTGGGGCGCGCAGGGAGCTTTTTTGGGGGACCCCCCAAAAGCAACCCAAACGGCGCGGGGCGCCCCCCCCCAAAAATTTGGGCGCGGACATCAAACAGCCGCGGGGA
>JANPJV010000184.1:0-1882 GCA_031425695.1 Rhodanobacteraceae bacterium | reverse complement strand
CCGCGCATAGCGCAGACCCACCAAAAGCAGCGAGTGGAGCAAAAGAGGACCTTTCGTTCAGGCCTTCCACGACCGAACCATGAATACGCGAATCCGGATCGCGCTTACCGCCCTGTCTGTCGGGCTGGCCCAACCGCCCGCCGCCAAGGAGCCGCTGCCTGCGCCGCTGCGCGTACTGTTCGTCGGCAACAGGCGACCATGGCGAGTCGGCCCGCTGCAAGCTGGACCAATAGGACCTGGCACGCCGCGTACAAGAGCCGGCGGCGTGCGGGGCACTGCCGCGTGTCGATGCTAGCCACCCGCACAAGCGTCCGCGCGCAGCGCAGACCCACCGCCCGCAAACGGGTTGCGGGCGTCTGCGTCAATCGCGGCGGGCAACGGCTTCCCTGGTGGGCTTGTGGACCCAGATGACGCCCACGCCCCGACGGCGCGCATGCGCCTCGACCAGGGCGATGTACTCGCCGTCGGCCTGGCGTCCCTGCGGCGCGCGCGCGCCGCCACCGGTGTAACTCGGGGGAGTTGCGCAGGCTGCGAGCCCGAGCAGTGCGGATACAGCCAGGAGCATGATTTTCATTGCCTTCCTCCTCGACGCGTTGCACATCGGAAGTCGCGTTTCTGGTACCTCGGACCCGAGCGCGTGCCAGCGCTCGGGGTACAGGCGGATCCGGGCTGCCGTCGGCCCAGGTCCACGCCGCGGCTCAGAGCTGGCCCGGACGCTCCGCGCCCGTGTCTTCGCGTGCGCCGACAGTCACCATGCCGCGCTGCGCGAATTCGAGTTGTTCCATCTGCCAGCGCGCATACGGCTCGGGGCGCCAATGCTCGGCGGCGTAAAACACATCGAAGGACAGCTGATTGCCGCCGAGACCGGACGCCATGCTGCCTAAATCTCCGCTGACCCCGGTCGTGCGCGCACTGAAGACGCTCACGATGGCGCCGCCTGGCGTGCCGAGGATCACCCGCCCAGCCCCCGGCATGCCGACGCGCGTGCCGGTCATGGCGCGCGCCTCCTTGCGCAGGCGTGAGCGCAGCCGCGGACGGGCGACGTCGTCACCGTAGTCGGCGTAGAGTTCGCGGCCGATCTCGAGCGCCCGCTCGCGCTGCTGCGCATCGAGCGCGGCCCAGTAGCGCTCGCGCTTGGCGACGAAGGGGACGAAGCCACGCTCGGCGGCCAGGTCCATCCAGGCATAGGCGCGTGCACGGTCGCTGGCGATGCCGATCCCGTCCCAGTGCATCTCGGCCAGCATCGCCTGGGACAGCTTGTCGCTCCAATGCGCGGCTTCGGTGAAGTCAGCGCGCGCCAGGCCGTACTTTCGATCTTCCAGATGCGCCTGGCCGGACACCCTGAAGGTCAGGTCCGGATGGGCGCGCTTGAAGGTGAGGTTTTGCCAGACCGCGGGTTCGATGGCGCGAGGTGGGCGCTTGGCTTGAGCCGATGCGAGTGGCATGAGCATTGCTCCGGCCAGGCTGAAAGCAATGAGACTTGCCTTGTTCATGACTGGATATCCCGAGTTGACCCGAAGTGGGCGAGCCCAGAATAGTCCGCAGAAACTGCGGGAAAACGCGCCTCAACAAGGCTTAATGGCAAGCTTAATGGGGGCCACATTTTCCGCGGCAAATCCCACCGGGGTGAACGCCAGGGCCAGCCACAGCGAAGATGCGATTTTCATCGGGGCTCGTCGAGGTCCAGGCAGCTGAAGCTCCCCTCTCCCGCGCTCTTTGCGGGAGAGGGGCTGGGGGAGAGGGGCACTTCGCTTCTTGCCGCAAGAAAGGCGGCCCAGGACCCCCACCCCACAACCAAAAATCAACGGAGTGGGGATCAAAACCATATACGCCCCCCCCAGATGCTGTTGGGACCAAATAATGTACCCATTTAAAAAGTGTA
>JANPJV010000183.1:0-27242 GCA_031425695.1 Rhodanobacteraceae bacterium | reverse complement strand
CGACGCTCGATGGACATGCTGTCAGGCATCACCAAAATCAGTTTGTAGCCTTTGACCGCAGCCACTAGCGCCAACCCCACACCGGTGTTGCCTGAAGTGGGCTCAATAGCCGCCCTCCAGGAGCCGCCAATGCCCCAGTCGCACCAGATCGCCGTCATCGGCGCCGGCGTGTTTGGTGCGTGGATCGCCTGGCACCTCGCTGCCGCAGGCAAGCGTGTGCTGCTGGTTGATCAATACGGCCCTGCCAGCACCCGCGCGAGCTCGGGCGGGGAGAGCCGGGTCATTCGCATGGCCTACGGCGCGGATGCGATCTATACGCACATGGCCCAGCGCTCCCTGGTCAAGTGGATCTCGCTGTTCAGGCACTCCGGTCGGCCGGAACTGTTCGCGCCGACCGGCGTACTGTGGATGGCACGCAGCGGCAATGGCGCTGCCGAGCAGTCGGTGCTGGCGCTCGCCGCAGCCGGCATCGAGCATCAAATCCTGGACGCCGCCGCATTGCGGATGCGCTACCCGCAGATCGAAGTCCCCGACGATGGCTGGGCGATCTTCGAGCCGCTGAGCGGTGGACTGCTCGCACGACGCGCAGTGCAAGCGGTGGTCGAGGACGCGTGCCGTCGCGGTGCCACGCTGGCCCGCGCCCGCGTGATGCCGTTCGCTGAGCACGCTGACCCGGCCGTCGCGATCACGGAAGACGGCCAGCGCATCGAAGCCGATCTTTTTATCTATGCCTGCGGCCCGTGGCTCGGAAAGCTGTTTCCGAACTTGCTGGGCTCACGCATCTTTCCGACCCGCCAGGAAGTCTTCTATGTCGGCTGCCCGGCCGGCGACGAGCGCTTCGCGCCCGCACACATGCCGACCTGGATGGACTTCGACCGCGAGTGGTATGGACTGCCCGATCTCGAATCACGCGGCTTCAAGCTCGCCTGCGACCGCCACGGCGAAACCATCGACCCGGACAGCGCCGAGCGTACCCCCTCGCCCGCCGGCATCGCCGCGGCTCGCGAATTTCTCCGCCGCCGCTTCCCCGCGCTCGGCGACGCACCGATCGTCGGCAGCGAAGTCTGCCAATACGAAAACAGCGCCAACGGCGACCTCCTGATCGACCGCCATCCTCGACACGAGAACGTCTGGCTGGTCGGCGGCGGCTCCGGCCACGGCTTCAAGCACGGGCCGGCGGTGGGCGAGTACCTGGTCCAGCGCTTGGGCAACGAAGTGCCCGAGGAAGCGCGCTTCAGCCTGTCCAGCAAGGCCACGCGGCAACAGCGCGAGGTGCATTAAGCTGGCTTGAAGTAGGTCATGTTGACCGCAGAGCGGTCTACTTGACGTTGACCAGCCGAAGCGTCAAGTAGACCGCTGGCGCGGTCAACATGACCTACGAACGATCAGCACCGGCGCTGTCACCTCACTTCGTCAACGGCACGTAGCGCGACTGGCCGAGCATGTCGCGGGTCACCAGGACAACTCCATTCGCGATCACGTGGAATCGGCGCGCGTCCTCGGCGGCGTCGATGCCGATCTGCATGCCGTCGGGGATGCGGCAACCTTTGTCGAGCACCGCACGGCGCACGTGGCAGCCTTTGCCGACGGTGACGTTCGGGAGCAGCACCGACTCCTCGATGTTGGAATCGAAATCCACCCGAACGTTGGAGAACAGCACCGAGCGGCGCACGGTTGCGCCGATGACCAGGCAGCCGCCGGAAACCATCGAATCGAGCGCACAGCCGGCGCGGCCCTCCTGCGAGGCAAACTTTGCCGGCGGCAGTTGTTCCTGATACGTCCAGATCGGCCACTGGGCATCGTAGAGATTGAGTTCGGGCATGGCGTCGAGCAGTTCCAGGTTGGCCTTCCAGAAGGCCTCGACGGTGCCGACGTCGCGCCAGTACGACTGGCCACCGTGCTCGAGATCGCGAAAGGAATAAGCGTAGGCCGGGTAGCGATTGATCGTGCTCGGGATGATGTCTTTGCCAAAATCATGGCTGGACGATTTGTCGGCGGCGTCGCGCACCAGCTGGTCGATCAGGAACTGGGTGTTGAATACATAGATGCCCATCGACGCCAGCGCCGTGTCCTCCCGACCTGGCATATGTTCAGGCGCGCTCGGCTTCTCGGCAAACTTGACGATGCGCATGTCCTCGTCGACCTGCATGACGCCAAAGGCACTCGCCTCGCCCACCGGCACCTCGATGCAGCCGACCGTCATCTCCGCGCCCTTGTGGACGTGGTCGGCGAGCATGGCGCCGTAATCCATCTTGTAGATGTGGTCGCCCGCCAGCACCAGGATGTAGCGCGGACCGTGGCTGAGAAGGATATCGATGTTCTGGAAGACCGCGTCTGCCGTGCCCGCATACCAGGAGGTCTCGTCGACGCGCTGCTGCGCCGGAAACAACTCGACGAACTCGTTAAACTCGCCGCGCAGGAAACCCCAGCCCATCTGGATGTGGCGAATCAGGGAGTGCGACTTATATTGGGTCAGCACCGCGATCCGGCGGATACCGGAGTTGATGCAGTTCGACAGCGGGAAATCGATGATGCGGAACTTGCCGCCAAACGGCACTGCCGGCTTCGCGCGCCAATCCGTCAACGCATTGAGCCGTGTTCCCCGCCCACCCGCCAGCACCAGTGCCAGCGTGTCCTTGGTCAACCGGCTGACAAACCTCGCATCCTGCGCAATTCGCATCGTCTCTCTCCTGCCGGAAGCCGATCGCTAAACCTAGGCGATCGGGAGCGGGAATGCGACAGCTGGATATTAGGCTTCGGTTGTCGGTTTCGGTTTCGGTGAAGCAGAGCTGGGTTGCATCTTTCCGAAACCGAAAACCGAAACCGACAACCGCTCTTCACCCCGGGTATTTCACCGAGCATCCATAAGGCTCCGTCACTGCCTTGCTGACGGGCTTGCCGGTAAGCGTCTCGTCGAGAGCCTGGTTGACGTAGTTGGTGGCGCCCTCGATATCGTCCGCATCTGCGCTCGGAACGCTGTCGATGGCGCCGGCGTAGACCAGCTTGCCGGCCGCATCGACGATGTACATGTGCGGGGTCGTGCGGGCGCCATAGGTGCGTCCGAGACTGCCGTCGGCATCGATGACGCTGGTGGTCGGTGCCGACTTCTTGTCGCCCTGCCAGCTGGTGAGATCACTGAGCGCGTCGGCGTCGCCAGACGTCTGGATCGTCACCCAGGCGACGTCCTTGCCCAGTGCCTTGGCCTGGGTCGCGGGCATGTTGCCACTGTCATAGTGCTTGCGGACGAACGGGCATCCCGGGTTGGTCCATTCCAGCACCACCGGCTTGCCTTTGAAATCGGCCAGGCTGATGGCTTTGCCGTTGGCATCGGTCGCGGTGAATGCGGGTGCCGGTTCACCGACCACCGCCTTGGAAGGCAGCGCGGCGGAGACCTCTTCACTGCCGCAACCTGCGACCGTGACTGCAGCCAACAATGCCGCACCACGAATCGCGGCGGTCAGCACAAAACTCTTATTCATTGGAGCTCCTTTCATGGGGACGACCAGCCTTCGATCTGCAGCCGGATGCGGCTTCCACTCGGCTCACCAGGCAACTTCACTACGATATCGAGAAACTCGGGGCTTTCGCTTCGCTGCGGGGATACCGGCAGGCGCGCCGTCCAGCTTCGTTCAGCCCATGCTTGCAAAACCGGCTCACTGTGATCGACCACGCCGCCGGTTTCCGGGTAAAGCTCAAGGTCCTTGCCGCGGTAGGCCTCGGGTAACTGGGCCATTGAAAACACCACCTGCGTGCCGGTGACGCGTGCCGGCACGATGCCGCCGAGGTCGATTGGAAACCGCGCCTGCGTCCGTGCGAACGCGTCGTTAGTTGCGGGAAGACGCTCCTGCGCGACCGCCTTTCCAGCCGGCAATCGCAGTGCAAACTCGCCCGCTTCCGCAATGCAGATCTCGGCGCAGACCAGCCAGCGCGCCCGCACACCGATCTCGAGCACGTCCGCCTTGAAGTCGGCAGGAATGGTGATTCGTACCGGCAATAGCACCGCGCCGCCGTAGCCGAAGTTCAACAACGGACCGTCGCGAAACTGCGCCGGCGTCGGCCACGCGATCGGCCCCGCAACGACACCCGTTGGCAACGTCCAGCGCATTGTGGTCGGCAATCCGGAATCGCCCGGATTCTTCCAGTAGCTGTGCCATCCCGGCTGGTGCTCGAGTTGCAGCCCGACGGTGATTTCGCCGCCCGCCACGACGTCCTGCTGCGCGTCGGTGATCAGGCTCGCGCGCGTGTGCTCGGTGACGACAGCAGCGCTCTCAGTTCCGCTGGCTTGCACGCCACTCGCGACAGTCATCAACAGGAAAGCTAGCGATCGAGACTGCATGGGGAACCCGATGATTCGAAAGCGTTCGAGCATAGGCAGGCCCGAGTAAAGGTTTCAGTTGCGGTCGTCGTTTTCGGAAATGGCCAAGGCGCTCTTCCGACACCGCAATCCGCCACCGAAACCGCATTTCAGAACTTGGCGCCCTCGACCTTGCCGAAGCCGCCATCGGCCATCGCGTGCGCGTACCAATGGCGCTGCGTCGGGCTGTCGATGGCTGCCAGCCAGTCGCGTTTCCCTGCGGCAAGCTGCTCCGACCGGATGTCGCGCACGACGTAGCGAGAGCCGTCGACATTGCCATGCCGCCAGCGGTCGCCGTATAGCATCTCGAACACTGCCTCGAACACGTCCTTGTCGAATGTGCCAGTTGGCACCCAGTCTGCCGGCACGCGACAGAACACGACGCATCGGTACGCCGCTGGTGCAATGACGCCCGACGGAAATGAAAGGCCGTCCTGGAAGCTGACGCGCACCACGGTATCGAGCCCACAAGCCGCGAAATACGTTTCGCGCAAATCCAGGTCCGAATGCATGCGCGCGTCGATGGCTTCGACGGCATCGATCAGACCGAGGCCGGAGAGTTCGCCCAGCAGGCGCACCGCCCGCAGGCGCTCGCCGCTGCGCAGTGAATCCAGTACCGCTTCCGGGAGCTCCACCTGCGGCTTCGCCCGGTACGCATCCAGCCGCGCTTTGGCCGCGGCCAGCCCAAGCTCGGGCTCGAGCCGCCGCAACTCGACGATTGCCGCAATCGGCCCGGACCGCTCGAGCTCGATCAACACGCTCGGCGGCAGCACCGGCGGCTCGGTAGAGAGCTCCGGCATAGGCTCAGGCGCCACGCGAGCGCACGATGGCGACGATCGCCCAGGCGATCACACCGAGCGCCGCCGCCATGCACACGCCACCGATCACGACCTGCCCGCGCTGCCACGACGGAATGCCGATGGCCAGCAGCACGCCGACGATCGCCAGCAAGATTGCGTATTCCGGCCGCGCGTGCGCCACGTCTACTCCCGTTCTAAAGCATGTTCCTGGTTCCTGGTTCCTGGTTCCTGGTTCCTGGTTCCAGCAACCAGCAACCAGCAACTGATCAACTCGCCTGCTCGCAGACGAACTTCGCCACATCACGCTTGATCGTGCCCGATTCGGGTTCGAACCAGCGGGTCGGTGCGGGAATGATCGCCTCGGCGGATTCATCGCTGAAGCCCATTTCCCGCATCTGCATGCTCGCGCAGTTCGTCTCGGTCTTGGTGTACGTATTGAAGCCCTTGCCGACCCGCTTGTACGTGGCGCTGACGACATCGCCATCGCGGACGACCTCGATCAGGAAATACTTGCCCTTGTCGCGCGACTTGGAGGCGGGGACCGGCAATTCTGCGGCCAGGAGCGAAGTGGTCCAGACGGCCAGCAGCACCAGCATTAACACGCGGCCAATTCCCATGTTCATCGTTCTTTCCCTGCCCTGGTCCACTGGTGCATCGATACCTCTGCCAAGCCCTCGGTTTGGAAAAAGCTCCGGATCGCGGCCGTTCGTTGGAACCGACGCCGCGCACTCCTTCAGCTGTGATTGAAGCATGAAATATTGCACGCGAACATTGACCGTCGTCGCTCGTTGCGTGCGGTTCCCGATGGTTTGCTGGTCCGCGCCATGCGCCGCCTGGGGGTACGACACAGGTCGCACCCTCAATACCTACTTTCCAAGTTCGTACAGGTACTCGACGAAGGACATCACCGCGCCGTCGTAGCCACGCACTTTTGGATTGGTGGATTCGATCAGGTAGTACTCGTCCGGGGCGTGGGCGCCGCCGCCATGGCCAACCCCGAAGTGGCCGGAGGCAAGGCTGAGCGGGGGCTCAGTGAAGACGAAGCCCGGATAGGAACCGGCGTTGCGAGGCCACAGCAACGGCTCGAGCCCGGCCCTTTTCAGGACGGCAATCTGCGCCTGGATCAACGGTGCATCCGCGCTGGTACTGGTCGGGTTGTAGCCGCCGCTGACATTGACCTCGATGTCGCCATAGCCACGCTTGGCCAGATGCGCCTCGAGCGCCGCGACGGCAGCGTCCTTCTGCATGCCGGGCACCAGGCGCAGATCGAGCTTGGCGAATGCGCGGTGCGGCAGCACGGTCTTCCCGCCAGGACCGGTGTAGCCGCCGACCAAGCCTTCGATGTTGACGGTTGGCTGCGAAACCAGGCGCTCGTTGGCCTCAAGCCAGGGCAGATCGTCGATCCAGTGCGTCACCCCGAGCGATTTCTTGGACTTGGCTTCGTCGCGTTGGGCCATCGCCTTTTCGAGCATCGCCTTGTGCTCGGCGCTGATCGGCGGTGCGATCGGGTAGCCGTCGATGGTGATGGTATTGCCGTCCTCGGAGACCAGCGTATCCAGCGCCTTGACCAGGCGCCAGGCCGGGCTGTCGACCATCGCCTTGAGCGAGGAATGGATGTCCTTGGCCGGGCCGCGTCCCCATTTCTCGCCGCTCGCCACGAGCTCGAGCTCGACGATGCCTTTGGCGCCGAGGGTCACGGTGACATTGCCGTCGAGATCCTGCGAGGCAGACGGCATGAAGACGCCGACAGTCTTCGCCAGCGCGGCCGCAACTTCGGGCTTGCGCGCCAGGTCGGCGATGTTCGGCGAGCCGATTTCCTCCTCGCCTTCGGCAACCAGCACCAGGTTCACGGGCAATTTGAAGCCTGCGGCGCGGATCGCATGCAGGGCAGCCAGCAGCGCCGACTGCGGGCCTTTCTGGTTCACCGCGCCGCGCCCCATCATGATCTTGCCCACGCCGGGGCGATCGATCAATTTCGCTTCGAGCGGCGGCGAGCTCCATTCGGCCGGGTCGTATTGCTTGACGTCGTACATGAAGTACAGGCCGACGGTCTTTTCCGCACCCGCGTCGAGCGTCGCAAAAACACCCGGCTTGCCCTTGGTCTCGATAATCTCGACCTGCTGGAAGCCTGCGTCGCGCGCGAGCTGCGCCATCTGCTCCACGCCCTCCTTCGCATTGAGGTTCTCGGCCGCGATCGCCGGCAATGCAATCCAGGCCTTCAGGCGCTCGATGTTGGCGTCGTGCTGGCTCGTCACCTGCGTACGGATCGCATCGAGATCGGGCTCCGCTGCGCGCAGGGAGCCGGCCCACAGCGCGATGGCAGCGGCAATGAAGAGGCTGGGTGCACGGGGTCGAAGCATGGTCGTCGGCATGGGCTTTTCCTGCGAAAGGTGAGCGCGGATCGTACGGGAAGGCGGCGCGGTTGCACTCGGTGAGTCTGCGCTCTGCGCGGGCGCCTCAGGCCCACCACCGGCGCTCGGCATTTGGTGGGTCTGCGCTGTGCGTGGACCGCTCTCGCTTCACATTGAGGCATTAAACCAAGTATGTCCGCGCGCGGCGCAGACCACCACCAACACGCTTTTCACCAAGATTCCGCGCCGCAAGTCACTCGCCCGCTGGCAGCTTGAACAACGCCCGCGTCGCGGCGTCCGGCGATGTCTTGAAGGCGAGTGCACGAATTTCGAGATGCGTCGTCAGGCACCAGGTCCTGGTGAAGCCGGCACGATCGAGGGCTTTCAACAGGGACTTCGACGTGAATCCAGTCTTGTGCGCGTAGAAATCGTTGCCACTCTGCTCGATTTCCCGGCCGAGCCCGTAAAGTACGTCGAGCACCATGATCGGCCCGACTGCTGACTGGTACAGCGTGTCCTCGAGATCGAGCTTGTGCTGCACCGCCAGACGCATCACCTCCTGGATATCCGGGACGTGTATCTGCGCCCAGCCCCCATCCTTGAGAACATGGGCGAACCCGGCCAGCACTGTCGGCACGTCGTGGTGATAGTAGTGCTCGAGATTGTGCGAACAGTACACAGCGTCGAATTGCGCCGCCGGCAGCGATTGCAGGTTGCGGGCGTCACAGACGATGTCCGGGGAACCCTTGGGATCGATGTCCAGCAGCAGATGCTCGAAGCCTGCGTACTCGGGCGGCAGCGGGATCTCCTTGCTGTTCCCGCCAACGTTCAACACTCGTTTCAAGAACTGCTCCTGCAGGCACTGGCGCTGTGGCCGAAAGGCCGCCGATGCTGGCCAATAGGAAATGGGCAGTCAAGGCGAGCTCCACTCTACTAAGGCATTTGTGACCATGGTCGCTCCGACAACCTCAAGATCGCCGGACGACGCGCTAGTCACCACCCCGCACGCGCCGAGCTGCATATCAGCGAAAGTCGAGCGCCCTAGACTCATCGCACCTTCGAAGCGGAGACCGCCACATGCTGCGTCCCTTGATCCTGATTGCTGTCTGCGCTGCCGTTGCCGGATGCGCGAGCAAGCCAGTCGCCGTATCGGCCCCGCCGGTTGCGGCGGCGCCTGCGCAACAAACCGCGCCACCCGTGTCGACCTATGTCGAGAAAGCGCTGAAGCTCGATCGGGTGGTCATCGGCGGGCAGCCGATGAATTTCGACTTTGCGTCGCTGAAGGCTGCGGGCGTGACACGGGTGGTCAATCTGCGCACGGCCGAGGAGATGAAGATCGTCGGCTATGACGAGCCCGCGGCGCTGGCAGGTGAAGCGCTCGCGTACCGCCACGTGCCACTCGGCGGACCGGAGTTTCCCTATACGCCGGCAGTGCTCGAGGCCTTCAACGCTGAGATGCAGGCGACTGAGGGCAAGGTGTTGCTGCATTGCGCATCGGGCGGGCGCGCCGGCCTGGTGTACGCGGCGTGGCTGGTCAAATACCAAGGCCAGAGCCCGGACCAGGCAATGCGCACGTTGGAGTCGCTCGGCGGTTGGCCACTGCCGATGGAGAAACTGCTCGGGCGCCCGCTGGTGGTCGAGTTTGCCACGCCGGATGCCTGAGGCACGCGCGGCCCGGGCTCGCGCCCGGGCCCCTGAGCGGCTCTCTCAGCAGACTGTCTGTTCGTACTTTGCTTTGATGCCGGGTTTCGCTACTCGCCAGCCTGCTTGTCCTCATCGCCGCTGTCGCGGTGCACACGCGGCTCTTCGCCCTGCTTGTACATCTCGTGCGCGACCGAATTACTCGGGCCAGTGTCCGCATCGATCTGTGGCGGCTTTTTTCCGGGCTGGGGAACGATCGCAGCGTTGACGACGACTTCCTCGCCGCGATGCTGCTTGTCCTGGGCCACCTTCTTGTCGTGCGCGATGTTGCGTTCGTCGGTCATGGGCTTCTCCTTGAAGTCAGGCGACTCTGCGGGATCAGCAGGGACCAGCGCGTGAAGCCGGGCTCAAGCCCGAGCGTTCTGCCGCAGAGTGCGCAGAACCAAACCCCGGATACTGAGAGCTTCGACGATCCATAATAAACCTCTGAACAGGTCAGAGGCTCCGCGCGGCACAGGGATGTGCCGCCATTTTCGATGACGCAAGTCATTGCAAATGAAGCGAAACAAAAACCACGCTTTTTGTAGAGCGTGTCGGAAAAAGGCCAGGATGGACTTGTTCAGACAATCACTAATCTGCGGAAAGCTGCGAAATCTGTGGATGAATGCCCCTGCCCTGCCTTTGACGAAGAAAGGAGTGCGGGCGGCGCCCAGCACTCCTTTCGTGCGTCACGGCGTGCGGAAAGAATTCAAGATCGCAGCGGCTTCCTGGCCGCCTTTGTTGTCGCCCTTGAACGCGGCGTACCAGATATCGGCCATGGTGCCGTCCGGCAAGGCAACGAGGAAGATCGCGAAGTTGATCGCCTGCTTCTCGCTGTCGGTGCCACTGCCTTTCAGCAGCGAACCACTGAGGTTGCCCGCCTCGATGTCCTGGGCGTCGCCGAGCTCCACATTGGTAAAGGTTTCTTCGAGAAACTTGACGTTCTCGGCGACCGTTTCATCGATCGCCTTCTCGGTGCCAGGGATGGTGCGCAGCTGCAGCGAAACACCGCTCGGGCTGGTCAGCGACACGTAGTCGCCGACGTTCTCGCCTGGCACCATTTCCCAGTCATCTGGATAATCGACGATGAAGCTCGCCTTGTCGGTGCTCGGGTAGGCGAGCGTTTCGGCCTGGGCCGATCCCGAAAAAGTGAGACTGCAGCAAAGCAAACTGGCGGCAACGAGCAGTGATTTCATGGGTTCCCCTGAGGTGATGTCGGCGCGAATCCATGCATGGATCGCTTCCCTCATCGTACGCGTCTGGCGCTCACCCAATCGTCACGAATCTATACGGCGCAGCACCATCGATCGGCGCAAGCAATCCGCGAATGACTCCAGCGATGGCGATGACTCAGTCACGGTAGCCGGCCTTCCTCGAAAACTCGCGTGAGGTCGTGGCTGGCGACACCCATTTTACGACTTGGATTCCCGACGCCCGCCGAATTTATCGGCGCATGGTCGTGCAGCTCTGATCGATTTTCTCCCGTCCTTGCGAGTAGTGATTGCGGCTGCGCCAGGCCGCTCCCCTCACGAACAGGAAATCGAGATGAAATCGAGCTTACTCGCGCTTTGCGCCCTCGCCCTGACCACGACGGCAGTGCAGGCCGCCAAACCTGATTCGCTGGACCACCAACTGACCGTCGACCGCGGCATGATCAAGGTTGCCGATGGACTGTACGCCCGCATCAACAATGATCGCGAGTCCTATGTCGTCACCAATGCCAACGGTCAGCACGCCTTGTCGCTGCGCCTTACGCAGATCCACGACCTGCTCAAGTCCAGGTTCGCGAAGAAAGGGTTTGATCCCGCACACGCCAAGCTGTTGGAGCGCCTGCAGACTTCGGCGGAACAATGGGCTGAGCGGGCCACCCGCAAGGATTACCAGACCGGTGGCTGTGGCAACGGCAGCAGCACAGCGGCCTATGCCGCGACCAACGATGGCATCGACGCCGTTGCCTCCGCCGTCAACGCGCTCGATTTCTCACCGCCAACCCCGACCACCAACGAAGCTCTTGCCTACAACGACTACCAGTATTCGCAAGACACCAAGACCGGGTTGGATCAGGCGACGGCGCAAGTCTCACATCCCGCCAGTTGCTTTGCATACGCCGAGGCCACCGTGACCTGCCCCGGCGGTGGACTCGCCAGCGCCCCGGCGGTATCAGCGAGCTGGAACTGGGCGCCGCGCTGCAACTTCTGAAAATCCGCGGGACCAGCCGATCAGGCTGGTCCCCGGCAGCACCGCGCACGTGGAATCGCCGCGCGGGAAGGCCTTTTCGTTGCGTACATGGCATCACCTACCGTAGGTCATGTTGCGCCCGCTGGCCGTTGATGCGTGCCGCCGGCCGGTCGGGCGCTACGTGACGACACCGCGCCAGCATCAGTCCTCGAACGAGCCCGCGAAAATATCGGTCGGCAACAGCAGCCGCGCGGCAAAAGCATTGCGCGGATTGTTGTCGCAGGTGGTGGCGTGGATCCCGGCGAGCACCGGCCGCCCGAGCCAATTGCTGAAACGCACCGGGCGCTGCAGGGTCGGTGACCCGTTGGCGCACGCCGTCTGCGTGCGATACGCGAACTGGACGGCGCCATTGGTCCCGAAGCGCGTATCGACGCGATCTTCCGCAGCGGTGGCGCCGATCTCGATGACTGCCGCATAGGTCGCCCGCTCCCATTCCTGGTTCATCGCGCCAAGCGGCGATCCTTGCAGCACGCGGCCGTCAGCAATCGGGATGGCGACACCGTGGCCTGGAAAGGGCGCCAGCGAAGGCTCGAAACTGTTGATCGGGAACGGCTGCGGCAATATCACCGCGTTAGCCCCGGACTCGCGAAACACCAGCAGTCGTGGCTGGTACGCGCCGCCGGGCTGGGACTGCGGCACGTACTTGGCGGCGATCACCATGACCCCGCTCGCCAGGACACGACCACCGTCGACTACATAGTTGCCATCCGCACCAGCGAACGTTGTGATGAGGTTGCCGGTGACTGGATCGATCTCCGATCGAAACCAGCTGTTGAAAGGCGTGCCCGTCGGGTTGCCGCCACCGATCAGCCAGATGCGCCCGTTGGGTCCCAAGCCGGCTGCCGACGCATAGACGCCGGTCACGCCGGTCGGCGTGTACAGCTTCGCGGCGGTGTCCAGGTTGAGGCCCAGCGGAAACTCGAGATGTCCGAGCCCCGGAACGTGCGTATCGAAATCCAGCGTGAGCGAACCATCCTGGCTGAAGCTCGGGTCGAGCGTCCCATCCGGCATCACCCGGATCAGCTGCACGTTCTTGTCCTCGCCGACGCCAGCGGCCATGCGCACGACCACGATCCGGCCATCGGCCATGCACGCGCCCTGGGCGGTGTCCTCGCCCGACGGCGGGACGATGGTATTGACGATGCCCTGGTCGCCAAAGCTCCTGACCAGGTCGCCATTCACGTCCACGCGGAACAAGGTGAGTTTGTTGAGCTCGGTTGCGGCGAGCACATTGAGCCCACCGCCGGGCGCAGCGCAGGCGGCCAGCCCGAGCTGGCGCGAGTTGACCTGCGTAGTGTCGCGCAGGGAGGCAATGCCGTTGTTGCCGAACTGGCGGTTGATGCCGGCGTTCTGCGCGGCCGCTGGCAGGGCCAGGGCAGCGAGCAGGATCGATACCAGAAAGCGCATGGGTAAGCTCCGAATCAGCGGCGCGAGAGCGCCAGTGCTCCGCAGTACGCAGTGCGCGCCACTTTCCTCCGCCCGCCTGGAACTATTTTTTGCAATCGCCCCCACCGACACGATTCGTCGACGTCACCCGAGACGGTGCCATGCACCCCGGCACGGCTATGCTGCGGCGTCGCCCCCTGCGGAACCTGCCATGCGCCTGCGCCTCCTGGTCACTGTCATTGTTTCCGTCCTGATGCTCGGCTGCGAGCAGCAGGCCCCACCCGCAGTGGCTAAACCTGAGTCACCGGTCGCGCCCGCCGTGGCCACGACGGAGCAGGCAGATGCCGCCTTCGCGGAACTCTCCAAGCGCTGGCTGGAGGGCAAGTTTCGGCTGAGCCCGGTGTTCGCGACTGCCATCGGTGAACATCGACATGACGGCACGCTCGACGACCTCAGCGCGGCGGGCCGCAAGGCCGTAAGCGATTTCAACCGCACGCTTCTCGCCGAGCTCGACGCCATCAAAGCCGATAACCTGTCGCGCGAAAACCAGGTCGACGCGCAGATCCTGCGCAACCAGCTCGCCTTCGAGCTCTGGAGCGAAGAGGAATCGCAGGACTGGGCCTGGGATCCGCAGGTCTATACCCAGCTCGCCGGCGGAGCGATCTACAGCCTGATGGCACGCGATTTCGCTCCGGTCGAGCAGCGCCTCGAGAGCGTCGCCGCGCGCATGGAAAAAATTCCTGCGCTGTTCCTGCAGATGCGTGAGAACCTCGATCTCAAGCGCGTCCCGAAGGTGCATGCGGAAACCGTCGCCAAGCAGCATGCGGGTGTGCTCAGCCTGATCGACGACCTGGTGCTCCCGGCCGCCGATGGGCTCGGGGCCGAGCCCCGCCAGCGCCTCGATACGGCGATCACTGCCCTGCGCACCGCCGTGGCCGAACAGCAGACCTGGCTCGACCAGACGCTGGTCCCGAATGCAGCCGGCGACTTCCGCATCGGCGCCGAAAAGTACGACCGCAAGCTCACGTTCGCGCTCAATTCTTCGCTGTCGCGCGCCGAGATCGCGCAGCGCGCCGAGGCCGAGCTGGTGCGCGTGCGCGGCGAAATGTACAGCGTCGCGCGCACCGTCCTCTCCGCCCAGGCTGAGCCCCGCGAGTTCCCGGAAACCCCGGACGATGCGCAGCAGCAGGAGGCCATCGAGGCCGCGCTCGAACTGGCCTACGCCGATCGCCCTGCGCGTGACCAGGTGGTCGCCACCGCCGAAGCCACCCTGGCGGAAGCGACGCGTTTCACACGCGAGAAAGACCTCGTCACCGTGCCCGACGATCCGGTGAAGATCATCCTGATGCCCGAGTTCCAGCGCGGCGTCGCGGTCGCCTATTGCGATTCCCCAGGACCGCTCGACAAGGGACTGGCAACTTTCTATGCGGTCTCGCCGATCCCGGACGACTGGACCGAGCCCCAGGTCGAATCATTCCTGCGCGAATACAACACGCGCATGTTGCACCTGCTCTCGATCCACGAAGCAATGCCCGGGCACTACCTCGAGGGCGCGCATTCGGCACGGCATCCCTCGACTTTGCGTGCAGTGCTGCGCTCAGGGCTGTTCGCGGAAGGCTGGGCGGTCTACACCGAAGACGTCATGATGGACGCCGGCTATCTCGGCGGCGATCCGCTGTTCCGCCTGGTGCGCTACAAGTTCTACCTGCGAGCGATCGCCAACGCGATCCTCGACCAGGGCGTCCACGTCGACAACTGGACGCGCGAGCAGGCGCTCGACCTCATGGTGCGCCGAACCTTCCAGCAGGAACGCGAGGCAGCCGGCAAGTGGACCCGCGCCCAGCTCACCAGCGCGCAACTGCCGACCTATTTCGTCGGCGTGCAAGAGCATTTCGACACCCGCGCAGCCGTGCAGAAACGCGATGGCGAAGCCTTCAAGCTGAAGACCTACCATGACCGCGTGCTCTCCTACGGAGCGCCACCGGTCCGCTTCGTGCGTCAGCTGATGCTCGACGAGCCGATCAAGTAGCGGTTTGCTACCGTTGCTCCCCTCTCCCATGCTTCCAGGGAGAGGGGCTGGGGGAGAGGGTGCTCTTGATTGGCTTTAGTCAAAAGCCCCTCCCCCCTACCCCTCTCCCTAAAAGCGCGAGAGCGGGGAGCACCATGATTATATTTGACGCTAATCCAATAAAATTTAACGACGGGGAATCCGATCCATCGTTTTAGATTTTCGCCATGGATAATCGGCGAAGGCCCCCGCAGGGACCTTCGCATGAGTCGCCGTCGGTCAACCAGCGTGGGTCTCGACCGAATCCGACTGCTTGCGCAGCTCGATGACCAGCTCGTCGAAGCGCTCGCGCCCAACCGAGGCAATCAGCTGTTTGCGCAAGCGCTCGTAACCCGCTCGATAGGCCGGATACGGCGTGCGGGCGCCGATGAGCATCCGGACCTGCTGCTTGGTTAGACCGGATTCGGCGACCAGATCGTCGACGCTGGCGAGATTATTTCCAGCCATGACGGGGGCCGCAAAAACCATTGCAGCGGCCAGGAACAGGGAAGTGCGCTTATTCATTCGAGATCTCCGTATGTGCGTGGCGCAAGGGGCGCCGACCCGCTGCAGAACATTCGCGGCCGGGAGTGATTGGCTGCCGGCGCGATTGCAGATTGGCACAGGTAACAAAGCGTCAACAGGCCATGAAGTCCCAGTGACCAATGGCCATGAATAAATATTAATCGCCGGTCCATTCGAGCCGGCAATAGCGTAGGCTGACGCGCTGCCCTGCGGAGCACGCACGCTTTTGGTGGGTCTGCGCTGTGCGCGGACGCTCCTGGTGGGTCTGCGCTGTGCGCGGACGCTCTTGGCGCGCGGACGCTCTTGGTGGGCCTGCGCTGCGCACGGACGCTCTTGGTGGGTCTGCGCTGCGCGCGGACGCTCTAGGTGGGTTGCAATGCCGCCGACATCGGATCATGGGATGACCGAACAGCCACCAGCAGCCGCAGAACCCCTCGCCCGCCAACTCTCCGTCGTCGCCCTCTGGCTGCTGGCGCTCAACGGCATGATCGGTGCTGGCATTTTCGGGATCCCGGGCCCGGCGCAGGCGCTGGCAGGGGATTTCAGCCCTTGGCTGTTCGTGCTCTGCGCGCTGCTGATCGCGCCGATCCTGCTGTGCTTTGCGGAACTGTCGAGCGCGTTCTCCGAGACGGGTGGCCCGGTGCTGTATGCGCGGACGGCGTTCGGTCCGTTCGTCGCCTTCCAGGCTGGCTGGGCCTTCTACATTGCGCGGCTGACTGCGTTTGCCGCCAACCTGAGCCTGCTGGTGGCGTCGATCGGATTCTTCTGGCCTGCCGCGGACAGCACCTCGGTACGCATCCTGCTGCTCGGCGCCGCGACCGCCGGGATCGTGTGGGTGAATATTGCCGGGGCGCGCGCGGCGATCGCCTCACTCGGTTCGCTGACGGCGCTGAAGCTGCTGCCGCTGCTGGCGTTTGCCATCTACGGGATCAGCCGGCTCGATGGTGCAGCGTTCGCTGGTGCGCTGGCGCCACCCGACCCACCGGCGCTCGGTAGCGCCTTGCTGCTGGTCATCTACGCTTTCGTCGGTTTCGAATCGAGCGTGGTGCCGGCCGGCGAGGCACGCGATCCGCAACGCGACATGCCGCGCGCCCTGCTCGCCGCCCTGCTGGTTACCGCGGCGATGTACGCCCTGATCCAACTCGCTGCTCAATCGCTGCTGCCGGATCTCGCCGGCACCGAACGACCGCTGCTGGCCGCAGGCACTGCCTGGCTCGGGCCTGCCGGCGCCTGGATGGTGGCACTGGGCATCATCGCGTCGGTCGGCGGCAACCTGGTCGGATCGATGTTCTCAACACCGCGGGTCAGCTACCGGCTCGGTCTCGACGGACAACTGCCACGCTGGTTCGCCGCCATCCACCCGCGCCACCTGACGCCGGCAAATTCGATTCTCGCCTACGGCATTGCCGCCTTCGCGCTGGCCGCCAGTGGCAGTTTTGCGTGGCTCGCGGTGATGAGCGTGCTCACCCGGCTGCTGCTCTATCTCACCTGCATCGCCGCCATGCCGGCCGTACGCCGACGCGCCGCCGGCCGAATGCAGCTGCCCGGCGGCTGGGCCGTGCCCGTGTTGGCCGTGGCCATTTGCCTCGGCTTACTGACTCAGGTCGAATGGCGCGCAGTGCTCGCCACCTTGGGCTTGCTCGCGGTGGGCAGCGTGCTGTTTGTGGTGGCTCGGCGAGGGAAGGTAGCGTGACACTGAGCGCGCGAACAACCACTGGATACGAATTAATTGATCGCGCCAGCGCCGCGTCTCGCCACGTAGCGACAGACGTAGCCCGGGTAAGCCGCAGGCGCACCCGGGAAATGGTGTCGGGCTCGTCCGCGGATGCGCTGCGCTTACCCGGGCTACTTGGGCGGCGATCCTACGGTTGTGCCAGTGCTGCAATGAATTTTCAAAGCCAAGCAAAAGCTTGCAGCGATGGCTGCTCCCACATCAAAGCCAGTAAAGCCACTCAACGCGCAGCCGGCAATCGCAGCGACGCACACGCCCCACCCTCTGCACGATTCTCGAGCGCGGCCGAGCCGCCATGGAGGTCAGCGACCTGCGCCACGAAGCACAGACCCAGGCCGCTGCTGCGATGGCCGCCATCCGGTCGTGGCAATGAGTAAAAGCGCTCGAAGACACGCTCGAGAGCATAGTCGGGGACGCCGGGCCCGCGATCACACACCTGAATCGCCACCGTGCCCGATTCCGCTGTGGTCGTGATCTCGATCGCGCTGCCCGCAGGCGCGAAATCCGACGCATTCTCGACCAGGTTATCGAGCGCCTGGCGCAGCAAGAACTCGTCGCCACCGACGTGTCCCGCGCAGGCACGCAGTTCGAGCCTCTGGTTGCGCGATTCCAGCCGCGGGCGGCTGTCATCGGCCACCGCCTGCAGCAGTGCGGCCACCTCGAGCGTGCGCCGCGACTCCAGGCGCTGGCGATGCTCGACAGCGGCCAGCGCGAGCATGCGGTCGATCATCAGTGCCAGCCGTTCGCTTTGCGCGTGGATGACGCCGGCAAATCGCGCCTGGTCAGCCGGCGGCAAGGGCTGCTCGAGGAGCTCGGCGCTGGCGCGGATGGCCGCGAGCGGGCTCTTCATCTCATGGGTCAGGTCTTGCACGTAGCGCTCGACGTACTGCTTGCCCTCCAGCTGCGCGCGCATGTTTTCGAGCGCCGCACCGAGCTCGGCAAATTCGCCCGCCGAGCGCGGCAGGCTGGCGCGCTCACCGGCACTCACGGCCTGCGCATAGCGGCGCAGCGCCCCGAGCTGGCGCGACAGCCAGGTCGCCGCCGCCACGCCAATCAGCAATGCCACGCCAAGCAGCACGACACCCCAGCGCAGCACGATGCCCTGGCTGCGCTCGATGAACGGAGCAATGACACGGTTCGGCTTGGCCACAGTGAGCGCGCCGATGATCTGCCCGGCGTCGTTGCGGATTGGCGCGGCGACATGCATCACCGTTGAGTCGGGGTCCGTGGGATCGGCCGCTGTCGAGCGTGCGCCGTACTCGCCGCGCAAGGTGCGATGCACATCGTTCCAGCGCGAGTAATCGGCGCCGACGTCGCGACCGCTGCTGTCGAAGACGACCACTCCGGCGGCGTTGGTCACGTAGACGCGGTAGTTGGTGTCACGCTTGTTGAAGCCCCAGATCGCCGCACCCGGATCGCGTGCATTCATGCCCCGCACGCGGGTGGCGAATCGGCCCTCGGCAATCTGCCCGGCGATGAGGTCGTCAGTGGCGAGCTCGGCAAGCACATTGGCGGCATCGACCAGCGTGTCTTCCTGCGCCTGGCGCACGCCCGGCTTGACCTGGGCGACGAACACCTGCGTGAGCAGCAGCGCCGCCAGCGCGACGATCGCGAAGTAGCCGAGCAGGATGCGCAGGCCGATCCGCATCGGCGTCAATCCACCTGGAGCGAGTAGCCGAGGCCACGCTGCGTGCGGATCGGATCAGCGTCGGCGTCGATCTCCTTGAGCTTGGCGCGCAGGGTCTTGATGTGGGTGTCGACGGTGCGATCCGAGCTCTCGCTGTCGCCGCCCCAGACGCGGCTCATCAGCTGTTCGCGCGACAGGATCGCGCCCGGTCGCTGCAGCAGGGCCGCCAGCAATCCGTACTCGTAGCGGGTCAGGTCGAGCAGCTTCCCGCGGAAGAACACGCGATGGCCCTCGACATCATGCTCGAACCCGCCGCCAACTTGCGGGCCACGGCTGCGCCGCAGCACCGCGCGAACGCGCGCCACCAGTTCGCGCGGCGAGAATGGCTTGGCGACGTAATCGTCGGCACCGATTTCCAGGCCGAGCACGCGCTCGGCTTCTGCATTCCGCGCAGTCAGGAAGATCACCGGCAGGTCGCGATCCCGGCGCAGCTCCCGGCACAACGCGAAGCCGCCAATGTCCGGCAGGCCGACATCGAGGATGGCGAGATCGAAGCGAGTCGACGCCGCTTGGCGCAAGCCATCGCGACCGGTCAGCGCATGCACCGTTTCGAAGCCATCCGCGCGCAGCGCGAACTCGACCGTCTGCGCAATCGCACCCTCGTCCTCGACCAGCAGAATCCGTGGCATGGCACCTCCGTTGGGTGCCGAGGATAGGGCTTTGCTGGGTGGGTGAGACGGCGCTGCTTTGACGCGCCGCCGTAGGTCATGTTGCCCGCGCCAGCGGGCTACTTGACACTGACCCGCGAAGTGCCATCACGTAGCGCCCTGCGGGCGCAAGATGACCTACGAGAGCAATTCAGCCTCCGCCCCTTTACTTCGCGCCCGCCTCATATTCACCACACATGGCAGGCAGACACTGCTCCCGATGATAAGGAGCGGTGATGCGTCGCAACGGTGAATCCAGGGGACCGGATGGTGTCGCTTCGGAGCGGCGGGAGTCGCGCGCGCGCATGCGCGCCTTAGACCTGCTCGACTACTTTACTGCGCTCGCCGGCATCGAGAATCGGCGCGCGCGCCGCGACATCATCCGGGCGCTGCGCCTGCGTGCGTTGCACGCTGTCGAGCGCGCAGGTGGCAAGCCATGAGCATCCACCGTCCGCTGCGCATCCATTTCATCCTGCCCGCGCTGACCGAAGCGACCAGCCCGTTCTTCCGGCCGATCAAATACTCGCTGTTCCCGCCCCTGGGCCTGGCGACGCTCGCGGGCTACTGCCAACCCGATGACCAGCTGACCCTCTCCGACGAGCATGTCGAGACGCTGCGCCTCGACGACGATCCCGATCTGGTCGTCATCCAGGTCTACATCACCAACGCCCACCGCAGCTACGAGATCGCCGATCGCTATCGCGCCCGCGGCTGTCTCGTTGCGCTCGGCGGCTTGCACGTCACCGCGCTCCCGGACGAGGCCGCACTGCATGCCGACATCGTCTGCTGCGGGCCGGGCGAGGAGATCTTTCCCCGCCTGCTCGCCGACGTGCGTGCCGGCCGCGCACAGCCACGCTACGTAGCCCAGGCGCGCACCCTGCTGGGCGTGCCGCCCATTCGTCGCGACCTGATCAAGCGCTCGCTGTACCTCGTCCCCAACTCGATCGTGGTCTCGCGTGGCTGCCCGCACCACTGCGACTTTTGCTACAAGGACGCGTTCTTCGCTGGCGGCAAGGGTTTCTACACGCAGACCGTGGATGCGGCGCTCGCCGAGATCGAGCGCCTGCCGGGTCGCCATCTCTATTTCCTCGACGATCACCTGCTCGGCCACCAGCGCTTTGCGCAGGCGTTGTTCGCCGGCATGCGCGGCATGGGCCGGCTGTTCCAGGGCGCTTCCACGGTCGATGCAATCTTGCGCGGCGACACCATCGAGCACGCTGCCGCTGCAGGCCTCCGCAGCATCTTCATCGGCTTCGAGAGCCTGTCCGACGCCAACCTCAAGGCGTCCAACAAGACCCAGAACCTGCGCCAGAGCTACCAGTGTGCAATCGAACGCCTGCACTCGCTCGGAGTCGCCATCAATGGCAGCTTCGTTTTCGGGCTCGACGACGACCGCGAGGACGTATTCGCACGCACCGTCGAGTGGGCCGTCACCCAGGGGCTCACGACTGCAACCTTCCACGTCGCGACGCCCTACCCCGGCACCGCCTTCCACGCCCGCATCGAAGCCGAAGGCCGGCTGCTGCACAACGACTGGCGCCGCTATGACACCCGCCAGGCTGTCTTCACCCCGCGCCACATGAGCACCGAGGCGCTCGAGCGTGGCTACTGGCGCGCCTACCGGGACTTCTACAGCTGGTCGAACATCGCCCGCGCGGCGCTGCGTGGCGGCGCTTATCCCCATCGACTGCGGCGCTTCGCCTACGCCGCCGGCTGGAAGAAATTCGAGCCGCTGTGGGACCTGATGATCCGCACCCGCCGGCTCAAGGGAATGCTGCCCTTGCTCGAAGGCATTCTCGATCGACCCGAGCGGGCCGCCGAGCCGCCGCTGCCGACGACACCAAGGGAGTCGCTCCTTCAATGAACCGCGCCGGCGATCTCCTCGCGTGCGTGCTCGCCACCCCGCTGCTGCTGCCGCTGTTTGCGCTGATTGCCGTCGCGATCAAGCTCGATGACGGCGGACCCGTGTTGTTCCGCCAGGAGCGCATCGGCCGTGACCGACAACCGTTTTCGATCTGCAAATTCCGGAGCATGCGCAACGAACGCGTCACCCGCGTCGGTGCGTGGCTGCGCAAGAGTGGCCTCGACGAAACCGCGCAGGCACTCAACGTATTGCGCGGCGAAATGAGCTGGATTGGACCGCGACCGCTGACCGCAGCCGACCTCACCCGCCTGCACTGGTGCGGCCCCGCGCACGACCCACGCTTCGCCATCCGCCCCGGCATGACCGGCCTCGCGCAACTCTTCGGCGGCATCGGCTCAGCCTGGACCCGCGGCCTCGACCGCCTCTACCGCCACCACCGCGGCCCCACCCTTGACCTATGGATCGTACTGTGGTCGGTCGCCGTGAATGTGCTCGGCAAGGCGCGGGTACGCAAACTGCTGCGGTAGCGGACGCTATTAATTTTGCTGGCGGTGGGTCTGCGCTGCGCGCGGACGCTTTGATCTTGCTGGTGGTGGGTCTGCGCTGCGCGCGGACGCTTCTGGTTTTTGCTGGCGGTGGGTCTGCGCTGCGCGCGGACGCTTTGATCTTGCTGGACGCGCGGCCCGCACTCGCGTCATGAACGCGCAAACACCCCCAAGATCGCCTCCACACTGCGCTCCACATCCATTTCGCTCGTCGCCCAATTGGAGACCGAGATGCGCATCGCCGCCCTGCCGTGCCAGACCGTGCCGCTGAGCCAGCAAGTGCCCTCCTCCTGCACCCCGGTGACGACGCGGCGCGTGGTTTCGTCGTCGTCGGCGAATCGCACCAGAACCTGGTTGAGGACGACGTCGTTGAGGACCTGCACGCCAGGCTGAGCTGCAAGCAACTGCGCGAACTGCCGTGCGCGAGCGCAGCCGCGATCGATGAGATCCGCGACACCGGCGCGGCCGAGTGCGCGCAGGCTGGCGTAGACCGGCACGCTGCGCGCGCGCCGCGAGAATTCAGGCACCCAGTCGGTCGGGTCGCGCTCTGGCCCGCGGGTCTGGATCAGGTACGCGGCGGTCGACGACATGGCCGCGCGATGGGCGTCGCGATCACGCACGATGACCACGCCGCAGTCGTATGGAACGTTGAGCCATTTGTGCGCATCGGTCGCCCACGAGTCGGCAAGCTCGATGCCGTCGGCGAGCGGGCGCCGGTCCACGCTGGCGCGCGCCCAGAGTCCGAAGGCGCCGTCGACATGCAGCCAGGCGCCCTGCGCACGCGTCAGCTCGCCGATTTCCGCCAATGGATCGAACGCCCCGGTGTTGACGTTTCCGGCTTGCGCGCAAACGATCGTCGGACCTTCGACCGCGGCCAGCAGCGTGCGCAGATGTTCGACGCGCATGCGCCCCTGCCCGTCGCTCTCGACACGCCGGATCGGCCGCGTCCCGAAACCGAGATAGCGCGCAGCCACATCGATGGTGACGTGCGACTCGACTGACGCAATCAGGTTTACGCGCGGAGCGCCGTAAAGGCCGTCGGCCTCGACGTCCCAGCCCGCGCGTTTCAGGACCGCATGGCGGGCGGCCGCCAGCGCGGTGAAGTTGGCCATCTGGCAGCCGGTAACGAAGCCGATGCCCGACTCGCGCGGCAAGTCGAAGAGCTCGAGCAGCCACTCAGCAGTAACGTCCTCAAGCACCGAGACCAACGGCGAAATTACGTAGATGCCCGCGTTCTGGTCCCAGCTCGAGAGCATCCAGTCGGCCGCGAGCGCGACCGGCAACGAGCCGCCGATCACGAATCCAAAATAGCGCGGCGACGCGCAGGCGGTGGTGCCAGCGTGGGCCTGTGCACCCAGCAGGTCGAGGATCGACTCGGGCTGCTCGCCACTGACCGAAAGCGGCGTACGCAATGCGCTGAGCAACTCCTCCCGCGTGGCGCTCTGCACCACCGGACGCTCCGGAAGCCGCTGAAGGTACTCGGCCGCGTGCTGGTGGGCACGTTGGAGCAGAAGAGAAAACGGGTCGGCAGCCATGCTGGGCCTCTCATCGCAGATGCGTGAAACGATGATCGCCGATCAATGCTTCCGTGGGAGTCCCGGTCGTCCCGGTCGGTGCGCCTATGCGCGCATCAAACTGGGCGGCCTTGCTGTTTTGAGCAGCCATGCCTGCGATCTTTAGCTTCGCTCCCAGGCGACCACAAAGCAAAGCATCGCAGCCATGGCTGCTCCCACAAAGTCGAAAGCAGCCCTTGTTAGTTCAATCGGTTGCGGCATTTTGGTCGTAGCGGCTAGCGCCGCGATGGCTTTAAATCGCCTTTCAGTGGTCCCGGCCCCGGCGACGCCGCCGCTTTCCACCCTCGTCTTCCTCCTCCGAAGCCTCTCCCGCTTCCTCTGCCGCGTCTTTTTTTGCCTTAGCCCCGCCGAGAGCAGCGCTTGCCTGCGCCGAGTAAAACTCCGTGTGGCTGATCATCCCGCCGAGCTTGCCGGTGTACCCGAGGATCCCCGACGTCACCGCCGCCACTACCACCACCAGCGCCACACCCAGCCCCGGCACATGCCGTTCCGGCGGAATCGCCCGGCGCACCAACATCGAAATGCCGCCGCTCGCCAGGAAGACCAGTAACGATAAGGTGGCCAGCACCTCGACCGCAATCAGTGCGACCGTTGCCATTTCCTCGTGATCTTCGATTGCCTCCTCGTTGATGCTGGCAATGCGCTCGACGAAATCCTCGCCGCCCTCACCCGTCAAGTAGACGGCGATAGTCACCAGCCCGATGACGACGAAGGCCAGCAAGGCCGCCCGCTTGATCGAACTTTCCCTCACCCAGACCCCGAGCAGCAGCACGCCGAGCGCGATCGGCACGCCCATGATCGGGAGGTGGTTGATGACGACATGCAGGTAAGCGATTTCCATCTTCGGGCACGATCTGGATCGGTCCCATCGACTCTATTCAGGCCTCTGCATCCGGATCGTCGACTCCCACCCGTTCGAGCACTGCACCGGACTGATGGGTGTTCGCTGCGCGCGAACGCATCCAACTTGGAACTGCACGCTAAAATGCGAGCCGTAACCCGGAAACCACCCGTACCTGTTCAAGACAAAAAATGCCGACAAGAACTCACTTCCACTAGCGCGGACCCACCCTACCATTGCACCTTTCGTTCGGGCAAATCCAAGTTCCTTAAACGACGCAGAAAGCGCCGTCCTCAACACCCGCTTGACATCGTCTGGTTGGAGCTTCGGCGCGTCCATAGTTCTCCAATTGTTAACGACGCCACAGCATGAGGCCTAACGCCATGTTAAGCCGCCGCCGCGCGACGACGTTGGTAAGTGCGAACTGGTGGGACGGCGGTCGGCTTGAACATTTAGTTAGACCTTGGTTTCATCACCACTCAAATTTGCTCCGGGCATCATTGAACGTGCTCGTTGCTCCATAAATTCCCTTCCCATCCGCAGCATGCACAGCAGAGTACAATTCCGTCTGAAAGGCATGTTCCGCTTCGTTCTTCTTGAGCACGTAAACCTTAGCCCACCATTCGGTACCCATCGGCGGGCGCTCGCCAGCCGCCTCAGCCTTTAGGTCTAGAAGAAGCTGATTTCCCACATACCTTTCTCCAGCCAATATCTTGAGAATTGCAACCATTTCTCGCCATCGGCCAGATTGGTCGATGTAGTTGTGGTATTTATAGAAGTCGTAGAGTGGACGAGCATGCAGGTAGGCTTCAACCTGATTTATCCACAATGGGACCTTAAGCTGCAGGAATTGAAGTTCAGAACTCTCAAGAGGATCGGACAGTACAAACTCAGTACCTGGCCTCTCCGGCGATGGGTCGAATCCTTCTGCGCAGGTATCGGAAATTCCCCAACTCAATAAAATTTGGTTATTTGCGAGATCGCGGGAGAGTCCCAGCTTTACATCGTCAAGCAGATCAATGAGCAACGGAACGTTAAGGCCAATTTTTGCAGAGATGAACAGATTCCGGCTGTTGCTATAAGCGCATCCGATTGCTAATACAACTTCACCATTTGGATGATCCCGTGAGTAGACGTCATGAACTACGCCCGTGCACTCCTCGTACGTGCGCTTCTTCACAAACGCAATCTCATGCATCATTCCGTCAAGTAGCGCTTTTACAGCTTGAACTTTCTTGTTCTTCGTCGCCATGGGCTCCGCTCAAGTTTGAAGTTGCGGTACCAAGGTCTAACGCCATGTTAAGCCGCCGCCGCGCGACAGCGTTGGTAAGTGCGAACTGGTGGGACGGCGGTCGGCTTGAACATCTAGTTGGACCTCTCTGCCGGAACGCTCTTAAGTAACTGACATATAAGCACAAAAGCAGAACCGCTCCTACCCAATCCGCCGAAAGCCTGCTCTTCCCACCGAGCTCAGCGAAAGGCTGCTCCACCCGCCCCCGCTTCAGCGAAAGTCTGCTCTTCCTACCAAGCTCAGCGAAAGACTGCCCCACCTATCCCGCTTTAGCGTAAGACTGCTCTTCCTATACGCCTCGGCGAAAGACTGCTCTTCCTACACGCTTCCGCGAAATTCTGCTCTTCCCTCCCACTCCAGCGAAAAACTGCTCTCCTACCCGCTTCAGCGAGAAACCGCTGTTACCACCCGCTTCAGCGAAAGTCCCATTCTCTTTTTCAAGGATTGAGACAGACCGCGCTTCTTGCCCGCTCAGCGACAGACGGCTCTTAAGAGGTCCAACGCCATGTTAAGCCGCCGCCGCGCGACAGCGTTGGTAAGTGCGAACTGGTGGGACGGCGGTCGGCTTGAACATTTAGTTAGGCGTTTCCTGCCTTGACGATATGTACGCGTTGTTGTACAGTGATCCACTTTGCAAGGCGAAAGACTATGGATGCGATCACCTACTCAGCAGCACGCGCCAACTTGGCCAAGACCATGGACCGTGTGTGCGACGACCATGAACCGCTCATCATCACGCGCAACGGCGAACAGTCAGTTGTGATGCTGTCTCTCGAGGACTTCCAGGCCCTTGAAGAGACCGCGTACCTGCTGAGGAGTCCAGCCAACGCCAAGCGATTGCTAGCCGCCACAGCACAGCTTGGCGCCGGCGAAGACACCGAGCGAGAACTCAGCAAGTGAGGCTGATCTTCTCAGATCAAGCATGGGAAGACTATCTGTATTGGCAAGAGCAAGATCGGCGGATGGTTGTGCGGATCAACCGCCTCATCAACGAGACAATGCGAACATCGTACACAGGGACGGGAAAACCTGAACCGTTAAAGCACGCTCTCTCCGGCTTTTGGTCCCGCCGAATCAATGAGGAGCATCGAATGGTCTACAAGGTTGAGAACGACTCCCTACTCCTCGCCCAGTTGCGGTACCACTACTGAAACGCCTAACGCCATGTTAAGCCGCCGCTGCGCGACAGCGTTGGTAAGTGCGAACTGGTGGGACAGCGGTCGGCTTGAACATTTAGTTAGGCCTCACCGGCGAAATACTCACGCTCCAGGGTGACATAATGAGTTAGCTCAAAACCAATATCCACTAGATGGCTCATCAACCTGTTAGAGACGCTCATGCAGAAGCCAATGACATTTTCCTCAAGTCGCTCAATATACTCGAGCCCCAATGTACAATGCGTGACCCCCCGAAAGTTGGCGAGATGCCGAAGTGTCTCCCGATTTTGCTGAATGAACGTGACGGCCATATTCTGTTGGACATGCAATGGGACAACTTCACCGTTGCCGAGTTTAAACTCGATGCCGCTGGTAGGATATGGACTTGGCAGACTCAACTACCAAGTGCAACACCCTTGATGAGGTAGGGTGTTGTGATGAGAGAAAGTTATCGGCATTTGAGTGTGGAGGATCGAGCGGTGATCATGATCGAGCGGGGCCGAGGTGCAAGCCTTCGTTCGAT
>JANPJV010000182.1:0-6301 GCA_031425695.1 Rhodanobacteraceae bacterium | reverse complement strand
GGAAGATCGGCTGCACGAACTGGCCGAGATCTTTTCGGTATCGATCTGGGGCTATGCGGTGATGAGCAATCATCTGCACGTGGTGGTGCAGACGTTGCCGGAGGTGGTCGCCAGTTGGAAGGCCGAGGAGATCGCGGCGCGCTGGATACGCCTGTTTCCGCGCAAGGAGCAGGACCTCGAGATACGTGCTGAGGTGCTGGCGGGCAATGCTGAGCGGATCAACGTTCTGCGTGAGCGGTTGGCGGATTTGTCGTGGTTCATGCGCTGCCTGTCCGAGCCGATCGCCAAGAGGGCGAACCGCGAAGACTCGTGCAAAGGCCGCTTCTGGGAAGGGCGGTTCAAGTGCCAGGCACTGCTTGATGAGGCGGCGGTGCTTTCCGCGATGGCCTATGTCGATCTCAATCCGGTTCGCGCGAAGCTCTGCGATTCGCTGGATGCCTCGCACCACACGAGCGCGAAACGACGCATTGCGGCCATCGAGAAGAAGCCTGATGTCGCGGCTCAGCCGCTGGCGCCGATCGCCGGCCTGCGCGGCTTTTGCGTGCTGTCCGTCTCGCAGTCCGAATACTTGGCGCTGGTCGATTACACCGGCCGCCAGATCCGCCCCGACAAGCGCGGTTCGATCACCGGTCCGCCACCAGCGATCCTGGGTCGTCTGGACTACGGTTCGGAGCAATGGACGCGCCAGGTGATGGCGGTGGGCTCGAGCTTCAACCGCGCCGTGGGCCAGGTCGAGAGCCTGGTCGACAAGGCGAAGGAGATGGGGCAGTTCTGGTTGCGCGGCATTGCGGTGGCGCGGGCGCTGGCGACCATGAATAGATAACCCGTCGATTTCGTTTAAGGGATTGGCTACTCCGCCGCGCTTGCGAAAATCTTCTCTACCGCTGCGCGGCCGTTGTCGAAGTAGTGCTCGGCGGGTGCCAGGTAGAGCAGGAAGCTGAGCGAGCCGTCTTCGCCCTCGGCGAGGAGCAGTCCGCGGTAATGCAAGCCGGTGGATGAGTCGCAGCTGATTTCGGAGCGCAGGCCGGGCTTGCCATCGAGGCGGGCGGGGCGGAGGTCGGTTGCGTGCACGTTGCGGAGGCCGCCGGCGCGCAGTGCCTCGACGATCAGTTCCTCGATCTCGACGGCACCTAAGCCTAAGCGGAAGCGCGTTCCCTCGTCCTTTGGTCCGCGCATGCGGCCGCGGAAGACGGGCTCGCCGGGTGCAATGTCGGTAAAGATGCGCAGGGCGTTCAGCAGCGGCCCGTCGCGCGTCCATAGCCGCTGTCCGGCTTTGCCCTGCGCGCTCCAGGCGACCGGTGTCGAGACTTCGAGGCCGTCGATGGAGTGGCGGCCTGGGCGGATGACTGGCGAGGCGCAGCCGGCGAGCAAGGCGATGAGGAGGAGAAGAAGCGCGGCAGGCCTGCGGTTCTTGTGTGGGTCCGGACAAGGTCCGGACGCTCGTGAGCTGAGATGAAGGGCGTCCGGACAAGGTCCGGACCCACTTGAGAAGCGTGGAAAGACAGCACGCGCTGTCATCGTAGCCAGCTCTCGATCATGGCGCGGTCCTCGGCGTCGGGTGCGCGTTGCAGGTACTCGCGCAGTGGTGCCTGCGCTTCCTCGTCGCGCTTGAGCTGGCGCAGCACCAGGCCGAGTCCGCGCCATGCCAGCGGCGGCGCGTTATCGCTCGTCACCGCACGCTGATAGGCGCGGAGCGCGCGTTCGAGGTCGCCGGTACGGGCGCGGCGGCGGTACATCTCGGCCTGCGCATAGGCGATCGTACCTGGCTCGAAACCGAGGCCTTCGAGGCGCGTCAGCAAGACCTCGGTCTGGGCGTAATGCCGGCGGCCGATCTCGTCGTCCAGCCAGCCTTGTCGCAGGTGGCTGACCGCCTGCTCGAATGCGGTCTTGCCAAGCTCGCCGGTATCGCTCCGGGCCGCAGCGCTCAAGCGATCGCGACGCTCCGCACTCGGCGGATGCGATGCAAAGATCGACGACAGCAGTTCTTTCTCGCGGACCCTTTCCTCGTCCCATACCGCTCCCCAGAGCGCACCCGCGCGACGGTCGTCGTAGCCGAGTGCCGCCAAGCGGTCGAGGCCAAAATCATCGGCGGCGCGTTCCTGGTCGCGGTTGAAAGCGAACAGCGCGCCGTTGGCGCCGAGCCCCGCAGCAGCGCCGACCAGGCCGACACCGATGCCGGCGGTCATGACCTGCAGGGCCATCGCCACGTTGCTGGTCGACTTGAGCTTGCGCCAGCGTTCGAGGGTGTGCCGCTGCTGGTAGTGGCCAATCTCGTGCGCGATGGCGAAGGCGAGCTGCGCCTCATCCTCGACGCGCAGCAGGAGGCCGCTCCAGATCAGCAACATGCCGTTGGGGCCGACCGCAGCGTTGAAGAACGGCTGGCGCAGGATGTAGACGCGGAACTGCGGGCAGTGTTCGCCGGCGACACGGCAGGTAAGCTCGTTGAGGTAGGCCTCGAGCTTGGGATCTCGCAAGCGGTCGGGCGAGACCTTGAGGTCCTCTTCGAAGCGGTCCATCTGCATCAGCAGGCCCGCTTCATCGCTTGCTGCGTCCGGGGCTGGAGGAGCCGCGTCCTGGGGTTCAAGCGAACGCTTGGCACAGGCGGATAGCAACAGGATCGCCAGTAGCAACAGGATTATTTGACGCAAAGGAACGCAAAAGTGAGCAAAGGGACGCAAAGTGATTCCGGCCGGAACCCATCTGAACGCCGCTCTTATTTGCGTCCCTCTCTTTACCCCTTTGCGTTCCTTTGCGTCAAAAAAGGAGCGCGCCCTCATAGCGGCACCCCCTCCAGTAACTGCGCGACCGCCGCAGCCGCATCGGTCGGATTGCGCAGATCGCCACTCTGCGCGCTCAGCAGGTTGAACCAGACGACGCGACCATCCTCGAGGTCCACCAACGAGGCGAAGCCCACTTGCTGGCCGAGCGAGACGCCGACACCGACCAGCATCAGCCCCGCCGCGAGCGCCTTGCGGGTGCCGGTGGCATAGCTGTCATGCAGGAACACGAACAGCGCATAGCGCGCCTTCTCATCGAGCGCACGCGCTCCGCGCCCGAGCGTCCAGTCAAAGCTCTCGCCCTTGTGCGGCAGTGTGTTCCCGACATAGCGGTGCAGCAGGATGCTGGTGCCGACGGCACCGTTCAAAAGGATCAGCTGGCGCTGGCGTTCCCGGAGCTCCGGAGCGGCCGCTTCGACGAAACGGGCGACCCGGGCCTCGCGTTCGGCGAGCGCTGCATCGATCGCCTGATCGACATGCACCCGCGCCGCCTGCGTCCAATCGAGCCGCGGCTCCTGCACACCGCTCGCGAGCAACTCGCTGAGCTGGATGTCGGGCTCGACCAGCAGCACCGTTGCCCCGCGCCCGAGACCGCTTGCAGCGGCCAGGCCGTCGGCGCGGTGATGCTTGGTGGCGCTGCAGCCCAGCAGCGCGGCCGTCAGTGCCAAAATACTGAACAGCCGTGCCACGGGGCCGCCTCGGATCATTCGAAGCCGTTACTGAAAAGCGGACCGTCGGAAGTCGGCAGCGGCCACACCCATGCGCCGCGCGAGCGCGTCCACACAGCCAGCGTGGTGAATCCGCGATCGATGGTCATGTCCCAGATCATCACGTTCGGCAGTCCGACATGCTTCTGCCAGACGACCGGATTGGCTTCGACGTTGTCGGTGAAATACAGGCCCCAGTCAGAGCCGGCGAACACTTGCGTCGGCCGATGCGGGTTGACGATCACGCTGTTGACCGGAATGTTGGGCAGGTTTCCGGAGACGTTGCGCCAGGTGACGTGCGCGTCCTGGCTGCAGTCAGCCGCACACTTCACCTGGAACACATGGCCCGGCGTGCTCGGCGTGTTCTGGTCAAAACCGGCCATCACCGCATAGCCGACCTGCGGGTCGACCGGATCGGTTGCGACATCGAGCACGAAGCGATTGGGCAGCACGGCATTGTCGAGCGTCACGTTTTGCCAGCGTGCCGTACCCGCGGTGTTCAGCCCCAGGTTGAACCCGAACCAGACGTTGCCGTCGTTGGTGCCAGCCATCGCCACCGTGGGCGTGTTGACCGCATAGGCCACCTGGTTGATGAAGGCGCGATCGAGCAGCGGCGAGTTTGGCTTGGTGAGGACGCCGCTGACGGGGATCCAGGCACCGCCGACGCCGCCGGTGATCGATTCCCACACCCGGTTGCTGCCGGCGATGATGCGGCCACAGCCGGTCGCCGCAGGGCAGCCGGTGTTTTCCCCTCCGAAGCGGTACAGATCGAAGTTGGTGACGAAGCTCTTGGTGTCGGCGCTCCACGGCGGCGAGACGCTGCTCGCCGACGAACTGCCGAGGCCACCCGTGGCCGTGGTGGTCGCGACGATGTTGCCGTTCTGGCTGGAGTAGTACCAGCGCTGCTGCAGGATCGGTTCGATCGTGCTCCAGAAGCCGTCGCCGCCATTGCGAACTGCCCAGGACTGGGCACCGATGTTGGCGGCGGGCCAGGTCGAGACCATGCAGGAATTATCCTGCGCACCACCGACCGCGCTGACGTTGGCCGCGGTGTTGAAATTCGGGGAAATACCGCCGGAGTAGAACTCGATCGTATTGATGGTCGCATTCAACGAGACCCACGTCGGCGCTGCGGCCAACGCATTGCCCGTGTAGTACACGCCGCCATCGGTACCGATCAGCAAACGGTTGGGATCATTGGCCACGAAGCCACGGCCATGATGGTCGACGTGCGGCACGCTGCCCATGCTGGTGAATGCGTCGGCCCCGGTGATTGAGCGGAACGTGCGGAAAGCGCTCAGGATCACCGTATTGGGATCGGTCGGGCTCACGTTCATGCCGGCGTTGTACCAGCTCTGCGTGCCGGAGTTCGGGACGTTGCCGATCTGCTGCGTCCAGCTGTCGCCACCATTGGTGCTGCGCCAGACGCCGAGAATGGTCGAGCTGTTGTTTGGGACAGCAACCTGCGCGTACATCACGCTCGGATTGGAGGGCGCGACCGCAATGTCCACGCGCCCCAGCGGATTGCCGGGTCCCGGGAGCACCGGCGAGCCCTGCGCGGTCCCCGCGGGAAAGCCATTGTCCGGCCGCGAAATGGTCTCCCAGCCGGTGGGACAACCACTCGCCGGAACGGTCGCGCGATAGACGCCGTTGGCTCCGTTCTGATCGAGGCCAACCTGCACGGCGGTCGCAAACGCGCGGGTGCCGACGGCAGCCACGAGGCGCGTGGTTGCGCCCATGTCGGTAGCGACCAGACCAGTGATGTCCTGGCGTTGCGTGGAGAACGCGTTGGTCAAACACGGACCCGTCCAGTCGTCGCCGCCGTTGTAGGAAAGATAAATCCCGGTCTTGACGCCGACGATCACGATGTTCGAATTGTTCGGGTCGACCACGACTTTGCCGATCGCCTGGTATTGCGGCGGCAGGTTGGTGTTGGGCGGGTAGAACGGGTTGAACACATCCGCGCCCTTGACCGTCCAGCTCTCCCCGCCGTCGACCGATTTCAGCACGCCGTTGCTGCCGAAGGAAAATGAGCCGAAGCGCAGGTCGCCGGTGCCGGCGTACAGCACGTCGGGGTTGTTGGGATCGAGAGTGAGGTCACCGATCGCGCTGTTCTGGATCGCCTCGAGACCCGCCGCGACGTCGGTCGTGTTACGCCAGGTGGTGTTGGCATCGCAGCAATTGGTCGTCTTCCAGACACCGCCACCGTCAGAGCCCATCCAGGCGATCGCCGAGTTGGTGGGGTGGCCGAGGACGACATTCGCGCGGCCGGAGACGCCGCCACCGCTGCCGAGCGGCCGCGGGCCGAGTGGCGTGAACACGTTGGGCGGCAATGCGGTTCCGGCCTTGCGCGCGGACGCGACGCCTTCTGGCAGGTCGGCCGAGACGCGCGCGGCGACCTGGGCCGCGTCATACATCCATTTGGGATTGAAGTGTCCGGTGGGATAGGTCGCGCGATTGCTCCAGTAGTTGCCCATGTCGGCGACGAGTTGCGGATCCTTCTCGTCGTGCTCTTCCACATCGGCAAGCTCGCGCTTGTCGCCGGAGCTCATGCAACTGGCCAGGCCCAGCACCAGCACACCGTGGATTGCCACAGCCAACAGGCGACGCGTGAACATCATTGGACATACTCCGGGGGGCAACGGGAGGCTGGCTCGGCCAGCAACAGGCGCGAGAGTTTACGCGCTTGGCATCGCTTTGGTAGGTCAGGTTGCGCCGGATGGTGCCTTGGAACAGCTGAGATTGACCAGCCTTTGGTGGGTCTGCGCTGTGCGCGGACGCTTCTCCAGAAGATCAACGGCGTCCGCGCGCAGCGCA